>NZ_CP021913.1:681428-1022142 GCF_002814095.1 Sagittula sp. P11
GAGGTGCCGCCGCGCATCGGACCGATCCCCACCGTCCCATGCTGCCACCGCCTGCCCAAGCGCCATGTGCCGCCCGACACCAGCCGAATGGAATTGCCACAGCTTGTAGAGCACCACCGAAAGCACCACGACCGACATGGCGCAGAGCAGCAGCACGACCGGCCCGCCAAGGTCGTAGATCCGCTCGATCGCATTCCGCAACTCCATCATCAGCCGATCACCTCCACGTCGATCCGCGAGCGCAGGTTCAGCGCCTTGCCGCAGAAATCTTCCACGGCGGTCGTTTCGGTATCCGTTTCGCAGGTCTGCGCGCCGTTGATCAGTACCTGCCCGAGGGTGTCGCAGTTGAGTTGCGGCACGACGAATTGCCGGACACGGGTCCGCATCGCTGGCAGCGCCCCGAAGTCGAACAGGGTCATCCGGTCCACCGCACCGGATTTGTCGAAGAGCACCGCTTCGAAGACGGCGGATTTCAGGTCGGTTTCAAAGCCGTTCAAGACGACAAAGCTCATGCGGCAATTGCCGTCCTGCGCTTCGATGGAGTTCAGTTCGATGGTCAGCTTGTCGGACGCATCCTCCTGCGCCTGGGCGGGGAAGGCCAGCAGCGCGGTGGTGGTCACGGCAAGTAGCGAAGTCAATGCACGTGGCATTCTTGCGGTCTCCTGCATGAGGACGGGTATATAGCTGGCACCGTGATGAGGGGCGTTCCCACCGGGCTGGCTGAACATGAAAGCCCGAGGCGGGCTGCGCTTCTGGTCACGCCTTAACCCGATGAGATAGCTTGGTTAAGTGGACCGGAGGGGATGCCCCCGGTCCTGCGGGCCTCAGAAGGACTTGGTGAGCGCCACCTTGAAGGTACGCCCCGGCGCCTTGCGCGTGGCCGAGGACAGATGCCCGACGTAGTCGAGGTCCAGAGCATTTTCGATGCCGAACCGCACTTCCGACCCTTCCAGCCATTTCACATCGGCGGGCCGCCATGTGGCGCGCAGGTTGTGGACCGTGGCGTCCGACAGGTCGGCGCCGGCGGAATCACGGCGGTCAGTCGCATGAACGACTTCCCAGCTCAGGTCGAGACGGTCGTCCCACTTCCGGCCGATGGCCAGTTGCACACGGTCCGACGCGCTGTTGCGCCATACGGCGCTGGTGCCATCGGGGTCGAACTCTGTGCCTTCGCCGACGTGCCCGGCGAGGTCGAAGTAAAGACCCGAAGCCATGCCATAGGAGGCTTCCAGCTCGACCCCCTTGGTTTCCACCCGGTCGAGGTCCGTCGAGGTGTCGCCCGATGCGGTGTACGTGGTGATGTCCCAAAGCTCCGTCTTGTAGAGATTGCCGCGCAGGGTCAGGTTGTCGCCCCGCGCAAAGACATCCATCCCGGTGTAGGCCGCGCCCAATTCGAAGGTCTTGGATTTCTCCGTCATGTCGAGCCGGCGCTGGGACGTCGCGGAGGCGCCCAGATCGTCGATCAGCGGCAGACCCTCGGTATAGGCCGCCGAGCCGAAGATCGAGAAACCGTTACCGAAGTCATATCCCAGCGCCAGCCCGCCCATGAGCGCATCTTTTTCATAGTTCTGCGGCACTCCGACCAGCGTCTCGGAGCTTTCGAGCCGCGAGGATTCGTACCGCAGCGCGGGCGTGACGGTGACCTGACCGATGGTCATCTCGTCCACGACGAAAGCCGCCAGCCGCCGATCCGTGCCGCCCGGCGCCGATGAGGCGTTCAGCCGCTCCTTGCGGATGGCCTCGACCCCGGCCAGCATGTCGTGCTGCACCATACCTGTGGCGAAGAGCGCGCGGTTGGAGATCGTCAGCTTCTTGGTCTGGTAACGGTTGTCGGCACAGACCACCCCGGTGAAGGAACTGGCGCAGAAGTCCTCCGCCGACCCGAACTGGTATTCCGAACTGCCGTCGATATAGGTCGTGTCGATCTGCTGGTCGGCATAGGAAAGCGTGGCGGTCAGATCGATCAGGTCATTCGCGGGATTGTAACGGTACTCCAGCGTGCTTTGCTCCGTATCCGTCAACCGGTCCACGCTTCCGAAAGAAGCGGCGGAGGTCTGGAACTGGTCGTAGGGCACGTTCTTGTCATCGGCCACGGTGCGGGAATGGCTGAAGGTCAGCGAATGAGAGTCGTGCGCGCCGAAGGTGAACTTCGCCTTGGCGAGGTAGGAAGGCGTGCGGAAGGCGCTGTTGCCGATGGTTTTCCCGTCTCCGGCGGTCAGGTCATCCTGGTCGCGCAGCGTATAGTTGAGGAGGAACTCTGCGCCCTCAGCCGGCATCCACGCGAGATTGGTCGAGGTGGCAAAACCATCGCCGTTCGAACTGTATTCCAGCGTTTGCGAGCCGCCGAACCCCGGCACACCGCCGGTGAAATCCGAAGCATCCTTGGTTTCCAGCTTCACCACGCCGCCAACGATACCTGATCCGTAGGCAAAACTGCCGATGGTCCCACGCAGCACCTCCGCCTGACGATAGAGGAGCGGATCGGTGAACAGCTGCGTGCCGATGCGGTAGATCTCTTCGGAACCGACCGTGGCGCCGTCGATCATGACGGCGATCTTCTGGTCGCTGCCGTAGGTCGTATTGGCGCCAAAGCCACGGATGTTGATCCCCGAGCCCTGAGGCGTGGTGCCGTTCACCAGCGTGACACCGGGCACCGAATCGATAAGTTGCGCCACGGTGCTGGCTTGCCGGTCCTGGATTTCCTCTTCGTCAACGACCGTTCGCGACAGCGCTGTGCCAAAGCTGAGGTCACGCTTGCCGCTGGTGAGAACCAGCGTTCCGAGAAAGCCGGGGTCGCTGTCCTGCGCCATGGCCGGCATGGCCAGTGAGAGGCAGACAAGCGCGGTCGTGCCGCGCATCAGGGAGGTGAGCATTCGCGCCATCCTTCGTGAGTTTTAGGCCATGGCTTGCGAAGGCTTGCGGGGCGGTTGTGATTATTTTGCGATACCCATTATCGCGATGGGTTGCAGCGTTAACCTTATCGCACTAAAACAGTCAAGTAATTTGAGACAGCCACGCACCGCTTCCCTCCGCGCGCAGCCATCGGACCACTTGAACCCTCCGAGGATGCCCATGACGCAGCAAGCCCTGTCTGACCCTTCCGCCATTCGTGCCTTTCTGGCTGACAATCCCAAGCTGCGCGCCCGCGATGCCGCAGATGCCATGGGGATTTCCGAGGCGCAGCTCGTCGCCGCCAGCATCGGTCAGGGCACAGCGCGGATCGCAGCCCATCCCGACCTGATCGTTCCCGCCGCCGAACGGCTGGGAGAGGTCATGGCATTGACCCGTGTCAGCGCCTGCGTGCATGAAAAGGTCGGCACCTACGGGAATTACCATCCGGGCGAACACGCCGCGATGACCCTAACGGAGGAGATCGACCTGCGAATCTTCCCGTCGCACTGGGTCCATGCCTACGCCGTCGAAACGCAGGCAGACGCAGGGCAGCCCCCCCGCCGCTCGTTGCAGATCTTCGATGCGGCGGGCGACGCGGTTCACAAGATTCACCTTCGCGCCGGATCAAACCATGACCTGTGGGAAGGGATCGTGGCGGAGCTTGCGCTGGACGATCAGTCCGAAGGTCAGGAGGTCGCACCTCGCACGCCGACCGAGGCTGCGAAGGCCCGCCCCGACAAGGTCGACATGCTGCGCGCGGAATGGGCGAAGCTGACCGATACCCACCAGTTCCTGCGTCTGTGCTCCAGGCTCAAGATGAACCGTCTGGGCGCTTACCGCATCGCGGGCGC
Source organism: Sagittula sp. P11 (assembly GCF_002814095.1). Lineage (NCBI taxonomy): Bacteria > Pseudomonadati > Pseudomonadota > Alphaproteobacteria > Rhodobacterales > Roseobacteraceae > Sagittula > Sagittula sp. P11. The sequence goes on from NZ_CP021913.1 coordinate 685,172, forward strand.
GCCTTTCGTGCGGGCGCTGGAGCCTTCCGCGGCCAATGCCATGCTGGAGGCGGTACAGGCGGCAGGTATCGAGGTGATGATCTTTGTCGGCAATCGCGGCTGCATACAGATCCACTCCGGCAAGATCGGCACCCTCAAGCCCATGGGGCCATGGCAGAATGTCATGGACCCGGGCTTCAACCTGCACTTGCGGCTCGACAAGGTGGCGGAGGTCTGGGCCGTCGAAAAGCCGACCCAGCGCGGCCCGGCGGTCTCGGTCGAAGCATTCGACGCCGAGGGCGGGATCATTTTCCAGGTCTTCGGCCTCGGCAAGGAAGGCCGCGATTCACGCGCGGACTGGGCGCGGATCGTGGAGGCGCTTCCCGCCGCTGAAAGCGTGGCTGCGTGACGAGGTTTGACGCAACGGCCTGCGCGGCATGGCCACGGCAGTCGTCGTCGTATTCGTGACCACGAAAAACGGATGCTGCCGTTTCTGGCCGGACAGTTCCAGATGCAGGGAAAACGGCAGCAGTAGCATGCCGACGATACAAAAAAGGGTTCGAAGAGATGTTTTGCAAGGCAGGCAGGTCTGGTGATTTTGCGGCTTATACGGCGCTCATGGTGTCAATGTTTGTGGCTTTGCTCGCGCTGAACGTTGGCGCGCAACAAAGTTCGGGCGTGCCAAACCCCCATGCCGATGTCGTCTCCATCGGCGGCTCCGTAACGGAAATCGTCGTGGCGCTGGGTCAGCAGCACCGGCTGAAAGCGCGCGACACCTCCTCCAGCTATCCACCCGACGTCATGGCGCTCCCTGACGTGGGATACATGCGAGCGCTGTCGCCTGAAGGCGTGCTCTCTGTCGGCCCCTCGCTCATTCTCTCCGAGGAAGGCGCGGGCCCGGTCGAGGCTCTTGACGTGATCCGCGCGGCGGATGTGGCATTCGTCGAGGTGCCGAACGCGCTCGACGCCGAAGGGATCCTGCACAAGATCGAGGTGATCGGCGCGGCGCTCGACGTGCCTGAAAAAGCCCGTGAACTGAAGGACGAGGTCGGCCGCGCGCTCGCCGCGGCAATTGGCGACGCCGACCGGCCCGAGGCCGAGAAGAAACGCGTGCTCTTCGTGCTCTCGACCGAGGGCGGCAAGATCAACGCAAGCGGCACCGGCACGGCGGCGGATGCAATCATCCGCATGGCGGGCGGCGTCAACGCGGTCACGGCGTACGAAGGCTACAAGCAGATCACCGACGAAGCAGTGGGCCTGGCCGCGCCAGATGTCATCCTGATGATGACGCGCGGCGGCAGCCACGGCGTTGACAACGATGCCCTCTTCGAGATGCCCGCGATCCGCCTGACCCCGGCGGCGCAGGCCCGTGCCATCGTGCGCATGGATGGGCTGCTGTTGCTGGGCTTCGGCCCGCGCACGGCAGAGGCGGTGCGCGATCTCAACGCGGCGCTCTATGGCGACGAGGCCTGAGCGGTGGCCGCTATTTCCGACAGCTTCACGCCGCCACGAGACAGGCTGGCACGGGCCCGCGCGCTGCACGGGCTGCTGGCGGCCGCGCTGTTGGTCGCCTGTGCGCTGAGCCTGCAGACCGGAGCGACCGACGTGCGCCTGACTGCCCTGCTGGCCAAGCTGGCGCAGGGCGAGGCGCTGAGCCGGATGGAGCGCGTCGTCCTGTTCGACATCCGTCTGCCCCGGCTGGCCATGGGGGCGCTCGTGGGGGCGGCGCTGGCCGTTTCCGGCGCGGTGATGCAGGGGCTTTTCCGCAACCCGCTGGCCGATCCCGGCATCGTCGGCGTTGGCGCCGGGGCGGGCCTCGGCGCGATCCTCGCTATCGTCCTGGGGGGCCTGCTGCCCTTGAGCCTCGCGCGGCTGGTCGGGCCGCACCTCGTACCGATCGCCGCCTTCCTTGGCGGCTGGGGTGGGACGCTCCTGCTCTACAAGGTCGCCACCCGCCACGGTCGCACCTCGGTAGCGACGATGCTGCTGGCGGGCATCGCGCTTGCCGCACTGGCGGGCGCGCTGTCGGGGGTGATGGTCTATATCGCCGACGACAGCCAGCTGCGCGACCTGACCTTCTGGGGGCTGGGGTCGCTCGCCGGCGCAAGCTGGGCCAAGGTGCTGGCCGCCGGGCCGCTGGTCTTGCTGGCGCTTGCCGCGTCGCTCACCCTTGGGCACGGGTTGAACGGGCTGGCGCTGGGAGAGGCCACAGCCGCCCATATCGGCATCGACGTGCAGCGGATGAAATCCGTTGCGATCCTGACGGTCGCCGGAGCCACCGGCGCCGCCGTCGCCGTCGCGGGCGGGATCGGCTTTATCGGCATCGTCGTGCCGCATCTGCTGCGCCTCGCCTCCGGCCCCGATCACCGCACGCTCTTGCCCAATGCGGCGCTGCTGGGCGCGACCATGCTTATTCTCGCCGATGTGATCGCCCGCGTGGTCATCGCCCCCGCCGAGCTGCCCATCGGCATCGTCACCGCCGTGCTTGGCGCGCCGGTCTTTCTCTGGATCCTGCTGAAGCGTCGCGGACTGGTGGACCTATGAGCCTGATTGCCGAGGATATCCGCGTGTTCTACGGGCGTCGCGAAGCGTTGCGCGGAGTGTCTTTGCGCGCAGAGCCAGGCGAATTTACCGCCATCGTCGGGCCGAATGGCTCGGGCAAGTCGACGCTGCTGGGGGCGCTGACGGCGTCACTGCCATACTCGGGCCGCGTCATGCTGAACGGGCGCGACATCGACGGGTTGAAACCCTGGGAACTCTCGTCCGAGCGCGCCGTGCTCCCGCAGGCCTCAAGGCTCGCCTTTCCCTTTACCGTGCTCGAAGTCGTGCGGCTGGGTGTGCAGGCGGGCACCGCCGGGGATCGACCAGAGGTGCCGATGCAGGCGCTGGCCCGGGTCGGCCTTGACCACTACGCCGAACGGACCTTTCAGGAACTCTCGGGCGGCGAGGCGCAGCGTGTGATGCTGGCCCGCGTGCTGGCGCAGGTCTGGTCCCCGGTCGAGGACGGTCGGCCGCGCTGGCTCTTGCTGGACGAGCCGGTCTCCAGCCTCGATATCGCGCATCAGTTGCAAGTCATGGAGATCGCGCGCACTTTCGCCCGCGCGGGCGGGGGTGTGATCGCCGTCATGCATGACCTGAACCTCACCGCGATGTTCGCCGACCGTGTCGCCGTTCTGGCAGAGGGTCAGCGTCTGGCCTTTGGCACGCCACGCGAGGTCTTTTGCGATGGCATCCTGTCGCGCGCCTACGGCTGTGACCTGCGCGTTTCGGCGCCGCCACCGGTCGGAACACCCTATATCCTGCCGCATGCGGCCACTGCCTGAAAGAAAGCAATGCCCCTGAACGCCTCCATCCCCACTGCCCTGCTGCTCTTTCTCGCGATACCCGCGCTGGCCGATCCCGTGGCCGATATCGTCATTCTGGGCGAGGTCCATGACAATCCGGACGCACATTTGGGCCAGGCCGCCGCCCTGAGCGACCTGCAACCCACCGCTGTCGTCTTCGAGATGCTGACCGCGGAGGAGGCGCGCGTGGCCGACGCCAACCGCGACGCTATCGCCGACGCATGGGAGGCCAGCGGCTGGAGCGACTTCGAAATCTATGCGCCGATCTTCGACGGGTTGGGCAACTCGCGCATCGTGGGGGCCGCCGCCCCGCGCGAGGCGGTGCGCAGGGTCTATTCCGACGGTGCCGCCACGCTCTTCGGGCCGGATGCCGGGCATTTCGGGCTGGACACGGACTTGCCGGAGGACCAGCTGGAGGCGAGGAGGCAGCTTCAGTTCGACGCGCATTGCGCGGCTATGCCTTTGGAAATGATGGACGGGATGGTCGCGGTCCAGCGCTATCGCGACGCGGTCTTCGCCCGGGCAGCGCTAGAGGCGCTGGAGACCTACGGTCCGCCCGTGGCCGTGATTGCCGGCAATGGCCATGCCCGTACCGACTGGGGAATCCCTGCGATGATCGCCCGCGCCGCGCCGGACGTGAGCACCTATGCCTTGGGCTTCGTCGAAGCAGACAGCGGCGTGCCCTTCGACGAAATCCGGGTCGTGCCGCCCGCAGCGCGCGATGACCCCTGCAAAACCTTTAAAACCAACTGAGGACGCCCCCATGTATCTTGCCATGAACCGTTTTACCGTGCCGCTGGAGAACGCCGCAGAGTTCGAGGAGCTTTGGCTGAGCCGCGAGAGCCGCTTTCAGGACATGGAGGGTTTCGTGTCCTTTCACATGCTGAAGGGACCCGAGACGGACGGCCGCGTTCTCTATGCCTCGCACACGGTCTGGCAAACGGAGGCGCATTTCCGCGCCTGGACCACCAGCGAGGAATTCCGCGCCTCCCACGCCCGTGCGGGCCAGACACGCAAGCTGCACGAAGGTGCGCCGCGCTTCGAAGGGTTCACCGTGACCTGCCACTGAACTTTCATCCAGCCACGACCGGAGCCCGGTTAGTGTTTACGCCGGTTGGCGCAGGTTGAGCAATCGCCCGGCGCGCGGAGCTTTCATCTCGCGCAGCGGGGCGGGCGATTGCGGTGGTCAGGGTCCGCGCGTAGGCAGCCGGGGTCTGGTAATCCAAGGCCGAATGGGGGCGCTCGGTGTTGTAGTCCGTAGCCCAGGCTGCGATCACGATCCGCGCATGGGCCAGATTGCGGAACATGGTCTCGTTGAGCAGCTCGTCGCGCATCCGGCCGTTGAAGCTTTCGACGAAACCGTTCTGCATCGGCTTGCCCGGCGCGATGTAGTGCCATTCGACCCGGTGCTCGGAACACCACCGCAGGATCGCGTTACTGGTCAGCTCCGTCCCATTATCGCTGACAATCATGCCGGGCTTGCCGCGGCGCTCGATCAGGGCCGTCAGTTCACGCGCGACACGGCGCCCTGAGATCGAGGTGTCCGGGATCGCCGCCAGGCATTCCCGGGTGACGTCGTCGACCACGTTGAGCACGCGGAAGCGCTGGCCGTTGGCGAACTGGTCATGGACGAAATCCAATGACCAACGGGCGTTCGGTCGCGCCTCGACCAGGATCGGTGCCCGCGTTCCGACCGCCTTGCGCCGCGCCTTCCGCTTGCGCACCGTCAGCCCTTCTTCGCGGTAGAGCCGATAGATCCGATTGATCCCCGAGGGCTCGCCCTCGCGGCGCAGCAGCACGAACAGGCGCCGGTAGCCGAACCGCCGACGCTCGTTGGCCAGGTCCCGCAACCGGCCGCGCAGAACCGTGTCCGGCGCGCGCTGAGATCGATAGCGGATCATCGTGCGATCCGCGCCGACGATGTGGCAGGCCCGCCGTTCCGACAGGCCATGCTCAGCCTGAAGATAGGCGACGACTTCGCGCTTCACCGCGGGCCCTACCACTTTTTTGAAACCAGATCCTTCATCGCCGCCAGATCCAGCATCTGTTCGGCCAGAAGCTTCTTCAACTTGGCGTTCTCATCCTCAAGCGCCTTCAGCCGCTTGGCCTCTGATACCGTCATGCCACCGAACTTGGCCTTCCAGTTGTAGAAGGTGCCTTCCGACATGCCGTGCTTGCGGCATAGATCGGCGCACTTCGCGCCGGCCTCATGCTCGGCCAGGATGCCGATGATCTGCTCGTCCGTGAATCTCGTTCGCTTCATTGTCCGTCCTCAGGTTGGGCCGGACTCTAATCGACGGTGGAGGAAAAATCCCGTGGCAGGTCACGCCTTTCGGGCCCAAAGTGTTGGCAAAGTCTTCAGCCAAGCGCGTCCGCCTCAGGCCTAGACCGGACCTACTTCGCATGCTCAGCGTCGGAACAATCAGGTCGTGGGCGTCAAATCATTGCGTGCGATATCTAGCACCCACCTCTTGGCCGCCAAGCTCGCTATCCTTGTCTTAAAAATAGGCGCTCTACGGAACTCACACTCGAGTTCGCTACCCCATTTCTTCTCCAACATCTTTAACAAAGCCGCCCCCGATCGCCACCCAGCGCCAAGCTGCCCTATGGATACCCTCCCAGAACCATTCCTTTTTATGTCTCGCGCGACATCCTCATCCACCAATCTGTTTGAATCCTCCCCCAGAACAAATACACCAGGCACAGTCTCAACCTCAAAAAATTCAGATGTGAGAGAATTGTAACCAGCAACCTCGAGAAAAGAGTCGTATCGAAAATTAAGGGGGATACAAACCCGCTTCAGATCCTCAAGCTCCATCAGAACTTCTTTTGCGGTCAAAAATTTACCCTTGCAAAAAGCAAAAGGCAGGTGGATTTCTATGCCCATATCAGAATAGAAGTGAGACGATATAAGCATCTGCTCCGATTTCTTAAGCAGACTTTCATCAATCAGCGAGATCTGCTCCTTAAGCCAAGCTTCTATTACATCGTCAGGCGCTGTAATCGACGAAATGTCTCTCGCAGCGCGCTCCGTTTCGCCCTCAATGACGCCAATATAAGGAACAGTTAAGCGCGAATTGGACCTACGCAGCGGACCGACATCCGCTGAAACAATTCCACCAACGGAGATATAGCCATAAAAATTGCCTTCATTTTTGACTAGAGAATTGACGTCCAATGCCGCAATTCCGAAAGCATCTCCATCAGGTTTCGCAACTGGCCTCAAGCTTTCCTCGGGGTTGAAGTTGTCTTTCCGGACGAGTTTTTCAATGCCGAGCTCCCGCAACAAATTTTCGCCATCTTTTCCATAAACATCTGGAGAATGAATAAAACTCGACCCATTTCTCTTGTCTGTGAAAACTATCTTGACATCGAGGAATGCGCACATTTGGCGCAAGGCCACCCTAAGACCTTCTGAAATAACATTTTCTTCTACGATCACGCCCCCGTAACGTTTTGAGTAGATACGTTTTTCTTGAAAACCCACATCAAGGGAGGACTTCCTCACAACAAGCGTAACCCTTGTGTTGACGCCGAATGGCAGCTCATCTTGTCCGCCCTCACGCAGTAGTGGACGAGCGGTCAACCCTCTAAAATCAAGAACTCTGGTATTATCCAGCCCGCGATCATAGGTATGCCTCCGGTGGAGGCCGTCTGACGGGGTTTCAGCGTCGGTGCTAAGTCCGACCTTATGGCCGACCATAAGTTCAGACCCGAGATTGAAGTCCTCTCTGCCGCGGATGCGCCGCGCCGTCGTCACTGGAGCGATGGCGACAAGATCGCGATCGTGAAGGAGAGCTTCCTGGGGCATCGCCAGGTGACAGCCACGGCGCGGCGGCATGGCGTATCTCGCTCTCTGCTGACGATATGGCGGCGCCAGTATCGCGCTGGCGAACTTGGCGCCGAGACACCGCCTTCCTTCATCCCGCTGGCTGTTTCGCCGCCCATGGCACCTCCGACCGTGCCCGCGACCGCACGGGAGGCGCCACGCAGCACGCCTGATGTCCAGCTCGAGATCGTGCTGAGGAACGGGCGACGGCTTCTCGTCCCTTCGTCGGTGGAGCCAGAGGTTTTGGCGCGGCTGCTGCCGGCCCTGGAAAGCCGATGATCGCCTTCCCGGCGGGGGTGCGCGTATGGATTGCCGGTGGGGTCACCGACATGCGGCGAGGGATGAACACCTTGGCGCTGACAGTGCAGCAGGGTTTGGGACGTGATCCGCATGCGGGCGAGATTTTCTGCTTCCGCGGGCGCAAGGGCGACCTGGTAAAGTTGCTTTGGTACGACGGTGTCGGCATGTCGCTTTATACCAAGCGGTTGGAGGCCGGGAAGTTCATCTGGCCGACCAGCGGAAGTGGTGAAGCGGTGCAGATATCCGCAGCCCAGCTCGGCTATCTCTTGGAGGGGATCGACTGGCGCAATCCGCGCTGGACGCAACGCCCTGCAAAGGCGGGATAAATTGGCTTCTCCAGCCTTATTCTTATGGGCTTTCCGATGCCTGCATGGTAGGTCTCGGCCATGTCAGATGCCGCTTCCGAGATCACCAGATTGCGCGCCGCGCTTGCGGCCTCGGAGGCCCGTGCCGAGGCCGCAGAGAGCGAGCTGGCGCAGACCCGGGCGGTGGTCTCGACCTCGGAAGCGATGATCAGGCATCTCCGGCTTGAGATCGCCAAGCTCCGGCGCGAGCAATATGGCCACAGCTCCGAGCGCCGCGCCCGCCTGATCGACCAGATGGAATTGCAGCTTGAGGAACTCGAGGCCGCAGCCACTGAAGACGAGATCGCCGCCGAGAAGGTAGTGAAGACCACGTCCGTCGCGGGGTTCGAGCGTCGCCGCCCGGCCCGCAAACCCTTCCCGGAGCATCTGCCGCGCGAGCGCGTGGTGATTTCGGCGCCCACGGCCTGTTCCTGCTGTGGCTCGGATCGCATCGTGAAGATGGGCGAGGATATCACCGAGACGCTGGAGGTCATTCCCCGGCAGTGGAAGGTGATCCAGACGGTCCGCGAGAAGTTCACCTGCCGGGCATGCGAGAAGATCAGCCAGCCGCCAGCGCCGTTCCATCCCACGCCCCGTGGCTGGGCTGGGCCCAACCTGCTGGCGATGATCCTGTTCGAGAAGTTCGGCCAGCATCAGCCGCTGAACAGGCAAGTCGAGCGCTACGCCAAGGAAGGTGTCGAGGTCAGCCTGTCCACCCTGGCTGACCAGGTCGGCGCCTGCACCGTTGCGCTGGAGCCGATTCATGCGCTGATCAGGGCCCATGTCCTGGCCGCCGAGCGGCTGCACGGCGACGACACCACGGTGCCGCTCTTGGCCCGGGGCGGCACGAAGACCGCGCGGCTCTGGACCTATGTCCGCGACGACCGGCCCTTCGCGGGCGGTGCGCCGCCGGCCGCGCTGTTCTACTTCTCGCGCGATCGGGAGATGGCTCACCCGAACCGGCATCTCGCCGGGTGGCGGGGCATCCTTCAAGCCGATGCCTATGGCGGTTACAACGACCTCTATCGCGGCGATCGTGATCCCGGTCCGGCCGGAAGCGCGCTCTGCTGGAGCCATGCCCGGCGGAAGTTCTTCGAGCTTGCCGACATCAAGGGCAATGTCCGCAAGGGCAAGTCCGCCCACGATATATCTCCTGTCGCACTGGAGGCGGTGGCAAGGATCGATGCGATCTTCGACATCGAACGCCAGATCAACGGCCATGATGCCACGTTCCGGCTCGAGGCCAGGCACCGGTTGTCCTGTCCCTTGGTTGAGGCATTGCACGCTTGGCTGCGCGCCGAGCAGGGCACGATGTCGAAGCACAATCCTGTCGCCAAGGCGATCAATTACATGTTCAAGAAAGACCGATGGGAGGCCTTCACGCGCTTCCTCGAGGATGGGCGGGTCTGCTTGACGAACAACGCGGCCGAGAGAGCACTCCGCGGTGTGGCCCTTGGCCGGAAGTCATGGCTCTTCGCCGGCTCCGAGCGCGGCGGTGACCGCGCCGCCTTCATGTATTCGCTGATCGTCACTGCGAAGATGAACGATGTCGACCCTCAGGCCTGGCTCGGCGACGTCCTCGCCCGGCTGCCTGGCACGACAGCCTCCCGGGTGCCGGATCTCCTGCCTTGGAATTGGTCCCCGACACGGCAAAGGATCGCCGCATGACCCTGATCGCCCGCCTCCGGATCATCTTGAACGACGTCGAGCCAATGCCGATGCGCCACATCGAGGTGCCGCTGAAGATCAGGCTCGACCGGCTGCATGAGGTCATCCAAGCGGCCATGGGCTGGACCGACACCCATCTCTACGAGTTCCGGGTGGGGGATGCCGGTTGGGGCATGCCCGACCCGGACGGGTTCTACGACGGCCCCATGGACGCGAAGAAAATGACTTTGGAAAAGCTGCTCGACCAGACCGCCACCAGGACGATCCAGTATGTCTACGACTTCGGTGATGACTGGGACCACAGCATCCGGATCGAGCGGGTGGGCGAGGCCACTCAGGGCGTGACCTATCCGCGGCTTCTGAAGGCCGCGGGGGCCTGTCCACCGGAGGACGTCGGCGGCGCCTGGGGCTACGAAGAGTTCCTCGAAGCCCTCGCCGATCCCGATCACGAGCAGCACGAGGACATGGTCCACTGGTCGGGCGGGGACTTCGACGCCGAGGATGCCGGGGCCGGCACCATCATCGAACGCTTCGAGCGGCTGGCGAAGAAATGGGCCCCGCGGCCTCGCAAACCCAAAACTACGATCTGAGTGACGCCAGCGACCGCGGCCTACGCCGGATGGTTACGATCATAGCGACGGGAAGCAACTTTCACCGCATCCGAAATTTCGAAGACGGAAAAGAACCCAATTCCAAATTTCCCAATAGCCGACACCTTCTTTGACTTAAGGCCAGGAAACTCCGCAATGAGGGCCTCAGAGTTCCAGAAAGACTTTCCAAAGTCCACCAAAGTCGTACTTAAAGTGCTCTCACTCATGCCTATTCCATCATCGTCAACCGTTACAATTGCGAGAGCCGAATCTGATGGATGGTGGTCAATTACAATTGAAACACTTCCCATTTCACGACCAGCGTTTAGAAGAGATCGCTTCGCCCTGACTGCGTCCACCGAATTTTGTACTAGTTCTCGAAACGGGACAATTTGGGAGGGACCATACAAATTTCTCCCTCCCAAAGTTCTCGCCATTAGAAGCGGGTCTGAAATTTTTATGCTCGCATCAATCGGACGCCAAGACGTTGTTCGAACCCGCTCAGAAAACTCTGCTGGCGAAACAACTCCCGATACGCGCGCAGCAGCGAAGCTTTCAAGCCCCATGTCTCCAAGTATCGCATTAGACGACTTTATTTCTCTATCAAGTAGTAGGGCCAGATCATACGCTACCCACCAGGCATCAGCGTCGTCCACAGAGAAGGATGTCGAGGATGTAAAGTTGATAGCGTCTTTGGTTCGCGTAAGCCGGTTCAACTTGTTTTGCGCTCGCCAATGGAGATCTGAAACCCCACTGGGTCCTAAAGCAGCATAAGCCATAATAGGCGCCCGAGTTCGGTCCACTTGCGCGGCGTCTGCGCATCTAATCAAACACCCAAGTTTTCGTTCATTGACGACCCAAGACGGAGGCAATTTGTGGCTTCCGCCGACAGTCTCGCGAAGATCTGCTTGAACTCTCGAGGGGCTCCAATGGTGACTGTGCGCAATCCTGCCGATGGTTTCGCCGAATGAAAGGCGCAATTCGCTGTCATCAATTAGGTATATGGTCCCGGAAGTTTGTGATTTCCACTCTCGAGTGCAAAGCATTGAAGCTTGTTCTGCATGAAGTCCTCGGAGGACTTCGAACAATATTGCGTCTTCATTATCACCGTTTTCCAGACCCGTTGCCGCGTCTTTCCACAGAGTGGTTTCACGCAAACCTTCTCGTCCCTTCTCATAAGCAAGTGTTGTCAAACCGGCATCGTGGACAAGCGCCGCAGCTCCGAAGACAAACGCCTCCGCGGGATTTAGGCTCCAACTATCTCCAGCCACGAGCTCAGCGGCTTCCCACATTGCGTCAAGATGCGAGATATCATGGACAGTGAGACCCCTGCAGTCATTCGGAATATGAGAAACCAGTTGAGCCACTTTGCTGCGCATGTTGAGCAGCTGTTGCCTGAGCATTTCTCGTTCTTCACAGTGTGGGTCCTCTGGCCGCGCTTCAAGAGCGTCAGTCCAAAGTCTCGTATTCTTAAAACCCATGTCCGACTCAGCATTTTGTTTGTCCAGACCATGAGCGTACCAGCCTCATCGCGTCTTGTGATAGACGGTGAAATAGAATTTTTGGTTGCAAGGATCATTTGGAAACTAGGTCAACGGCCGGCAAAGATAGTGGCAATCGTCAGCTTCTTTGCCCCTTATCTTGGGACTGAGTGGCAGGCACCTCGGGCGCTGACAGAGCCGAAACTGATGGGTACTGCTCAGCGTTTGGCAGCTTTTCTCGCAATACAAACCTATGTAGGCGGCTCAACGAAGGTAAGTTCTACGCCGTTATTGCGAGATTCCGAACGCAATCTGTTGCGCACTCTGGACCATCCGAGTCGGATAATCTCGGACGGTCGGACAACAGTTGTCTCGGAAAACGAATATCTCTGTATTTTTAGGATCTTAGTGGTGCCCCCACACGGACTCGAACCGCGGACCTACTGATTACAAATTACGAAGCAATCAAGTATTTTCAAACACTTAGAATATTTTGGCTGTCGAAAAATTCTGTTCCTTTCCAATACCTTCCAAAATGTCGAACCGTCAGGGTGTCGGATAGCTAGGGCACGCCGCCCGCCAGGCTGGCGCTGGCAAGCAACTTGAAATGCCGAGGAACAATTATAGGTTGCGAAAAAATGGGCATGGCTCCGGAATGCAGATCCCGATACCAAAAGGCTTCTCAGCAACCGTCATATGCGGACAATGCGACGGCGACGTCGAACCGCTGCCAGGTGGGTCAGATCAGCCTGACCAAGTGGTGTGTGTGAACTGCCAAAATACTGCGACCGTTCTCGCTGCCCGGTCATCAGTGCAGAGGTTCGTCAAGTATGAACATGTACGCCAGCTATACATGGAAGCGATCAGAAAGACTGGCGCTGACAAGCCGAGCAACGAGACCATCGATATTATGGAAGACGAGGAATTTCCCTTTGTCCTCAAGCCTGAATGATACAGCGCGGGCGACCAAATGCTGGATTTCAAGCGGATGGCCCACTCACCTAGCGTTCTATCACGTCAGCATCGAGGTGCCGCTAAGCCAGCGCTGATACCGCCACTAGTCCCAACAGTATAATGGCAATCGTGACGATCAGATACTCTATCCTCAAGTGATTGTAGAAAGGTGTCGGAGAAAAGCAGTCCCCGCACCGCGAACTGCCAAACCGCAGCCGGTGCCCGCAAAGGGGACAGTGAAACAATCTGACAACTCGCATTCTCGGTCCCACGATCCTTGCAACCATCGAAGGTTTACCTTCTGTGATCCAACGGAATGCAGCAAGTGTGATGGTTGTGCTTGATTAGCGTTGGCTAACTTTTCTGCGCAAACTCTCTGCACTGCCGCAAAATCCGGCCCGAAGCACAAATAAGCCCCGCCCGGCTGTCACACCAGGCGAGGCTTTGTCGTATGAGGAGAGGCTGCCCTACGGCGCGGGCCTTCATGGGCACGCCGCCCGGTAGTCGGAGATCTGCGCCGTCAGCCCCTCGGCCGTCTTCTGAGTGTCCGACCTGGACGGCAAGAACAGACCTTCGCCCCAGATCCTGCAAAGCGTGTGCTCAGTCTCGATACCGGATGTCGGCCGGTTGAGCCACACGGCGCAGCCGCTCACGGTCAACACGAGCGCGCACCTCAGAGCTGCGGCGGAAATCCCTTGCATCGGCTTTGTCCTTTGCGGTGCGGCGGCCGCGACGGGCGCCCAGGTGGAAAAGCAGCAGGCCCGCGATCAGCAGGCCCACGGTGTGGGTGACGGCTTGGCCCAGGGCGCTGCCGGCAAGCCAGCGCATCATCGGCCCACGTTCGCGCCGGTGCGCGCGTCCTCGATGCGAGCGGCCTTCATCTGCCGGATCAGGATGTAGCCCAGCACCAGCGCGCCAATTGCCAGCAGCACCGGCCAGTTCTGCTGCAGGGTCGGCAGCAGGTCCTGAGTGTCTGACATCAGATCCCGCACGACAGGCACCGCAGCCAGCACCCCACCCCCGGTCAGCGCGACCTCGGCCGCATCGCCGCCCTTCATCGTGCTGGAGCCCTCGGCCCGGAGATCCGCGGGCTCGATGTCACGCAGCCGGCGGGGTTCGGCCTTTGCCAGCATCGCCCAGGTCTGTTGCCCTGCCACGGCATCGGTGGCCAGCCCGTTGTCCGCCTGGAAGGCCAGCAGCGCCGCCCGCGTCAGCTCGGCAAACTTGCCATCAAGCCGGCCGGAGAAGTAGCGCAGGCTGGCCAGGTCCTCCTGCAGAATGCGCACGTCCGCGCCCTGGTCGCCGAAGCGCAGCACGGGCCGGTTGCTCGCGGGTGCGGCCTCGCCCAGGAACGACTTAATCTTCGCGCGCAGGTAATCGCCCACGGGATAGGCGCCCACGAGGTCGGGCTTGTAGGGTAGCCGGGCGATGTCCCACTTGCCCAGCTGGCGCACGCCCAGGGTCGGCTGCACCTCGGCATGGGTCAGCACGGTCTCGCGTGTGACGGGGATGCCGTGCGCCCGGCAGAGATCCGCGACAAGGGCGCAGGTTGCATCCACCTGCACCTCCGTCAGGGGCGATGGGCCGGGGCTGAACGGCATTTCGATGGCGTCCCGCATCCCGCACATGGCAATCCCGATCGAGCCGGTATTCAGATCGCGGGTGTGCGCGGCATAGTCGCCGTCGCTGGTCACGATGTTGTCGGCCAGCTCCTCGGTGCCGAAGATGATCCGGCCGTCATGTTCCACCAGGCGGTGATAGTGGCGGGTATCGAGGGCATTGGCGCGGCCGCCGCCGCCCGTCCAGTGGATGATGATGCGTTTCAGTCCCATGTAGCTTTCCTTTCAGCTAAGGCCGACGAACAAAGACCCGCCACGCGGCCGACCAGATCAGCCCGTGCATCCCGAAGTAGACGGGTATCCAGCTCAGGGCGCGCGGCGGGCGATAGTCGTGGATGAGCTGCACCTGCTCGGCGGCGTGCATCAGCAGCGACACGGACAGCAGGGCCGAAAACAGGCGCATGGTGAAGTTGATCCGCAGCGGCCAGCGCAGCTGCATGACGAGGGCTGCCAGAAGGACGGCAGAGATCACGTTGACCGGCACCAGGACATAGCTGACCGCGATCATTCTCTTGGCTCCCGATTGCTCCGCAGGCGGGCCGTCTCACGAAGAAGGCTGACCAGCCAGTCGTTTGATGAAAGCAGGCGCGCGATCACTTCGAGCACCCACCAGATGACAAAGCCGGTCAGCGCAGACCGCGCCAGAACGGCATCGAGGTCGTCGCCGCCCATCCAGGTCATGAAGGGCAAGCTGTCCGCCAACGGCGCGAAAATCACCCCCATGGTGATACCGACCAGCGCGCGGTAAACGGCATTCCGCGTGCCCTCCGGCGCCACCATGATGAGCGAGGCCATGACGCCAACCATTGCGCCGATCACGCGCACAGCCGCGCCATAGAGCCATTCGTTGTCTTGCATCAGATCCTCTCGTTACGCGTTCAGCCCGTGGAGCTTGTTGGAGGCGTTGATGCTCTCAGAGTGAGCCTTCACCTCCACGATCAGTTTCAGGAGCTCGGCCGGATCGGGCGCCGCCGGGTTGCTGATGTGCGCGCTACCAGTCACCGCTGGCATAGCCCCGGTGCCCACCGTTGTCGTGACGTTGGCAATAGCCGGCTGCCGCGCGCCGATGACCTTGTCTGCCCCGACGAAATAGGCGCCGTCGTGCCGGATGCGGAAACCCGTTGTCGGCGCACCCGTGTAGTCCGTCACGCCCTCAATGAAGTCCCGGCCGTCAGTGCCGAGCTTGCCGGTTTCAATGAGAAGCTCCGGCTCCGTCGCGCCTGTCGTGCGGGTCTGACGGATGACGGCCACCGACCGCTGATAGTTGCCGCTTTCCGCCAACAGGGCGACGTCGCCATCTGCTGCACCGAAACCGGGCGAGTAGACAACGTGCAGCCCCGGCCCCTTGTTGTTCTCGTTCTGCCTGAAATAGGCGATCGTGCCAGCAAATGCCGGTGTGCCTCCGGCATAGAAGCGCGCGAACATATTTGCCGCCGCAACATTTTGCCCCGCCATCGGCCCCGAGTAGCGGTAGGTTTCCTCTGGACCGAGCGTACAGGTCGGGCCGTTGCCTTCCCGATTGTCGAGGATCGCGCTCAGGGGGTTGAGGCCACCTTCGTCCCAGTCGTTGAAACCGATCACATGGCGGCCATGAAACGCGTTGGTGCCCTCGATACGAATGAGGCTCGGCAGCGCCCCGTTGTTCCGGAAGTTATTTCCGGTGATCGTACAACCAAGCCCAATGATCTCGATAAAGGTGTCGCATCCGACGGTCGTGCCGGGACCTTGGAAGTTGACCAGTTGGCAGCCGATGACCGGCGTATGACTGTCGATCCTGATAGCGGGGCGGAGCGCGCCGCCCAACAGGTTGGACCCGGCATGGAACTTGCAGGATTGAATGTGATGATGGTTGCCGCGCAGATCCATCATCATCCCATTGGACTTTTCGATCCGAAGGCCGATGAACTTGGAGCTGTTGGTATTGGCGGACGAGTTATTGCTGTTCAGCATGGTGATCGCCGCATCGCCGTCCGGCTGGCCGCCTCCGACGATCTCGCAGTTGATGCAGAACAGGTCCCACGCTTCGGTCGACTTCCACGCCGCGGTCCGGCCCGGCCGGAAGTGAACGTGCTCGAGCGTCCATCGCGCCGGGCGGTGCCCCTGGATGAGGGCCGTATCGGCGGAAGTGTTGATATAGAGGTCATCCCGTCCGATCGTCAGGTTCGCGATCTTCACGTTCACGGAGCCCGGATCTTGGGAATGCAGATCCTGGCCGGATGTAAACACGGTGCCCGTGCCCAGGATGTTCAGATAGGTGCCATAGGTCGAAGGCCCGGCCGAGCCCGTCGAGGCGATGCTCGGACCCTGACCGATGATCTGGATACCGCTGGGGAGTGCAAGCGCGCTCGGATCGAGGTTGATGACACCTGCCGGCAGGAAGACATTCGGCGCCCCACCTTCACCTAACTTGGCGCCCTCCCGGCTGGCGGCGGCGATCATGGCATTGAAGCGGGCCGTATGGTTTACGCCGATGCCCGGGAAGATGCCGAACGCTTCCGCGTGCCAGACCTTCCCGGCACTATACATCGGCCGCAAGTGCTGCCCGGCACCATTGTCCATCTGGACATCGCCACCCTCGTCCAAGGTTGCCCAGGCCAGCCCCATCACGACGTCGGTCAGGATCTCGTCGGGGCCATAGGTGTCGGCTGCTCCCAGCAGGGCCGCGGGATCGTCGTATCCGGGCCGATGCCGCCATGCCACGAAGTCGGAGTTTGCAGCATCCAGCCGGCGCCAGACCTTGACGCCACGGCCGACCAGTTGAAGGTGCAGATCGCCATCGGCAACCAATGCGCGGCCCTCTTCAACGGTGTCGCGCATTGGCGCTTGCGATGCTTCCGCGTAGAACCGGCTCGCCTGCTCGGACTGCGACGCAGCCAGTGCCGACGATGCAGCAGCCGTCTGGCTCGCGGCCGCGGCATGGGCGTCTGCGTTCACACCTGCCACTGTCGTCGTGGTCGGCCCCGTGACCAGCGATGTGCCGTCCGGAGAAAAGGCCAGCATCATGTCGCCGCGATCAGCGGGCGCGCCGTCGAAGGCGCCCACAGGACCGCGCGGCGTCGGCGTGCGCAATGTGCTCGCCAACTGCCGCTCAAGATCCTGCAAGCCCATGGTGATGCGGTTAAGCTGCTCCTGCAGGCTCACCTCACGCGGCGAGTAGACAGCCTCCCAGACCTGCCGGGCCTCCGTCACACGAACCAAATACATCGTGCGCCCGTCATGCGTCGCCGCGGCCGCCTCAGTCAGGATCACGTTTCCGTCGGAGGTCGAGCTTTTCGACGCGTCCGGGTCGATCGAGTATTCTTCCGGCTGGAGCGAGACCAGCCCGTCATCAGTCAGAACAATCGGTTGAACTGAACCATACGTGTATTCATGACCGACCGGATATGGACCGATCCCGTCGATAAAGTGGCCTTCCAGATCCGGCAGCTTCTCTACACCCATAGCGCGCGCCCTTCCGTGTCAGGTGTGGATGGTGCGCCCCGCCGGCGATGCCTCTTTCGCGGTTGCGGGGCGCACCCGGGCGACAGGCACATTTGCCTTGCCGCCAAACCCCACGCCGCAGCGCGGCCGGGGCTGTTCTGGATCAGGATCAACGCCCCTCTCCCAATGCGTTTGACCAGTCAGGTCCACGCTGCGGGGCCATCTCTCCGTGACCCCACCAATTGCCGTTTCCATAGTCCTGCCGCTGCTTCCGCTCCTGGCGCTTCCAGGTCGCCTCCGCATCCCCATCGAGCAAGAGTTGCAGCTGATCCGCCACCACGGCATCGAAGGCCACGCGCGTCGGCCAGAAGCTCGAGGCAACCGGCGTGTTGAACCGGACAAAATTCGCCACGTCGGCGCCCAGGTTGGTTTCCTCGCCCTCGATCATCGCGTTGACGTTGGACATGGGAATGCGCATCACGTCGCCGGCCAGGCCCGCGACGGGCCCGGCCAGTGTCTGCTCAATGCCGCCCCCAAAGCGGTTCCGCTCCGAGAATGCGAAATCGCCGAAGATCCCGAGACCGCCGGACTGCATGAGAGCGGCAAACCAGAACTTTGGTTCGTCCATCGGTCGCGGGTCACGGCCCTTAACCAGCTCCTTCAGCTGCACCGCGACTGCACCCATGGTCAGCATCGAGGCCGCGAGCGTCGCCAGATAAACGCCCTTGGTTTGCGGCGTCGGCAGCGACCGATAGAGGTGGATCTGCCCCATCGTCAGGGACAGGGCGTAATTCTTGAAACCCAGCGTTGACCGCAGCAGCTCGCCGCCGGCCGTGCCAGGGCGCGATGCGCCGAGCACCGACCGGGTGGCTCTCGTCCGCTTGGTAGGCACGAAGAGCTCCGCCTGATCCATCAACGCCGCCTGCAGCCGCAGCGCCACGCCTTCCGCGCGTGTGCGCGGGAGCGTCGACTGATGAGCCAGCCACCAGAACGGCGCGATGAAATCGGACCCGTTCGGCGCGATGAAGCGCCCGCCCTGGTCGAGACGCAGGGCGTCCCAGTCCTCGGCCGTGATGCCATTGCGCTCGAGGAGATTGCGCAACATGGGGTCCAGATCCGCCAAGGCCCGATCCGCCTCGCCGGCCATATGTCCCGCCGTTTCCATCTGAACGGCCGTCCTCATGCTGTCGGTCCAGTGGGCAAGCCCTTGGGCACGGATCACGAAACCGGACAGCCGGGACATGATGTCACCAGCCACCACATCGTTCGTGAGGCGCGCCGAACTGGTTGCGATCGACATGAGCGTTTCCGCGACGAAGCCGGCGCGGGCGGCGGTCTCGCGTGATGCGGAACTGAAGGTCAACGACATGGCGCGCGCCAGGACGTTTGCCGGGTTTTGGCCCATGGCCGTCGCGCCCGTGATGATCGTGGCCGTGTCGGTGACGGCCGACGCGATGGTGGCGCCGAGCTTCGTCGCCACGTTGAAGTGCCGGACGTTAGAGAAGAACCGGGCCCAGCCTTCATGCTCGGGCTGGTTCACCGCGCCGTTCGCGTGGAACATCTGGACCTGCGCGCGCTTTGTCGCCTGTGCGACGCGCTTTTTCAGGCCGGGGTCGCGTGACTTTTTCGCGATGATGTCGGCGGTGTTGACCGCAAACGCCAGCCCCGCGTTCGGGTTCGGACCGAAAACCCGCATCAGGGCGACCTCTCGGGCCATGGCGTCCATGCCCCCGATCATGGCCGCCCATGGGTCTGTCCGGCCAAACTGTTCGTTGTACGCCAGCCAGGCATCGCCGTTCTGGAAGTGCAGCACACGCGCGTCGTCGTACTTGCGATAGAGCGCCTTGCTTCCCAGCACCATCGTCGGCTCGCGATCCAGCGCGCCCTCCGTTGTGATCGTGTCGAAGATCCGCTGAAGGAACGCCAAGGCCTGAGGACGGTTCGGCCGCAAGGCCGCGTCCGTCACGAAGGGCTTGCCCGTATTCAAGTCAACGATGCGTGACCAGTCCAGCTGGTCAAACACGGTATCCGCCCAGCTATTGAAGCCGGCGGCCTGGATCGCATCAGCATCATGAGTGTGACGCACCCCGTAGTCTGCGATCTGGCCAATGTCCCCGCCCAGATCGTTGAACATCTCGCGCAGCCAGGTCTGAGTGCGGCGCACCTGGTCCGCAAAGCCTACGGCGATCGGGTTGCCACTTGGCTGGCCATGCAGCTCGCGCAGCAAGTCCCTCAGCCCGGCCTTGTCACGGTTGCTGCCAAGCACATTCAACCCCATGTGCCGCAGCACGTCGCGCAGATCCGCGCGAATGCGGGCCGTCAGCGCCTCCTGAAGGAACCGGACATTCTCTCCGGAGTAGGTCGAACCCGGCAACGTCTCGAACATATCCAGCAGCGCACGCGCGGCGTCGGGCGCGTCCTCGATCTGCGCCTTGATCCGCCGTGCCATCTGCAACTGGTTGAGCACCATGTGACGCCGCGAACGCCGGGCGCGCGAGGTCGTCTCCTTCAGATCCTTAAGGGCGGCCTCCTCCGCCTGGACCTCTGGCAAGATCTGCCTGTAACGGTCCAACAGCTGGTCGAACTCCTCGCCCGCTGCCTCGGCCTTGTCGGCGTCGAGATCGCCCGACTGGACGGCACGTTGCAGACAATCGTGAATGTTTGCCATCAGGCTACCCCTCTCGCAGCACATGCCGAAACCGTGACGTCCAGAGCATCATCCGCATCCAGCTCGGCGAGGATCTCGCTGACCTTCCACGTCCGACCATCAAGCTCGACGCCGAGATCCATCACGTCCGCCAGATCCGGCGCCTGCAGCGCCTCCTCGATCGCGTCGTCCACGGCCTCGGCCGCCGGGCTGGCCGCGCCATCCGGATATGGACCAATCGCCTGCGGCTCGACCTCGAGCGGCTGAGGCGCCGGCTCCGGGCCCCGCGGCGCGCCCAGGTCCTCGAGACCGGCGAAGGTTTCGCCGTCGATCGCACGCAGCGCGTCCGCCGGCGTCGGACCATCGCCGAACAGCCCTGCGTCGGGTGTGCCCACCTTGCGCGCCTCGACCGCGTAGCGGCGCAGGAAGTCAGCAACCTGCCCTGCTGGGGCTACACGCTCGCCGGGGAAGAACTTGCGCACCAGCGCGGCGCTGAGGGGCGCCATGGCGCCATCCAGCAAATCGGTGTCGTCCAGCAGCTCGCGCACCAGGACCGGCAGCTTGCCGTCGCCCGCGGCCGCCATGCGCCGCGCCGTCGCAATGGTTCGCACCGCCTCAAGGAGGTGGCCGGTGATGTCAAACTCTGCTGCCATGCGCCCGTCGCGCGCTGCCGCACGCATCCCGGCCCATTCCGGCGCAACCTGCTCCAGCGCCTGCACCAGTGACTTGAGATGTCCGCCCCCATCAGCCTCGGCGAACTCGGCCAAAATGTCCGGGGCCTCGTAGGCTGACGCGAATACCGCCTGACGGAGACGCAGCACCCCTTCGGCATTCAAACCGCCGCTGCCATCGGTCAACCCCGAACGCTCGGCTTGGGGGATGCCCGACATGGCTGCACGCACGAAAGGCGCATTCGCCACGGCGGACATTGGCTGACCAGGCTCGAGCAGGGAAAGGACATCAGCCGTGATCGCCTGCGCATCTACTGCCGCGCGCTCCGTCGCGGACATACGTGCAATCGTGGACGTGTTGGCCTGGCGCACGAAGTCGCGGCGCTGCTCGGCCGTCAGGTCGGACGTCCGCCGGGCGATCAACACGGGCTGGTCGACGCCTTCGGGGATCTCGTAGCCGGCCGCGATGATCTGCTGGCGGTATGCCTGCGCCCGATCAGGGTGCCTTTCGTAGGCACGAGCGATGCCCATTACCCGGCCATTCCCGCTTTCGATCATGTTGTCCGGACCGACGACGGGCGTGCCGCGATCCGCCTCCGGCGCCGGCATGAGGCGGGCAGGATCGAGACCGGCCGCGATGCGCGACACCTGTTCGTCACTGGCAGCGCGGGATCTGTCGCGCGGCTGCAGGTCGCCGGTCGCTTGCCGCAGGCTCCGCAGATCGGTCACAACATAATCGACGTCCACGCGGAAATCGTCGCCGACCGTGATGGTTCCGGTGGACGTGTAGCCGCGCTGCGTCGTGTAGGGTCTCGCGGCGGCTCGGGTGGCCGGCGCAGCATCCGGCGGCGCACCTTCGGTTCCGGGCCGACGCGGGCCTTTGTAACCCTCCCATGCGCCGGTGCCCTGGTTGCGCAAGATCCACTCGCCCATCCGCTCCTGCAGCTCGGGCGTCATCTTCTCGTCGCCGCGCAGCCGCAAGCCCTTTTTGACAAGCCTCAGGGTCTTGCCAACGATCTGATACCCCCCCATCGGCGTCGCCACGCGGTCGATCTGCGACTTGACCCATTGCGCATATGGCCCGGTCGGCTTGGAAAACTCGATGGCCTCGTCCACGGTCATTTCCGTGAGGCGCACGTTGGAAAACTTGCCTCCGGGCCTGTTGGAAAAGTTAAACAGGGCGTCGTAGTCGCCGCGGCTTTCCCCGGCAAAGATCCCCGCGCGGACCTCTGGCGTCATCGTGCCGTAGGGGGCCGGCCGGATCGACCGCCGACCGACAAGATCGTCTGCCGCCTCGTCTACCGCCTCCCCGCAGGACAGCTGATCGACATCTGCCGGCCGCCGCGCGCCGATACTGTCGGCCTTGATCTTGCCATAGCGCAGCACGCGGGCCGCGGCTGGCAACGCCGTTCCCAGGGCCGCCCCGCCAGCTGCGCCCATCGTGATTGACAGGAACGGGTTGGGCTCCTCGAGGTCCAGCCGTTCCGACGCGCGATACCGTTGCGGCAGGGTCAGGGCTTCGCCCAGGCCACCGGCCACCCCCTCCGCCAGCGCGATCTTGCCCAGCTGGCCCGTTCGCGAGAACGCCCCGAAAGGCAACATCATCGTGACGAGGGATGTGTTGTCGGTCGTGGCACCCCAGATCCTGCCAAGCAGCTCGGCGCTCATGCCTCCGCCATCGAGGACGAGCTGGGCATCTTCCCATTCTGCGCGCGCACGATCTCCGATGGTCTGGAAAAACTCCTCGCGCGAGGCCGGCAGATGTTCATACCGGCCGTCCGCGTCGTTCTCGCGCAGCTCCGCCCCGCGGGCAACGATGTAGTCCACGCGGTTGTTGAACTGTGCAGTCGTGGATCGGCTGCGCGTTTCCTCCGGGCCGGGCCCGTAGGCCGTGCCCAGGCTATCTTGCAGGTCGGCCAGATAGTCGCGCTCCATGTGCTCGAGGCGCAGGTTGCTGTCGCTCTCGATGCGCTCGGACAGAAGCCCCGCCTGGAACACGTCGCCCCAGTCCGGCGTCTGCGCCTCGAGCGGCGGCAACCGCAGCGGCGGCGCCTCGAAGCTGTCGTTCGTGCCGGTGGTCTGGTTCATTGACCGCCTCCGGTTTCACGGATCAGCCGACGCAGGCTGAATACGAACGGCGCGCCGCTTTCGTTGTAGACCACACGCTTGCCGCTGCGCGTGTCGGCCAGGGCGACGAAACGATCTTCACCAACCGCCATGAGGTAGAGGCTGTCGAGCGTTTCCGGTGCGATTGGCTCGCCATTGATCTGCGGCACCTGCCCGCCGGATGCTGCCCGCCAATGCTCGGCCGCCAGATCCGGATTGTAAGCGAGCGAGGCACCCCGGCCGCGTGCGGCCCGCTCATCACGGGGCAGCTCTTCATGGCCCAGCATCTCGAGGGCGCTTTCCACGGCCGACGCCCGGATGCCGACCGGCAACATGGTCATTTGGCCCCGGACTTCCTGCACGCCGCCTGTGGCATCGCCGGAGTTGAACTCGCCGGTTCCACCCATCACCGCATGCAGCGCCTGCTTGTAGGCCCGTTCGTCGATCTCGCCGCCGACCTCTGTCCGACCTGTACGCCGGGCATAGAGCGCGTCCGCCGCACCGATCGCGGCCGCAAGGGATGCCTCTCCTGCCGGCACGTCGGCAAAGAGGTCCTCGATCAAGCCATACGTCGCGCCAAGGCGTTCCGCCGCCGGCGGCAAGGTGACGTTGTTCGCCTCGATCATCTGCTGACCGCGCAGCGTCTCCAACGCGGTCGCCTTGCTGCCGCCCCGCCAAGCCATCGCTGCAACGTGGGCCAGCACGGGATCATCGACCACGGCCGTCAACCTGTCGGCGGTCCCGCCCTCGCCCAGCTCGTTTGCCAGAACGGCGGCCAGCGCCAGGCGATCTTCGGGGTCCTTGTCCACGGCCATTTGCCGCTGCAGGCGCGCCAGCTCCTCATCGTCGAAGAGACGCACCACGTCCGCCTTGACGTGGCCTTGTTCCACCAGCTGCTCGGCATCCACACGGCGCGCACGCAGCGCGGCCGCAAAATCGGGCGCGGTGTCGGTTGTGAAGTCAGGCAGATCCGTGATGGATTTGGGGTTGATCTGGCGCTGGTAGGCGATGGGATCGGCACCGTAGCCGCGCTGATGATCGGCACGCACCTTGTCCAGAAGCTCGAGCCGCTCGAGCTGGTACTTGTGTTTCAGCTTCCGTGACTTTTCCTGCTGGATCAGATCGTCAAGCTCATCCGTCGTCATGGCGAAGATGTTCTCGCGCTCGACGAAGAGCGAATAGGCCGCCATGGTCTCGGCGTACTGCGGGTGCGCCTGGTACTCCGGATCGTCCAGCCGCGCGATTTCGGCCACTGGCTGACCAGCCAGCATGATGTCGCGCATGTCGTTCAACTCGGCCTTGACCTCGACCTCGCGCTGTTTCTGCACACGCTTCTGCTCGGTGATGAACTCCTTGTGCCGCGCCTTCAGACCCGCCTCGGCCATGGCGCGATATGTCGCGAGGGTGTTCCCGTCCATGCCCTCGAAGCCACCTTCCAGATCCTCGGTCAGGAAGCCTTCAGGGTCGTTCTCGAGAAGATCGGCCGCGCGCGCGCGGCTGATGTCCCCGCGCAAGGCGATGCGGCGTTTCTCGGCCTCGGCCGCGTCGATCGCGCCGACTGCCACCAGCTCGTCGATCTGGCGGTCCACGTCGGCGATCATTTCGGCGCGGGCCTCCGGCGGCGCGATCGCGGCATTGCGCACGGTCTCATGCACGCTGGCGAGATAGGACGCCTCCAAGCTGCTGCTCATGTCGCCACGAACGGCGATGCGCCGCCGGGCGGCCTCGGCCTCGTCTATGACGCCCGCAGCCACCAGCTCGTCGATCTGCTGGTAGACCGTCTCCATCATCTGGCCACGCAGCTCAGGGGGGCCGCAGCGGCGCTGCGGATCGTCTGATCCACGAGGTCGATGTAATTGCCCTCGCGCTGCGCACGCCTTTGCCCGATGAAACGCCGGCCCAGACCAACCGATGCCGCGTTGGTCAGATCGTCGAACTGCAGCTGGAAACGCTCTTGATTGCGCTTGGACACGCGCGGCCGGCCTTCAGGGCCGGGCTGCATGTATCTCGACTGCAGCGCCTGGACGCCTGTCTGCCAATGCGCCTCAGCCGCGTCGGGATCTCCGATCTGCTCGGCCTCCAGAACCAGATCGTTGACGTCCTTCGTCAGATCGACCTGGTGGCGCTGCATTTCCCGATCAAGACGATCATTCTCCACGGCGACCCCGACGCGGGCCATGGTGTCGCCCAGTTGCGCAAGCACCTCGCCGCTCTGATCGACCTCGACGGGTTGGGCCTGAAAGCCACGCCCCGGATTGACGCCGCCGGTCGGGATCGTGAGCCCACTCATGACAGCAAATCCGGCCACAGATCGGGCGCCTGTTTCAGCAACGTGCCTGCCGCCCCGACGCGCCCCTTGTAGACGGCCATCCGGCCGCGCGCGTCGAGGACACGCTGATTGGCCGTCAGCTCGCGTTGCGTCGAACTGGCCCCCTGCCGGATCGCAGCCCCCTCAAAGGCCATTTCCTGCCCGGCCTGCTGCGCCAGATAGAGTGCTGTGGGACTGCCCAGGTCGAAGCCCCGCGCGCCAATGGTCGCCTGCTGCTGACGCATCTGGCGCTTCATCTTCTCGCGCGTGCGCCACTCTTCGATCGAAGCGAGCTGAGCAGCTTCCTGCTTCTGCGTCTCGATCTGCGCGGACTGCTGCTGCATGGCGGCGCGGGTCATTTTGCCCTGCTGCACCTGCCCATACATCGACAAGGCTGTGCCCGCGACACCCACCACCTGGCCTATGGTTCCCAACCCGGAAACAAGTGCAGCGACACCCGGCGCGAAACCACACATGCTATGCCCCCTCTTCCTTGATGGCCGCGACCCAGCCAGTAATGGTCATTGGGGCAAGCCCCCGCGGCTCGAACTCGAGCGCCACTTCGTCGGCATATGCGGACGTCACCGTTGAGCGGAGCGTACCCGACTTGACGACCGGCTGCGGGGCAAGGACGGGAAGGTCGAAGAGGAGCTGCCGCCTGTTGGACGCCCAGGCATCCCCATTGTTGCGCTCGACCGCCCGGACGTAGCCGCCGGACGTGCCAGAGACCATCACGGCGGAGCCCTTCTCGATCTTGCGCTTGCGGCCGCGACTGTCCCCGTCACGCGCCGCCGCGATGAGCGGCAACGATCGGAGCTTGTGGGTTTCATCGAACAGACCGATTATGGCCCGCGTCACCTCGTACTTCAGGGTGACGGTCCCGTCCTCCGCCACAAGCAGATCTTCAAGCCCGCCCTCGTCGGTCCAGGCCGCGACCGTTTCGCCCACCAGGTGCGGCACGTCGAATGTCGCGCTGGCGGGATCTGCGGTAAATGTCAGCGCACAATAGGCGTGGTTTGCCTCGACGGCCGGAACCTGAGATCTGCGTACACCGGAATTGTCCGCCAATTCCTCGACGCAGCGGATCTCCTGACCGTTGATCGTGCGCCGCACAATCAATGTCACCACGTCGCGAGCGCCGTCGGCCGACGGCGTTGCGCAGATGTCCTCGACGAACCCACCCGCGACCGGGACAGGCGCCCAGCCCAGCACGTCCTGCTTTGGATCGTAGACGAAGGCACAGAGGGTGCCATCGCCGCGACGTATCCAGCCCGTCTTGTCGCCGCCGGACTGCCAGACGATTTGCAAAAAGCCCGATGCTCCCAGATGCGCTGCCGGAAGGCTCAGATCCACCGGGTCCATTTCGTCTTGCGCCAGGTCGAACCGGACTTCCAGAAGCCGATCACCACCTGAAGACACGTAGAGCGGCCAGCCGTAGGGCGTCACCGGCCGGACAGGCGCCGCCCCTTCCCCTGAAACCGTGTCCAGCTTGAACGTGGTCGGCCCGATTGCCTCGCCGTTGTCTGCGTAGCCGCGCCGAACCTCGCCCAGCGATCCGACATAGACGCCGCGCTTGCCCTCGAGGAGCCAGCTGATCGCATTGCGAGAACCGCCACCGCCAATGTCGTAAGCGAAGCTGGACGTTGCATCGTCGCCAGGCAGGAAAGACCGATAAGCCCCCTGTTCGCTGGCAAAGAGGGTCCGCGGATCGGAAGGTGCGCCCGCTGCAAACATGCGCTGCTGGAACCATGCGAGAAACCGGGGATAGTCATATACCCTGTTCCATGCACCCAAAGACCACCGATAGGTCGGTTCATCAAAGACAGGCTGCGGGATCGGCTCGATCACCAGACCGTCAGCTTGGTTTTCGTCTGTGACCGACGTTATCTTGACGATGCCGACTTCGCTGGAGATGTGGCGATAAATCGTCGTGTTCGACACATCCACGCGCTGCTCGCCTGATGTGTGCACAGGCGGGTTCACGCCAGTTGTCGCAGTACCGCCGGCATAGATGGAGGCGCCGCCGATAACGCTGCCGAGCTGGTACACGTTGCCTTCCCACCGGACAAGCGATCCGCGCGGCAGCACCGCGTTGCCCACCCAGATTGCGACGGCTCGCCAGTCTTCCGGCTCCAGCCGGATCAGGGCGCCCACGTGATCCGGCGTGAATATGTCGCCCACCCCCAGGAGCTCAACGGTCGTTACACCGCCGACCTGCACCTGCGCTGTGGTGCCGATGTATTCCCAGTAAGCGTCGATCTGCGGCGGTCCCTCTGCGACCAGGTACGGATCTACGCCGGAGGTGTGGGTCGGGGCGAAATAGCCAACATTCCCATCGACCGCAGTCCCCAGGCTGTCGCCCGTGCCCCTGAACTCGTAGATCCGGTTTTCGACGAGACGCAGGTTGCCGACGACAAGATCCTCGCCGGCAACCCAAGGCGTCAACGCGGCAGCGTTGCCGATGTTGGCCCGCACGGTCTTGCCCTCGTCGAGGTTTTGAGGCCGGAATGGTCCAGCCTCCAGCTCGGCCGGCGCGAGCGTCCAGTTGTCCAGGGCAAACCGGCTGAGCTGCTGCATCGGGTTCCGCCCGTCCAACAGGTACATGACGTCGGCGTCCTGGCTCCAATTGAGGTTCGGCAGATCGTCCTCGAGGAAGGGCGTAGGCAGCTCAAAAGGCACTCCCCCATCGAGCACCAGAGAACCGTAGCGCCAGACCCGCATGATGCCGTCCGTGAACTCGAGCTCAACAGCATCGTTGCGCGCAAAGACGAAGGGAACGCGCACCGCCCGCTGATTGTTCAGCGTCGTGCCTTTGAAATAGGTCCCCGGCGCTCGAGTACCGCCGCCCTGCCGCATGGGAAGGAAACCCCGACAAATGGCCGCGCCGGTCTGATGCCGCTGGAAATCCTCACGAAAATGCAGCGTGGGGTCAATTTCGCCGCTGCTGATCGCGACCTGCGAGGTCCGGGTTGCCGTCATCGCGTCACCTGCGAAAGCCAGTCCCAGCCGGTGCTTTCGTCGAGACCATCCAGCCGCGCATCGGACGCGCTCGTGCGGTCGGCTGATTTTGCCACTGTCAAGGCATCGGCGAGGTCCTGACGCATGTCAGCCCGTTTCGTCCGGGTGGTCACCCATTTTGGCGCCAGCAGCACGGCGAGTTGAAGCGCCACCGCGTGGCGCACGAGATCCGGCAAATCGGCCTCGCGCTTGATGTCCCGAGTAATGATCGCCTGAACATCCTCCGCGTCGGCCCGGACATGATCTCCATCGCGGCGCCACTTGATCGGCCAATCGGGATTGCCGGCCGGGAACACGCGGCGCAGCGTCTTGAACTCTGCCGGCAGGCTGAAAGTGTACGGAAGGTCAGCGTCGGGCTCCGTCTCGGGCGAACCGGAAACGACACGCGGCAGCCTGACGAGACGGCGCACGAATGACCAATCGTAGCTTTCGAGCACCATTCCCAACGCCCGGGGGTAACGCTGCGCAGCCAGCACCGCTTCTTCAGTGTCGTCCCCGTAGGACGACAAGGGCCGCAACTCGAGCTCGATGAAGGCTTGCGACGCGATCTCGCTGTCTGTGATCGGAAGGGGCGTGGTCACGGTCGAGGCTCCGGAGGGTGCAGGCCGGGCTTCACGCCCGACCTAAAGTCGATGGCCCGGATCAGGGCATGATGTAGACGACCTGAAACTGCATCGAGCCCGCGCCTGTCGCCGCAGCCTCAGCATGGGCGTACAGGGAAAGCTGACCACCGGGATCGGAGGCGAGCCCAAGGATCGTCCAGAGCGCCAGGCCGTGCATGGCACCGCCCTGGGCGATCGGAGTGACGACGTTTTCGGTCGCCTTGGTCTGGTCGACCAGGGCGTCGGTATCGTCCTCCGATCCGATGACGATTTGCGCAAACCCCCAATTGGTGACGTTGAAGAACGTCAACGGGTGCAGGAGGCAAATCGACGGAAGACGCACCAGCTCCCACTTGGACAGGTTGCTGTCGGTGGCCGCGTTCTCGACCGTTCCGGTCGCCGTGATGAGACGGCCCTTGGCCGCGACCGGATCGGGCGGATCGGTGAGATACGACATTGCGGGGGTGATGAGGTTGGAAATGCCGGATACGACGGCCATTTTTGTCTCCTTCGGGATCTGGGCGGGCTATCGCCCGGCTGTGTCTGAAGGTCCCGCGGGCATTCCCGCGGACCCGTCGATCAGGCTTCGGCGCAGCGGAGGACCCGCACGCCCTTGTCCTCAATCCGACCGCAGGCGGGATAGGCGTCAACGTGCACGTAGGGCAGGTTCTTGGCGCTGGTGTCGTTCCACATATTGCCCTGCACGTCCTGCCAGAAGCCCGCGACGACGTTGGCTTTGGTCCAGACAGGGCAAAGGCGATAACCGTTCGGGTCCTTCGCAACCCGGTTCGAGAACAGCCAATTGATGCCCAGCAGCTTCCCCGGCTTGCCGTCCTCGATGTTCTTGACCTCGAACGGGTTCAGGTTCTTGCCCGTTTCGAACGCAAGCGTCAGCAAGTCGGTTTTCTGCTTCGGAGTGATGACGGAGTAGATCTCGTCGTCGCTTTCGAGGCCGAAATCTTCCAGCTCCATCGCCTCCGTCGCGCCGCGCAGCTTCTTCAGCGTCATGCCGGCCGGCGTACCAGGTTCGTCAACATCGACCGCGATGTAGTTTCCTGCGGGCAGGGCCGAGGTGGAGGACGGCGTTTTGCCCTCGTAAACTGCACCCATGATGCCGCCGCCGGCCACCTCGTAGTCGGCGCCTTTCTTGCGAACGCCCAATATGCGGTCGTGTACGCCGCGCTCGACCGCCTTGATGTGGTTGCGCACCAGCGTCGAGCTCGGATCCT
Source organism: Sagittula sp. P11 (assembly GCF_002814095.1). Lineage (NCBI taxonomy): Bacteria > Pseudomonadati > Pseudomonadota > Alphaproteobacteria > Rhodobacterales > Roseobacteraceae > Sagittula > Sagittula sp. P11. The sequence continues at coordinate 715,281 of NZ_CP021913.1, forward strand.
GCGCCTTGTCGAACTGCTCTTCTTTGGTGATGTACTGCCCGCTCTCGATGACGGTCGGCCGGATCAGCCAGCGGCGCTTGTTCTGGGCGACGTTTTCCGGATTGCGCCGGTCGTAGTCGGTGCCCTCCAGGTACTCGAGCGCGTCGATCAGATCGGCAATGTCTTCTGCTTCGCCGGAGCATTGCGCGATTGTCACGGCGGCGCGCAGCGGGTTCTGCATCTGCTGCGAGACCAGACGGACATTGCCGTTGAAAGTCAGTCGGTGGTGCGGTTCCACCAGTTGTTGGTAAGCCATCTATGAGCCCCCTTTTCGAAAAATCAGCGATGTGATGAGATTTCGGAGGGGTTGCCCGATGCCGGACCCTATCCTGTGCCTTCCGCGGGCCTACGCGCCGGAATTGACCGGATCAGGCGGACCCTGAAAGGGTTGCCCGCCGCGCATGACGATGCTGATTTAGCGGAAAAAGTCAAGCGCGGCGAGCGATATAACGGCCAGCCTCAGGTGCCGGCAGCGAGCTTAATCAGATGTTGCCGACGGGCTGTCAGCTCGGCCCAGTTGGCCGGCGTCTGACCGTTGCGGCGCGCTTGCACAGCCTTGCCGTATTCACTATCGGGCGCGTCGAACCTCGCCAATTCGGCCCGCGCTTCTGCCGGTGTGGTCGAAAAGCCGCCTTTGTTAGATCCGTCCCGGGGCAAGACGTCCTCGCCCATCATGTCGCCAAGGGCGGCGAAGATCCGCAGCGCGTTGGCATCGCCGGCTTTCTCGGAGAGGACCTCGGCAAAGTTGGCAATCGCGTCGGCCGGCAGACCCGCCTGCTCCGCCACGGCGTGAAACGCCTGCTGCGCTCCCGAGACCTTGGCCGCGTAAGCATCGCCCCAGTCCTTTGTGAGCTCTGCCTTCAGCTCCGCCTTCGCTTGGTCCAGCCGCTGTTCGGCACCGCCCAGCGTCTCTGCGACCGTTCCGGCGTAGAGATCCACCATGGCTTGCGCCGCGGTTGGCGTCATGCCCAACTCATGGGCGCGCTGCTTCAATGTGGCTTCGGCCTTATCGTCCCACGGGGCGTCCTTCGGCCACGTGTCGGGACGTTTCAGATCGTAGCCGTCGGCGCTTTCGGGAATGCCGAACACGTCTGCATTGCCCTTCATCCATTCAGTCAGATCCTGCCCGTCCTTCGGACGATCCATCAGCGTGTCCGCTGGCCTGCCCAGGCGTTTTTCTGCATGGGTGTAGAGCCCGGCCAGTTTTCCCATTGCCTCGAGCGGATCGTCCACGGTCAGACCTTTGGCCTGCAGCATGGTCCGCGTGCCTTCGTCGAACCGCCTAGTATCGCCCCACCACGGCGTGCCGGTTCCGCCGGCCGGGGCCGTGCCGGTTCCGCCGGCCGGGGGCGTGCCGGTTCCGCCGGCCGGGGGCGTGCCGGTCCCGCCGGCCTGGGGCGTGCCGGTCCCGCCGGCCGGGGGCGTGCCGGTCCCGCCGGCCGGGGGCGTGCCGGTCCCGCCACCGTTCAGCAAATCCGCACCGGCGCCGCCGCCTCCTCCGGCTTCCGCCGTGTTGAACGTGCGCTTGGTACGCAGTCGTGCGAGGAATTTATTCATAGTCCTGCTCCTTCATGAGGCTGTTCACTTCGTCGATCGACAGGCCAGCGGCTGCAATGAGCTGCACGGCCAGATCCCGCCGGCCAGCTTCATAGGCCAGCCGGTAGGGGTCCATTGGCGCTTGAAGAGGAACCCCGCTTTCCATCACCACGGGTTGCGCTTCCAGCAGACCACCCTGCCGGATGAGATCCGGCACCAGCTCCGGAACTTTTGCCGCGGCCTGGCGCCAGATGCGGGAATGCTTCACCGCAACCTGCCGGCCCTGATCTGTGTTTCCGAACCGGCCAAGCAGAATGCCCAGATGGTGGAGGATCACGCCGCACCTCCACCCATCATTTCACCCAGCGGAATGCCGGCCCCGGCGAGCTTCTGGGCGATCTCGCTGCCCTGGGACGCCGCGGCCATTCCCTGGGCTGCCTGCTCCTGCTGCGCGCGCGCCTGGCGGGCCTGCATCGCGACCTCGCGGGGCACCAGAAGCTTCTGGGGCAGCGTAGTGTTGGCGTCGTGCAGGACCTCGGCGTAGTCGTCGGCGCTCAGCCGATCGAGCACCTCGGGCTTGAACTGAGACAGCGCCGTCAGATCCCCCACGAAAGTCCGCGCGGCCTGCGCCTCCGATGCCCGCAACGCCATTGTGGCAGCGCTGGTATAGCTGACCTGCATCGGTATTCCGCTCGGCGTACCTTGGGGCGGCGGGGGGATCTGGCCGGCCCGCCAAAGCATCCGGAACCGCCGCTCGAACTTCCGAGCCGCGTACTCCTCCATGATCCGGTCGGCGTGTGGAGCCCAGTTGCGCAAGCGCGCCTCCTCGATCACGCGGTTTTCATCGTCGGAGATCCCGGTGCGGCCCGCCAAGGACATGACGGAGTAGTAGAAAGCCTCTTTCACGTCCTCGAGGGCAGCGCGCTTCTCTTCGAGGGTCAGGCCGATGTTGCCGTTGAAATCCTCCGTCCGGATCATCGGGTTGCCCTGCATGTTGACAGCGCCGTAGATCACGCTTCCCGGCCGCCAAACGCCATTGAGCGGAACGACTTCACGGTCGGGAGCCAGCTTGACCGGATCTGCTGCGCGCTGTGCCGCCCGCAACGTCGCTTCGTCCATCAGGTTCAGCTTGCGCGCCGATGGCAGGGCCACGAACCCCGGCCCGATGCCGTAGGGCATGTCGCTGTCCACGTCCCACCTCGGATAGTAGAACGGCATCTCGTCATAGCCCTTTTCCGACAGCAGAGTGTCCTCCACCTCGCTGACGGTGAACGACTTCCACCGCTTACCCTTCACGCCGAACATGCCGGGCCGATAGTCGAAATTCTCGACGATGTGGCGGAAGTAGGCGTGCTGTGTGGTGTCGCCCTTCTCGGCGAGATCCGCGACCTTGGCCGGCACCTTGCCCCTGAATGCCTTCACCGCCTGCCTCGGTGCCAGCATGTAACGCCGGATCACCTCGACCACGAAACCGCCCTCGTCGATGTCGACCACGACTTGCGCGATACTGATGGTCACATCCCGAAACCGCCGTTTGTCGAGGTCAAGCTCGTCGTAACATGCCGCGTTTCCGAACACCGCAAGGTCGGCATAAGCCTGGTAGCTCTGCGGATAGAAGGATGACATGGACGGGCTGAAACTGCGGTGCACTTTCGCCGCGCAAAGGTCCATCCAGTCGGCCATCGGCGCCCAGTTGTTTAGGTCCTCGTCGGGCGTAGTGAACCCGCCCCAGCGCGTGGCCGGGTTCGTGATGCCGGCGTAGATGCCAGCCGCAAAATGCCCATGCGCGATGATCGGCCCGCTGTTGAGCGGCTTGGAGAGATCTCGGACAGAGGCCGTGGAGAGGTTGAACCCGCCCCGCTGAGGCCGGATCAGGCGGGCCATATCCTCCCAGTCTTCCTCGAACTTCGCGCGCGTGGTTTTCAGCTCCTGCCAGCGTTGTTGGGTTTCCTTCGCCTGGTCGGAACCGGGCATCACCATGTCAGCGTGTTTCACTGCGGCGCCCCCAGCTGCGAAGTCGCGCCGGACGGAATACCCAGGGGCGAGGTGAGGATGTTGGCGAGGGTGCCGCTACGCGCGCGCCTGTAGCGCGCCGCAATATCGGCCTGCTTGTTGGCGTCGGCACTTCGCGGGGCGGCAAGGATCTGCGGCGCCACCTTCGGAGTTTCAATTTTCGGCGTATTGCACATTGCTTTTCTCCTTTCTGCTCGTGGTCCATGAAAACTGGTGAAACACCGCGCGCCCATCGGGACCAAACCCGGACAGCGTGGCCTCTTGAAGGAAGCCGCACCCCGTCAGAAAACGGGATGCGGTCGGATGGCCGGCCCATGACCGGGCCTCGATGCGCGTAATAGCCTGTTCGTCAGCCCACCCACCCAACGCGCTCCGGATCAGGACCGCCGCCTGCGCCAACTGGCGCCGCCACCGCTTATGCGAACGTGCCAGAAGCGCCGCCTGAGCCAGACCCACGCAGCCGGGCACACGCGCAACGGCCAAGACGGCGAACGGCGTGCCGGCCGCGCTGGTGAGAACCAACGACAGCGGGCAGTAGGGCTGCGCCTGGCGCCAGTCGGCCCACAGATCGAGGTGGTCGCAGGACCCGCCGCGCATCAGCATCGCCTCGCAGCGATCCTCCGGGTCGAGATCCCTGAACACGGCCAACGCAGCGGCGTTTTCGAACGGGATGGGCTGGATCATCAGGCGTTGCCCCTGACTGCGCAGGCGGTCAACCGCATCTGCGCCTTGAGCGACAGCCGGCGCATCAGCCGCAGCTCCGCATCACGGCGGAGAGCGGCACGCTGCTGCGCGCGCTTCTGATCTTCGGTCTGAAAGCCCGCCTTCATCTCGAAGAAACGGCCCCACATATCGGCCGCAGCCTGCGGGTTCAACGTAGGTACGCCGCCCATCAGACCGCCCCCCCCACTTCGACTACATGCCAGTCCTCAGCCAGCATGTCGGTCTGGTTTGCCAGCCAGCCGACGACCATCGAACCATCCGCCGCGCGCATGTCGATGTGCGGCAGCAGCTCGATCTCGCCGTGTGGATCATCCACTTCGACAGCGCGCTTGGCTGCGGCATGGCCGCATTTGGCGTGCCGGGCCTCGAATGCCGACCCCGGCGTCAGGGCGATCCACATGCCCTTGCCGTTCCAACCCTTCCGGGCGACGGCCGCGCCATTCTTCATCGCACAGAGTGCAAGGCCGAAGTCAAAGCCCCGATCGGACAGCCGGACACCAGCGTCGGACGCCTGATAGGTCTTTTCGAAGATGTCCGGCTTGCAGGGGTAATGCTCGCCCTGCACGCCGCGGATGATCCAGTCGCCGGGTGTGGCGTCCAGGGTGCCCTCCAGCGTGATGATCTTGAACTTGTGACCGTCGGACGCGACATGCGCCGCGTAATCATCGAAGCTCTTGAAGTGCTCCGACCAGGTCGGATGCTTGCCGGTGAACTCCAGCACGTCGGCCAGGTTGTCGCCGTTATACTGAATAGCCTCGATCTCGACGGGCTTTTTCGTGAAACGCCCCATCAGACCAGGCCCCGCACATGGCGGCGGGCCTTGGACAGCCAGCCCCCCATCGCGTCGAACACCCCGGCCGTGGACTGGCACTTGAGCCCGGCGATCGCGACCGTGACGGTGCCGGATCGGTCCGTGACCTTCGCGCCCTCCTGGTCCTTGAGCCGGTCGAGCAGCTCAAGGCGCTGGCGCTCCGTGAACTCGCCCGCGAGCTGCGTTATTTGACGCAGCGCCTCCATATCCGGCCCCTTCTGGGCCGCCTTCGTCGTCGTCTTCCGTGCCATGTCAGTCTCCTTCTGGCTTCGGTTTCGGTGAAATCTTGGGAATGCGGGTCGGTCCCCACAGGATCAGCCGGCCAAGGGGGTCGAAACCGGCGAGCCGCGCACCATAGAGGCGCCTGAGCAGGTCCTGCTCGGCCAAGGCCGCATCCGTACGGGAAAGGGGCGCCGCCGCGCCGCTGAGTTGGCACATCACATCCCCCTCCCGTACGGATTGAGAACATCCCAGCCGGTCTGCAGCCCGCCACCCTGCGCGCCTATCGGCGGCCCGCCGTTGTGACCCATGTTGCCCCGCGACTGACGCCCGGGTCGCTTGTCGTCCGCATGTGCCGCGTAGGGCGACAGGCCGTCCCCGCGATGCTGCGACAACAGCAGATACTGCAGCCCGTCGTGCACGTTGGCCTCGGTAAAACTCTTGTCCGGAACCTTCCGCTTGTCGCCGGTCTTGTTGACCTCTTCCGTCCAGACATACCGGGCCTCGAAACCGCGGATCAGGATGGGGCATCCGTGAGGGTCGATCAGCAGACCAGGCTCGCCACCGTCTAGCTCCGCCTCCAAGGCGGCACGCACAGCCTCCAGCCGCGGCTGCAAGCGGTTGGTGCCGATGCGCTGAGGGCGGATGTTGAAGCCCGCGGCCCGGCCGACCAGCATGTTCCAGGTATGGTTTTCGTCGGCCGCCTGGCTGGCGCCATGCTCACCGGCCATGTCCCCCCAGCCAGCCTCGATGCGCGCGCCGGGAAACCGCTCGTCGATCAGATCTCGCAGCAACTGGCCGAACTTGACGGCCATCAGCCTCCGTTTCGGAAAGTGCAGCTCGGCCAGGATGCGCCAGCGGTAGAAACCGTGCATCTGCGCGATGACGGCGGCACCCTTGAAGCCTTGGTCGAGGCCGATCATCAGCGGCAGAGACGGCTCCCACGGGATCGGCCCGTCGCTGACGTGGATACGGCGGTTGAACTGTTCAGCGAACACCGGATCGCCAACCCGGAGGTATGTGACCTTGTTGTAGACCAGCTTTGCCGTGACGTCCGACTTGCCTGCGAGCTTGTTGCCGGTGATCTGGCGGGGATAGAAGCCCGGCCCGAGGTTGTGCAGGTTCTCACAGCCCGGCTCACCATAGCCCGGCTGGTTGTAGAAGTTGACCTTGATGGGCCGCACCGGCTGGGGTTCGCGCCCCTCTGCCCTCGCCGCCGCCTCCTCCTCGAGTTGCATCGCGGCGGTCATATCCGCCACCATCCGCTTGCGCTTTTGCTCGTCGTGGAAGGTCGTATAGGTCCAATCGTCCTCATCCGGCGCGTTGAAGACACACACGACCTGGCCATAGCTCTGCAGGTGCCGAGGCAGCCCCTTGAAGTGCCGGCGGGCCGGGTAGCGGTCGATCCGGCCCATGCCGATCGACAAGGTCTCGACCGGCACGGTGTCCGCCTCCTCGAGGTCGAGATCCGTAAACTCGGTGCCCTTGAGGCTCGCCATGATGTTGTCGCCGAACGCCATGAACTCGGCGGCGAACTCGATCACGCCGTGGTCATCCTCGAACCGGATCTTGTGCGTGACGGGATCTCCGCGCCCCCCGGCCCATTCGCCCAGGTCTTTCGGGAACGTCTCGAGGTAGCTGGGGATCGTACCGGACCACAGTTGGCGGTAAGTCTCCCGCACGAACAGTACCTTGTAGCGCCGCACGCCGTCGATGGTCGACCGAGGCATCATGATCGCCCGGCGCAGTCGGGATTTCATGTTCGTGGTCGTCTTCCCGCTGCCGACCGGCCCTTGGATCGCAACGATGTCGCCGTCATCGAAATAGAACGCCTGGGCGATGGGACCCGGGAAGTCCAGCTGGCCCCTCGTCAACTCATCAAGGGGGTTGACGGTCGCAAATTCCCCCTTCAGCTTGGCAACTGCCTCTTTCGCGTCCAGATCCTCCAGATCCTCGACGCTCTCACCCCGCACCCCTTCCCGGCCGTCGGCCGGGGCACGGCAAGGCACCCCCGCACCCCAACCGCCCAATCCAACAATCGCGCTCAATTTTCGGCCCTCCCGGTCTCGGAAACCCTGAATGGGGTCGGAGCCAGGGGCACAGAGGCGGGGCCGCAGAGCCCCCCCCGGGGGGTCTGGGCCTCGCGGGCGCTCGAGCAATTGCCGCGCGCGACCCCGCAGGATGCGCGAGCCATGCCGCGCGCGAGCGGCGACTGATTTTTTATCAGTGCGCTGAGCGGAATTTCCCTAGCGTTTTCAATCGCTTGAATCATTCGTCCGATCCTCGCTGTCCGCGTCGCCATTTTCGGCGCTGCTAACCTCTTGTTTTTGCTCGATTTCATAGGCGACGTCCGCAGGCACCATGTGGCCCAGCGATCTGGCGCGCGGCGTCACGTCTCGGGGCGCTGCCGGTGCCGCCTGCGGCATGATGATCTGAACGGCTGCGCGCTGTTCGCCTTCCGGCGCGGCCTTCGGCGTGCCGTAGGGCAGCAGCGCCTCCGATGCCCGCAGCGCGGCGGCGTAGCAGGTCATGAACGCTGACAGGCGTTGCTCCGGGCTGGCGGTCCGCGCCTTGCCGTCAACGTCCTTCGCCTCGTCGAACGCCCAAGCCAGCAGCCGCTCCGCCTGCGTCAAGGCGTGCATCATCACGCCCTCGCCGCTGGCCAACCCGGCGATCTCGGCCAGCTGCTCCTCCGGCATCCGGTATCCGCGCGCCGCCAGCCATTGCCGCAACTGGCTCGACCCCTTGCCCATCGCGCCCTTGGGGCGTCCGGGCTGGCCGGTGCCTGCCTCTTCCGGCGTCCTGCCGCCTTCGTCCGGGAGGAATGAAAGCTGCTCGCCGCTGGCGCGCACCTTGTCCAGCCGCCGCGCCGCTTCTGCGGCCTGCGCCTCGAATGTGTTGCGGGCTTTGGTCATCAAAAACCCCCTTTTTTATTGAATTTCAGTGACTTACCCGTCACCCAAAACACCCAAAACACCAGTTTTGGCGCGTGTTTTGGGCTGCGTTTTGGCTTTTCTGTCAATCTTTTCAGTGACTTAATACCTATCCAAAACAGAAAAACAGAAAAACAGATACCGCCACACGCGCGCGCGCAAGCGCATGTGCATGAGGGGGGCGCGATTTCGCGTTTTGGTGTTTTGGCTGGCGGGTAAGTGTTTGGGATGACTGGAAAAATTGCCAAAACATCGACCAAAACAGTCGGTCGCCCGTGTGTTTTGGTGTTTTGGCCCCTGACCCAATCGGCAGGCGTCACCCCTCGCGAAATCATGGCATGCCAAGGGGTGTGGGGCAAGCGGCCACCTGCGGCGCGCGGCAAGAGGTGGGCCATGATGACGCGGGCGAGCGGCGGCACAGATGCCGCCCAGGGCGCGGGCGTTGTCCTGGGCGTTGCCTGCCACCTGTAACAATTCGTGATGAATTGGGAAGTTTCGACCCCTTCACAATGGGAAGAAACGGCCCTATCTAGTGGGTCGGGGCGTAGCTGTGCCCACCGCTCAAGCCAGACCGAGCGGCCCACCTGAGACGAAAGGAAAGACCCATGACCGACTATCGCCTGACCTTCGACCAGCTTGACCGGATCGCCCGCGAACACGGCTGCGCCGGTGTCCTTTGCCACGGCAACAAAGCGGCCAGCCTGCGGGATCAGCTGGGCGAAGAGGACGGCCATTGCCGCATTCGCCGCCACCCGAAAACCGGCCTTTTCAGCCTCAACGATACACGCGAGGCGCTGGGTTACTGACGCATCGGTGAGGGGCGGCGCCGCCGCTCCCATCCCATGCGCCAGACCGGCACATGACCGCGCAAGCCAGACCGCGCGGGAAACCCGAGACCAAAGGAAAAGACCATGACTTTCACCAACCGCAAAATTCCGCTCGAAAAGCTGACATGCTCTCGCCTGAACGTCCGCGCCATGGGGCGCGGCAAGGGGATCGAAAGCCTTGCGGCCCAGATCGAGGCGCAGGGGCTTATCCAGCCGCTTACGGTCTTCAAGGCTGGCGAAGGCTACGAGGTGGACGCAGGCGCGCGCCGCCTCGCCGCGATCCGCCTGCTGGCTGACCGGGGCGCGTGGTCGCAGAATGTCGACTGCCGCGTGGTCGATGCCACCACCAACGACGAAGACCGGCGGGCGATCAGCTACGCGGAAAACGCGGGCCAGTTGCCCATGCATCCGCTTGACCGGATGCGCACCATTGCCGCCTTTGTGCGGCGCGGCATGGCGGCGGATGTGATCGCCGCCCGCTTCGGCACCACGGAAAACGAGGTTTCCAAGGTGCTGACGCTGCAGCGCCTCGCCATGCCGATCCGCGCCGCCGTCGCCTCCGGTGCCCTGTCTGAGGCGCAGGCATTCGCCTATGCCTCGACGCCTGACCACGGGGTGCAGATGGATGTTTTCGGGGAAGTCTCCATCCAGTGCCCCAGCCGAAGCATTAAGCAACGGATCGCGGCTAAGACCAAGGGCACCAGCGGGCGCGAGCGGATGACGGAGACGCACCGCCTTTTCAAGGCGCTCGGCGCGGATGCCTACACGGCTGCGGGCGGCAACTTCGCGGGCGACCTGTTCACCAATGACGGCGAGCGCGAGGTTGACGGAGCCTTGGTTGTAACGCTGCTGCGCGAGGTGATCGCGGAAAAGGCGGCGGACCTGCGGCGCGAGGGGGCGGCATGGGTCGAAACCTCGCTTTACTCTCGCGCCGCCGTGAATGCTTCTTGGTGGGACGAAGACCCGACCCAGCCCGCGCCGGTCCCGCTCGGCTACACGGTGACGGTGACAGGCTACGGCGCCGTGACAGTCAACGGGCCGCTTGTCCTCGACGCGGACTATGAGGCGTGGGAAGACGCCCAGCGGGCCGCACAGCAGGACGACGACGACGCAGCACCGGAGGTCATGGCGGCACCGCAGGACGACGACGCGGCACCGGAGGTCATGGCGGCACCGGAGGTTGACCCGGAGACGGAGACCAAGGCACCAACGCAGCCCATGCTTGACGACGCGGCGGCGGCGCTGAATACGGCGCTGGAAACCGCGCTGGCCGATGACTTCCAGACCGCTTTCGACCTGACCTTGGCGCGCTGGATCGTGGAAATCGTGCACGAGGGCCGCACGGACCTTTTGATCCGGCTGTGCCCCAGCATCGCGACCCATCCCGCGCTGGAGGACGCCTTTAACGACCTGCTGCCGGAAGACTTCGACGGAACCACGATTTTTTCCTTCGTGCGCGACATGGGAGGGGCCGACAAGCAACGCCTGTTCGCCGCTTTCGTGGCGGGGCAGATCGACGTGACCGCCCACGATTACCGCATGGCAACGCGCGACACGCCCAAGGCGCAGGCGGTCGAATTGGCCCACGTCCTCAAGGTGTCGATGTGGGACGCATGGTCGGACGATGACCGCGCCGCATACCTCGCGCGGATGACGAAAACGGACCTTGTGCACGCGGTCCTCGGTCTGACGGGCGACGATGCCGCCGCTGCCATGAAGGAAGGCAAGGCCGATCTGGTGGAGCGGGCCAAAGCCGCGCACTGGCTGCCGCCCTACTTCGCGGGGCTGCCTGACGCTGCGGCAAGCGCGCCGACGCTCGCACTGGCGGCTGAATGACGCATCGGTGAGGGGCGGCGCAGCCGCCCCCATCCCATGCGCCAGACCGGCACATGACCGCGCAAGCCAGACCGCGCGGGAAACCTGAGACGAAGGGAAAAGACCATGCAACGTTACATGAACGGAATGAGCAACGGGGGCGCGATCACGGCGCGCGGTTTCGAGCCGCTGTCTGAGGATGTGCTGCGGGCGGCGGTGCCGTCGATCTTCGCAGAGGACGCCCACGAAAGCCGCTCGGATCGTTACGCCTACGTGCCCACCATCAACGTGGTGCGCGGCCTGCGCCGCGAGGGTTTCGACGTGTTCAGCGCGCAGCAGGCTTTGACGCGGACAGAGGGCCGCGAGGGGCACACCAAGCACATGCTGCGGATGCGGCATCGCGGGCTGATGAACGCGCAGGGGCAGGCGTTCGAAATCATCATGGTAAACAGCCATGACGGCAGCAGCGCCTACCAGATGATACCGGGCTTTTTCCGCTTCGTCTGCGCGAATGGTCTCATGGTCGGCGACACGTTCGAGGACGTGAAGGTCCGCCACACGGGCGACGCGGTGGGCGAGGTCATCGAAGGGGCTTATCGCGTCCTCGAGGATGCCCCCGCGCTGACCGATCAAGTGCGGCGGTTTCAGGGGGTTCAGACCACGGAGCAAGAGCGCGCCGCCTTCGCCGCTGCCGCGCACACGCTGCGGTTTCCCGACGCTGAGACGCCCGAGGCGGCGCCCATCACGCCCGACGCCCTGCTGCGCCCCCGCCGCGTCGATGACCGCGCCGCCGACCTGTTCACGACCTTGAACGTTGTGCAAGAGAACGTGATCCGGGGCGGACAGCGTGGCATGACGCGCACCGCCAGCGGCCAGCGGCGTCGGCAGAAGGTGCGCGAGGTCAAGGGCATCGACCAGAGCCGCGCGCTCAACCGCGCCCTGTGGACACTCACGGAACGTTTCGCGGAATTGAAGGCGGCCTGAGCGGCACAAAGGGCGGGGCGCGATGCCCCGCCCCTCTGCCCCGCGCCGTTGCCAGACCGCGCAGGGCTTGCCCGAGACGTTCGGACCTGAAAAAGATAGATCACCCCGGCAGAGATTGCCAGCGACACCGGAGGCCGGACCATGGACACGACCACGAAACACCCCGACTACGCGCGGGCGCTCGCGCAATTCGAGCGGGCGGGCGGACCTGCGAGCGGGTACGGGCTGAACCGCTGGCTTTCGCGCGGGCTCGGCGTCAGTGATCGGCGTGTGAAGGTCTGGCGCGTTGAGGGGTTCCCGACCTACGCCCTGCGCGTTCTGGATCTGTTGGCGCGGCTGGACGTTCGCCGCTGGCCGGAGGACTGGCGCCTGCAGTAACATCAGAAGTGCTCGAAGTTGTCGACCTGCCCGCCGTCACGTTCCGTGGCAGCGGTTTTTGCGTCGGACGGGTTATCAGGGAAGGCGTGAAGCGACGGGATCGAGGTTAGCGGGATCATGGTTCCGCGTGTGGTGACACCTGCCAGCGTTTTTGTGGTCTTCGGCACGTAGGCGCGCGGGATACGTCGCGCGGACTGCGCCCAGGCACCGCCCGACCATTGCGAACCTTCGAACAGCTTGCCCAACAGCATCGGCCCGCGGTTGCCGATGAACAGCGTCTGCTCGTCCTCCATATAGACGCCCAGCCCGTATTGCCGCAGCACTTCGGTGGCGCGTTTGCGGCGGTCTTCAATCTGGAATGCGGCGTCTCCGGTAGTCGGCAGCAGTTGCGACGGGGCGCCTTTCAGGCCCGCCGCAACCATGATCCACTGTGCCACGGTCCACTGTTCGCCGCGACGGAATGGGTCCATCACCTGCCCCAAAAGGTGCGCGATCAGCGCGTCCGCGTCGTTCGTGACGTCATCCCGATCCGCCTGCACCTGCAGCGCAGCCTTGCGCGCCCATGCCCGCGCGACCTCGGCCGAGGCAACGTCGCGGTCCTTCGCCATGTCGGCCATGGCGAGCACGATTTCCCAGTTGTCCGCGTTCCGGCCGGTCACGCCCTCCTCCTCGAGGGCGTGGCGGAAAACCCCGATACGTTCCGGCAGCGTGGCCCATCGCTCGATCAGCCGACCTTTCAGACGAACGCCACGCGCGCGCCAGGTCCTGGGCGACAGCGACAGCCCGCGCGTGTCCTCGATGCGGTTCATGTCCAGGCGGATGAGGCGTTGCAGATCCTGCGTCTTCATGATCCCGGGAATGAGGATCGACGAGAACATGAATGCCGAATAAACCTTGCCGCCAATCGACGCCTGGTCCGGAGATCCGCGCGACCAGTCGCCGCCGGAGCTGGCGAGGCGCGCCAGGTTGATGATCTCGCGTTCCTTGTTCGACCGCTCGTCGCCGGGCTCGAGCTCGTCGACCGTGACCGGCAGCGAAGACTGCCGGATACGCGAGGTGATCCCCGACTTGGTTGTGTCGACCGAGTGGATCAAGGCTTCGCCGTGCAGGTGCTGCAGCAGCTCCTGAAACGAGGACTTGCCTGACGCGGCCGGTGCAGTCAGCCAGAAGGTCGGCCGCCAGCGCAGCGCGCCGCCCATCATCTGGATTGCGATCATGCCCAGGGCAACAAACGGGTGCAGATCGGGCACCGCCCAATTCCACGTTTCCAATGTGTCAAGGATATCTTCGGCTGGGTCCGGGCCCTTCGTCGAGGGGCGGGGCAGCGGGTGCTCGGCCTGGTAGATCCTCCCGGCGATACGTCCCGGCGGCAGAAGCTGGTTCTTGTAGAACACCACGTCGCCCAGGTGATAGACCAGCTCGCCATCGTCATCGAGCCAGGCACCGGACCCGCGCACCGTGTTGTCCGGGTTGAACACCCCGCACTCGCCCGCGGCCCGCCAAAGGGCGTGCGATGCCGCGTTGCCCTTGAACTCGCTGGGCTTGCGCCTGACCACGCCCTCGTCGTCCTTCGTGAAAACAGGGAAAGCGTTGCAGAGATAGTCGAAGTTGGCCGCGAACAGTGACGCGATGAACTGCAGCTTGAGATCCTTGGCGTGTCGCATCTGCCCCAGCGCATCGAGGAAGTAGGCATGATCGCCACGCACCCCCAATGCGACCACCGGGCAGCCCTCGAGCAGCTGGCCCCGCGCGTCACGGATGCGGCCGCGCAGCTCGGCCGCGTTCCCGCCATCGCCGTCCTCGGTCTCGTCGTAGTCCTGCACCGGAGCGCCCTCCAGCGCAGCCCGCACCTCATCCGGTGTGGGCTGTTCGGGTCCCGCCTGTGTCATGATTTCCCTCAATGCCCTTGGTTTTGTTGGCGCTTCGCAGCGCATCGTTCAGGTCCTTGCCACCCCATGCGTTCTTGAACAGCCGCACACGCCGGCCGCGGTCCTGGTGGGCGCGCACGCCCGCCCGGAGCGCCTCCTGCGCCTCTTCGCCGGGGTCATTGTCTCCCACGATCGTCAGATCCGAGACGTTGCGGGGCAGCCAGAGCTGTGCCAGGTTGTCGAGGCTGACCGCCGCAACCACCCGCACATGCGGCAGCAGGGCGACGACGCTCAGTGCGTCCTCGATCCCCTCCGTCGCATAGACATGCGTTCTGGGCGGACACATCGACAGGCTCACCGGCTTGCCACCCTTTGGCCCGATGCCCCGCCAGACGTTGATGCCGCAGCCGCCGTACCGGCCCAGCACTTTCTTTGCCTCGGGCACACGCGCCTTGCCCCAGCGCCCGTCATGCAGCTCGAGGTAGGTTCGGTGCACCGCGACGAACTTGCCGTTGCGGTCGTGGATCGCGGTGACCATGGCCGGCCAGCGACCTTCGATCACCTCGCCGGTTTCCTTGTCGACATGCTGATAATAGCACTCCGGCACGAACCTCATGCAGCGCGGCTGCCGGCCGAGCGCCGCCAGGTCGATGCCCCGCGCGTCCCGCAGATATGCCTCGACCGGCGTGCCACGCAGCCGCTCCTGCCCACTAAGGAAGATCCTGTGTGCCGTCCGCCGGCGCTTCTCCTCCTTCTCGGCGGCGTCCTGCTCTGCCTGCTTGCGCGCCTTGGCGGCACGTTCGGCCGCCTCGCGCAGCATCCGCTCGCGCCCAGGATCTTTCGCGCCCAGACCAAGGAAGGATCTCGCCTCCTTGATGGCGGCCGAAAGATCCTTGCGACCTTCGCCGTGAAGCGCCAGGTCGATCAGGTCGATCAGGTCGCCGCTCGATCCGGTGGCAAAATCCTTCCAGCGCCCGGCATTGACGCCGATCATCGTGACCTTGAAGGAACCAACGTGCCGATCCGCGCGGCCGGGGTTCAGCGTCCAGTATTCCCCCTTGTCACGGTACGTGCCGGGGCCGGGCGGCGCGTAGTAATTCACCACGCCCTCGAGCTGTCCCAGCAACATCGACTTGATCTCGTCGAGGGAATAGGTCGCGCGGCTCATGGCGTTGTTCTTGTCGCCAACACCGCCGCAGGATTGGCCTCTACCTCAACATCGCCAGTTTCGGTCAGCAGGTTGATACTTTCAGGCCGTCCCGGAACGGCCAGATCGCCAACATGGACGCTCATTTCGAAGCGGCCGTTCACAATGCCGAAGCACGGCCGCCAGCCCTCGGCGATCAGCTCCTCGCGCATAGCGGTGAACAGCAGCAGCAGTCTTGTCTTCGGGTCAGCCGATGTGATGTCTGTCAGCGCGTAGCGCAGCGCGGCGGAGGCATCTTCGTGGGCGGTGCGGATGAGGGGCTTCATGCGGCTTCCTCCTCCGTCTGAGTGCGGCGGCGGATGAAGGCTTGGGCCTCGCCCAGGCGCCACATATGGAAGGCGTGCAGCGCAAGCCGCGCCTCGTGTTCGGAGCGCGCCTTGATGTCGTGCCGGCGCGGCGACTTCGCCTGCAGCATGATCCGTTCTGCGATCTCCAGCAGCCGGCGCACCTGGGGCGCCTCGGCGGTGGCGTGGTGGCAGGCGTCGGACAGCACCGCCAGCAGCATTTCGTCGTTCACATTGTCCGACCACGGCTGCAGGATGACCGCCTGCAGCGCGTGCACCAGTACGTGATCCCATGGCGACATTTTTGGATCAGCCATAAATGTCCCTCCTGTCTTGATCGGGGGTTTCCGGCATGTTGGCCGCGTCGATGTAGGTCAGCAGATCGTCCGCCAGGGCGGTCAGCGCAGCCGGGTCTCCCGCCGCATCGAGGACCTTGCCGTGAAACCCGACGATGGCGCGCACAACCGGATGCCCCGGCGGCACGACCAGCACGGCGAGGTCCAGCAGGCGATCGAGATCCCGCGCCTGCAGCGTATCGGCCTTGAGGTTGAGGGCGACGGTCAGGGCCTGGAATTTGAGGGAGGTCAGCACACGGTCCATGGCGCCCTCCGGTCCAACGCGGGGCTGCCGGTTTGCCCATCGGCAGCCCCACGGGATCGACGCCAGCCGGGCAACTCACCGGCCAGCGGATGGGAATGGAAGGACGCGGCGGGCCCAGGCACCGCCGCGCCAGTTGCCGCCGAACGGGGACGTGCCCGGCGGTGGGCAGCCAGCAAACGCGCGGGAGGAGGAGAAGCGCGATATGCCGACAGGGAATTCATTGTGCCGCCACGTCCGGCAGATCGCCGCCGCGGACAGCACCGAGATGATCAGCCCTAAAAGGGCGAGCATTGATGATCCGATCCACCTCGAGGTCGGTGGCTCCATAAATCAGGTGCTCCGGTCTTAGATCGAAACCGCGACTGCGGGCCTCTTTGAGCAGCGCACGCTGGCATGGCCCCGCGAGATCGCCGGCCGAACGATACTTGGTCGCCTGCAGCCAACCGTAACCCGTCTTTGGCCCCAAGCCACAGATCGGCCCCAGCTTTTCAATGCCGCCAAATATGCGCACGCACACTTCTGTTGGTGTCAGGTGGTTACTCATGACGCCAGATTTAGACTTATCGGGCCGCTCATTGCAACGCATATTTTTCGTTTAACGCAGACGCAATGTGCGTCACGAGTTGTTACCTGCGAGGCATGGATGAGAAGTGGTTCAAGGCTCAGCAGAAGAAGGTCGGCGTTACCGCAGCCGACATCGCCGCGATCATGGGACGGGATCGCTCAGCGGTCTCGCACATCTACACAGGCCAGCGACGAATGAGCCTTGAGTGGGCGCGCGCTTTCGCCAGAGCGCTACAAGTCCCCCTAGACGAAGTTCTCGAGCACGCTGGCGCCCTCGAACCAGAAGAGCAGAAACAGGTTCGAATAGGCGCAGCCGAGGGAGACGTATCACCGCTCCAACCCCGGCCCAGCCAAGCCGACACACTCAGCCGACGGCTTGAAGCCTTTGGGGTCAATCGACCCGGTGTGAACGCTTGGACAATTAACAAGCCCACCATGGTTTTGGACGGCTACCTTCCGGGCGACACCATTCTAGTCGATACAGATCAGAGCGAACTCTGCAAAAGCGGAGACATCGTAGTTGCACGGATTTACGACTGGCAGACGGGCGAAGCATCAACGATCCTAAGACGTTACGAGCCGCCCGTTCTCATCGCCTGCACTGCAGATCCAAGTACTCGCACAGTGCATGTCGTCGATGGCAAAAACGTCGCTATCCAAGGCAAGATAATTGCCAGCTGGAGGGATCTCGACCATGCCGGTTCTGTTTGAGAATGACGTTTTCCAAGTGAGCCAGCGACTTCTCGGCCTGCGCTGGAAAATCGTGCACAAACCTACCGGCGCCCGCATTCGGCCAAGCTATGCACTCTCATCTCAGCTCGGCTTCGTGTGGCGCCTCATCCGAGGAAAGCTCCGCGGCGCCTGCCCTCCCGGCACCATTGCCGAAGACGTTATGTTTGAGGCCTTCGCCTATTGCGCGATCAACCCCAAATCCGAAACCGCCGCGAGGCTTTGCGCTCAAGCGCCCAAAGACACGGCGCTCGATATCGTCAGGGAAGCGAACATTCGCGCAGCATCCGCGAACCCGTATCCTTAAATTTTCGTTTTTCGCACATTTTGCGTTGACAGTAGAAGGTCGCAACTTCTAACTCTTGTGCATCCTTCCGCATAAGAGGTTTGCCCATGTCCCTACAGCCGAAAGATCCGGTGCGCATTGCCACGGCCGAGATCGCCGATGACGCCCTGGTCGCTATTGCCCAGCTCGGTCGCAAGACTGCGGGTTCCCACGTCCTCGATCACTCGGAGGCCTCGCTGGTCTTCATGGCGTTTGGCCCCATGGCCGAGGAGCTCCTGCGCCGCCGTCAGCACATGCGCGCCATCAACGCCTTGGCCGCCGACAACGTGGTCTACCTGCCGGAGCAAGGTTGATGGCCCAGCTGATCCACACGGCGAACTATGACCGCCGCATGCATGGCGTGGTCCAGCTGCTCCGGCTCTACGAAAAATCCTGCGACATTCCCGACAGCGCGTTGCCCGACACACAGCTGTCCGCGCCGCTCAGCACGGCCGAGGCACGCGGGGCGCAGCACGCCCTCGACGTGATGATGTCCTGGGCGGCGCAGATCGAGGCCAGCGCCCAGCATCTGTCCGACGATCCGGCCTGCGCGGTGCTGTGCACGCCCCGCGTCCTCGCCGTTGGGCGCGCCATGTTCGCGCATGATCTGGCGCGTATGCAGCAGCTCGGTTTCTGCAGCTGAACGAGGTCCCCCGGGGCGGCCGAGGCGCAAGCCTGCCCGGATCTTCAACCCAACCGTTCCCCGGCGCAGCCGCCGCTGGAACCCAGGTTTCCCAAGGGGCGCGACCCCGGGCATTTACTCCCGCCCGGCCCTTGCCACCACTCACAGTCCCCGGCAGGTCGCGGACCGGGGCAGCGAGGCGCAGCCCATGCAGTCCACCGACGAAAGACAGTCGATCATAGACAGCTTCCCCGACTTCATCACCGCCAGCCAGGTCGCGGCGATGACCGGGTTTTCCAACGCGACCGCGTTCCTCAAGGCGCGCGACCGGCTGGAGCGCGACGAGGAGTTTCCCGCGCCGATGCCGACGCAGCTGCGCCCGATGAAGTGGCGCCGCGATGCCGTCGCCGCATGGGTCGACGGGCTGGCCGCAAGCGATCCGATCCCGCCGGCACATGGCGGCAACGTGGTCGCCTTTCCGGCCCGGATGTGAGGCAGGCCATGACGAAGAAACCGCTTCAATGCCGCAACGGCCGCATGGCAGGACCGCACGCCGATCCCGCCTATCGGCCCTATCAGCCGAAGAAACATGACCCCCTGTCCGCGCCCGTCTGGGCGGGCCTGCAGATCAAGCAGGTTCCGGCGGGCACCGTCATCGAACACGACGGGCAGAAGCTCGAAGTCACCGAGACGCAGGCAGTCCAGAAAGCCGGCGCGCTCTACATGACCGCCGCGCAGATCGGCGCGATGGGGGCGTTCTGCAAGGAGAAGCCGAATGGCTGACAAGGTTCAGACAGGACGCCTCGCCTTCCGCGAGGAAGGCACACTTTGGGTGGCCTACTACGCTCTACCGGGCACGATGAAAGGGGCGGTCTTCCTCGGCTCGATCCAGATGGCATTTGTTCAGGACTGGACGGCCAAGGAAATGTTCATGTCGCTGATGCGGGATGCTGTCACGGCGATCATCCGCGAACAGACCGGCACCGCGCCGGAATGGCCGGAGCCGCAGGGCCGCCCGGCACCGGAGCATGAGCGCGGGGGCCGGGCATGACTGTCGGATTTGAACACTACGTGACCGGCAATGCAATCGCTCGGGCACTGCTCGGCGACACCGAAGAAGCCGCGCAGATGATCGAGGAGTTGGCGCGCCGCACGGATGCCGACTGGATCGCCGATGTGGTCGACTGGATGATCCTGGACAACGAGGCCACGGAAGAAGCCAAGGCCGCGCTGGCCAGCCTGTTCGAACTCTTGCGCCCGGTGGAATGATGACAAAGCCGCCGTTTCCCTCTCTCCCGCGCGGGCTCGGGATGCGCCAGCGTCAGAAGGCGGACGGCAGCTGGCGCCTCTGGTGGGAGCCTACGCCCGCGCAGCGGGCCATGGGCGCCGCGCCGGAGGATCTGGACGCCAACCGCCCCACCTGGTCGAAGCGCCGCGCAGAGGAGCTGCGCGATGCCGCCGCCGGCAAGGCAAAGCGTCGGGCCGGATCGGGTGGCCGCACGCTGGCGGCGCTCAGGGCGGATTACTGCAGATCCAGCATGTTCAAGCGGCTCTCCGCCTCCACCCGCAAGGGCTACGAGGCCGACTTCAAGCGGATCGAGGATCGCTGGGGCACGACGCACGTCGCGCGGATCGCGCGGCCGGACGTGCGGACCTGGTACGAGGGGATCGAGGCCACGGCGCCAACCATGGCCGGCAAGCTGGTGCGGTCCATGTCCGTCCTCATGTCGCACGCGGAGCTGCGCGGCTGGCGGCCGGAGAACAGCAACCCGTGCAGCAAGCTCAAGGTCGCACCGATCCAGCGGCGCAAGCGGTTCGCCAGCTGGGACGAGCTGGACGCACTGGTGAAGGCGGCCGAGGACAAGGGCTGGCCCAATATGGCCTGCGCCATCCTGCTCGCCGTGTATTCCGGTCAGCGCCAGGCCGACGTGATCGCCTGCGAGCTGGATGAAATGCGCGACGTGCAGACGCCTGACGGCCCGGTCCTGACGTGGGACCTGGAGCGCCAGAAGCGCGGCAACCGGGGCATCGTGCCGATGCACTCGGACGTGGCGGCCAGGCTGCGCAACCGGATCGCCGGCGCGGCCGACGGCCAGGTGCGCCTGCTGCTCGATGACGTGACCGGCGCGCCATGGTCCGGTGACCTGTTCCGCAAACGCTGGGCCGAGATCCGCGCCGCGGCCGGCAAGGCGTGCCCCTCGATCAAGCGCCCGGCCCTGCAATTCCGCGACCTGCGCCGCACGTTCGGCATTCTGGCCCGCCAGGGCGGCGCGACACGCGACGACATCGCCGACGTGCTGGGCAACGGGGTGGACGTCAGCGATGCGCTGGCGGGCATCTACACGCCGGCCCAGATCGCCGCCACCCAGCGCGCCGTCTCCGCGGTACGCCGCCCGGCCGAGGAACGCAGGGCATGAATATCCTTCTGGCCTATGTCGCCATTGCCTTCGGTGTGACCGCTGCCTTGACCTTGGCGTACTGGGACCAGTTCGACGCGCAGGATCGTGCCACAGCCTTTGCGATCTCCGCGCTGATCGTAACGCTGCACCGCCTTCTTTCCACTTTGTGACGAACCGCAGGTTCCTCGCGAAACCACCGTAGCCCTGAGATACCCAATTCTGTCGCGCCCGGCCCTGAGCGGTCGTTCGTCCTGGGCGCGGCGGATGGCCGGTCCCAGCCCAAAGCAGACCTATATCTGCGAGTTCCCGAACCCACAGACTCACGCCGGAGCTAAATTTCGCTACGCACACGTAAAACGGCTCAGGTACGCTTAAAGTGTAAAATAGACGTCTCTACTGTGAGTAGGGCGCTGAATTCAGACGCTCATCAATCTTAAAGGCCATTTCGTACATTATATCATAGACTGCTGACTCGAAGCCTCGGTAATATGATACCTCTGCAACAATGTCCCTTTTGCCATGAGCGATATTGTTTCTTCTATTTACCAATGTGGAGATCTTAACTCGATGCAAATCAAGGGATGTCAAAGAGATGTCTGCATCTCTCAGGAGGTCCTCAAGAACGTTTGGCCAGAGATTGGACTTTGTATCAACTTCTGGAAATATTGGTCCACTGGCGTAGAATATAGTTGAAAAGTTCTCCAACTCATTTAAAAGTGGCTCGGGGGAAAGACTTCTCAGTGTTCTCAATTTTTTCTCAAGAGCGAATAATCTAGTATTGATCGGTAACGAACCACAATTCGCAACGTATCTCTTGGCGTAATCGTAAAATACAGTCAGTGAAGTTTTTGAGAAACCTTCGTAATGAGCATATAGCAACGCCCACGACGCGCGGAGCAGGACAACTTTTTGATGCTCAGTAACATCATCTCTTGAAAGTAGTAATTTCAAAGAGCCAAGTTCTGCCTCTCGCCAATTCAAGTCTTCGGTGATTGTATCAAGCGGGGATCTCGTCACAGAGATACTCCCGCACAACTTTAATTCTCTGATGAAGCTTAGGGATAGTATTGGCGCCAGGTCCGGTAGCGTTCTTAAAATCCTCACTGTCAAATGCAGACTTCAAGCGTTCAAGTAGAATGCTTGGCTGAACATCTTTCAGATCGGGTCCGCGCTCTATAAACGCGGCACACACCGCCTCATAGTAGGCTGGGGCGAGGCGACCGGTTGCCTCGCCATGGGTATTAAAACGCGTGAAAGCTTGATCGCCGAGTTTTTCAAATATGGCAGTAAAGGTTGTCTTGAATACTTCATCCATGGCGATGGGATCAAAATTTTTCTCTCCGAACAGGACGGCCTCCATATAACCATCCAGCCACTCCTCGATATTACCTTTAAATGTGTCTCTCGAATTCATCAGAGCAAAAAATCTAAGAACTAGTTCTTCATTGGCGCGAAGCTCCACCATGCTTTCAGGAAGCCGCGAAGTTGCCGAGGCAAAAGGCGAAAATTGGGAGAGCTTCTGAAGCACTTCGTAAAAGTCTGCGCCGCCATCTACCATGCGGGAAGAACAGTTTCGTATTTCCTGAGCCGAAAGAAGTGAGCCGCCAGTGTTCAGCCGCTTGAAGAGTTCATACTTCACAAACGCATCACCAGACTTGTTAATGATCGTTGCACGGATAGGGCTCCGCTTAATCTTCAGTCGGGTCACGGTATCAATTTGATCTATCGTCTTGCCGTTTAATTCCTTGATAAAGTCGCACCCCTCAAGAACCAGTTCCGGCTGATTGATGGCCTCATGATCCAAGAACTGGAGTACGGAACTCGTTCTTTGGAGACCATCAATCAGCTCAAGGACACCTTTATCATTTTCAATTAGGAAGATTGGCGGAATTGGCAAACCCATAACGATAGACTCAATGAGGCGCGATCTTTGCTCATTAGTCCATCTGAAGAGTCTTTGGTATTCTGGACGAATTATGATTTCTTTGTCTCGATGAAGATTGAGGAGCTCGCCAAACGAAAAATCTACGGCTGTAGTCCGAATTTCACGTTCTTGGCCGTTCTGGTTGCTTTCAGTCACGATGAATACACCTTGTGAAGTTTAGAATGACGCTACCCGCCACTGTCCTGATCAGCAAACACAAATTCGGGTTTTGACCTATGATGATCGTGCTCTGCATGCCCTGGAGCAAAGTCAATAAAGCACTAAGGCTGGACACCCTCTGCGCATGATAGGAACGGCAGTAATGGTCCGTACTGGCAGAGATCGGCGACAACGGCTGGCGACTTTGCAAACGCCGCTTCCTGCGCATCTCTGCCGTTCGTCCGAGATGCAGCGAAGGTCGGCACTCCGCCCTTCTTGTAGGATCATAGCACGCAACGTTTTGCGAACCCCGCACCGTCCGAGTCGGACAAATTCGGACAGTCGGACGGACGCACAACGCTAATCCGGCAAGACTTTGAATTTCTTTGTAAAAGTGGTGCCCCCACACGGACTCGAACCGCGGACCTACTGATTACAAATCAGTTGCTCTACCAGCTGAGCTATAGGGGCACTCGCTGGGTGGTGTGCGGACTACCACCATCCCAATTCCCTGTCGATAGGCAAAGTTCATCGCGGGGTCTTGCGGGGCGCCTTTGCCGGGTCGGGCGGCGGCGAATGGGGGGGCTTGAGTAATGCCGCGCTGCCTCGCGAGACCGTCAGGCTTGTGGCGCAGCGAACCATCTCTCGGCACCAGCACAACGTCGCGGGTTAAGGCAATGGTGCGTGGAACCGTGTCGATGGCGGGTCGGGCGATGATCTGGTCCTGGTTACGGGCGACCGACTGCTCCGGCACCGGATCGAGGATGACCGTCCTGCGCGTGGCGACCATCCTGCGTTTCAAACCTGAAGAAACCCTTACCGGTTCGCGCGCGCGAGCATACCCACCGCCGCCAGTCCGAAGAGGATGACGAGGATCGCCGCCGGGGCGGCTTCTCCCAGTGCTTCGAGGGAGGCTTTTTCGTGCACCCGCGTGGCCAGCGTTTCGTAGTTGAAGGGGCGCAGGAGAAGGGTCGCGGGCAGCTCCTTCACGCAGTCGACAAAGACCAGCAGCAGGGCCGAGGCGACAGAGGCGCGCATCAGCGGGTAGTAGACGGCGGTCAGCACCTGTCCCTCGCTCCGGCCAAGGGACCGGGCGGCCAGCGGCAGGTTCGGGGAGACGCGGCCCATGGCGGCGTCCGCCGCGCCCTGCGCGATGGCGAAGAAGCGCACGCAGTAGGCGAGGATCAGCGCGAAGGCGGTGCCGGTCAGCACGAGCCCCGGGTCCCAGCCCGTCGCCCCCCAGATCGCGTCGGCCATGGTGTTGTCGATGGCGGCAAGCGGGATCAGGATGCCCACCCCCAGCACGGCGCCGGGCGCGGCGTAACCGATGGTGGTCACCGGCATCAGGAGGCGCGGGAGCTTCTGCCCCGACAGGCGCACGCCGTAGACGAGGAAGATCGCGGCCAGCACGGTGATGACCGCGGCAGAGCCCCCGACGACGGCGGTGTTCAGCCCTGCCCGCCAGAGCGCCGTATCGGTCCAGAACTCCGCGTTATCAAGCGCATGGCTGAGGATCACGCCCGCGGGCAGCACGAAGCCCACGGCCAGCGGGAAGGCGCAGGCGGCGGTGGCGATCCATGCGGGCGCGCCGGTCAGCGGATTGCGCATGGCGGGGCGGTGCCGGGTGGAGAGGTTGAAGAAGCGCATCCGGCGGCGGGAGACCTTCTCGAGCACCACGAGCAGCACGACGAGCAACAGCACGACAGACGCGATCTGCGCAGCGCCGCCCGCGTTGTTGGATTCCAGCCAGACGGAGAAGATGCCGGTGGTCAGGGTCTGCACGGCGAAGTAGTCCACCGTGCCGAAATCGTTGATACTTTCCATCATGACGATGGCGACGCCGGCGGCGATGGCGGGCCGGGCCAGCGGCAGGCCTATGCGCCAGAACCGCCCGAAGGCGCCTGCGCCGAGCGAGCGGGCGACCTCTTCGGAGGAGGCCGACTGTTCGCGGAAAGCGGCGCGGGCCAGCAGGTAGACGTAGGGATAAAGCGCTGCGGACAATACCAGAATCGCGGCGCCGAGGGAGCGGATCTCGGGGAACCAGTAGTCGCGCGAGGTCTGCCAGCCGAAGAGGTTGCGCAGCCCGGTCTGCACCGGCCCCGCGTATTCGAGGAAGTCGACCAGCGCGTAGGCGCCCACGTAGGCCGGGATCGCCAGCGGCAGCAGCAGAAGCCACTCCAGCCAGCGCCGTCCGGGAAAGTCGTAGCGCGCCACCATCCAGGCCGCGCCGGTGCCCACCATCGCGGCGATCAGGCCCACGCCGAACATCAGCCGCGCGGTGGTCCAGAGGTAGCGCGGCAGCGTCGTCGACAGCAGGTGCGGCCAGATGTTTTCCCTTGGAAACAGGGCGATGCCCAGAACCGCGACGATCGGTGCGACGACGATCACGGCGATCAGGACGGCGCCCACGGACCAGCGGCTGGGAAGACGCATGCGGCGGATCGGTGTCTCGGTCAGTGCCATCTGGGCCCCATTTGCGTGGTGTTCCTCCCGTGGTAAATCCCTATAGTGCCAACGTCGAGCAACCGAAAGACCAACCGCCCATGCAGGTGATCCTCCATACCGGCGTGCATTGCACGGACGAAGACCGCCTGCTGAAGTGTCTCCTGCGCAATGCGGAAGCCTGGCGGCACGAGGGCGTGGCCATTCCCGGCCCCTCCAAGTACCGGAAATTGCTGGGCGATTCCATCAACATGCTGAAGGGCACCGAGCCGTCCGCGGAAACGCGCGAGATCCTGCTGGACGCGATCATCCAGGACGATCCGGGCAAGATCGACCGGCTGGTGCTGTCGAACGACAACTTCTTTTCCGTGCCGAAGCTGATGTTCCAGAACGGGCTTTTGTACCTCAAGGCTGAGGCGCGGCTGCAGACTCTGGTGAACATCTTCGACGGCGACGAGGTCGAGCTTTACATGGGCCTGCGCGACCCGGCGACCTTCCTTCCGGCGGCCTTTGCCGCGACGCCGCACGACAGTTTCGGGGCCTTCATGGCGGGGGTCGATCCGATGCATCTGCGCTGGTCCGACCTGATCCGGCGGATCCGGGACGCGCTGCCGCAGGTGCCCATAACCCTTTGGTGCAACGAGGATACTCCGCTGATCTGGGGGCAGATCATCCGCGAGATGGCGGGGATCGAGATGACCCGCAAGATCAGCGGCGCCTTCGATCTGTTCGCGCAGATCATCGACAAGGAAGGCATGAAGCGGTTCCGCGCCTTCCTGGCGGAGAACCCCGGCATCAACGAACGGCAGAAGCGGCGGGTGATGGCGGCGTTCCTCGACAAGTATGCCATGGACGAGGAGATCGAGCAGGACGTGGACCTGCCCGGCTGGGATGCGGCCTATATCGACATGCTGACGGAGATCTACGAGGACGATCTGGAGACCATCGCGCGGATGCCGGGTGTGACGCTGATCACGCCCTGAACGCGCCTGAGACCATTAAACCTAACGCGTCTCGCCTTCGTGTGAACGGGGCGCGCGGGGGTCTAACGGGGCGCACGGTCGTTTGGCCACAGGATGTGGTGGGGCCCCTGCCCCGGACTCGCAACGGGTTAACGGATCTTAACGTCTGGTCCCCCCGCATTAAGGGCCGAACCGGCCGATTTGACCCCGATTCCCGGCCGGTTGTTAACCTTTGCCCCGAGTCGGGGTCCGGCAAACCGTTGCGCGGAAATCTTTTTCGTTAACCTGTTCCGCGGCCCCGTTTCACCCGCCCTGTCGGGCCTGTCCGGCAGGCTCCAACCAGTGCTCTGCCGCGGCGCGGACATCGTCGGGCACCTCCACCGCGCGGCGGGTTTCGAGGCTCAGCATCACGCATTTGAAGACCGTCTCGAAGGCCAGCAACTCGCCGTCCGAGCGGATCAGCCGGTGCCGGAAGGTCATCGACTTCGTGCCGACCGTGACGACGGAGGTTTCCAGCCGGATCGCGTCGCCTGCCGTCAGTTCGGCGCGGAACTCGCTTTGCGCGTTGACCACGGCGAAGGACAGCCGCCGCCCGCTGCGCATGTCGCTGGCGGTCAGGCCCATCTCGGACTGGATGGCAAAGACGCCGTCGGAACAGGCCGCGAAGTAGCGCGAGACGTTCATGTGGCCGAGGAAATCGCAATGCGCGGGGTCGACCACGGAACGGAAGGAAACAAGGGCCGCCATCGCGCTCTCCTTTTTGCAGGTTCGGGTGGGAAGGGTAGCAAACATCGGTGCAGGTCCATAGCGCGGGATGCGCGCACCGGACCCGCATAAAGCGGGTTGATCCCCTTTCGTTCTCATTGCACCTTGGCGCCAAAGACGTTCGGAGGCCCCGTGACCCCCCTGAAGATCCCCAACCGCGCGGCCCGGCATCTGTGGCTGGCCGCGCACGGGCTGGATGCCCCGACCGCCGGCAGGCCGGACCCCGCCGCCATGGTGCGCGCGCTGGGTTTCGTGCAGCTCGACAGCATCCAGGTGGTCAGCCGTGCCCATCACCACATTCTTTGGAGCCGCAACCGCAACTACCGCGAGCCGATGCTGGACCGCATGATGGCGCGGCGCGAGGTGTTCGAGCATTTCACCCACGATGCCTCGGTGCTGCCGATGGAGTTCCTGCCGATGTGGCAGCGCCAGTTCCGCCGCAAGCGCGAGATGGTGCGCCGGTCCGCATGGTACGGCGGGTTCGACCCGGCGCTGCTGGACGAGGTGAAGCGGCGCATCGCGGACGAGGGGCCGCTGTCGACCCGGCATTTCGACACGAAGGTGGAGGGCAAGCGCGACATGTGGGTGCGCCCGCCGCACAAGAAGGCGCTGGATTACCTGTGGTATTCGGGCGAGCTTGCGACCTGCCACCGCGACGGGTTCACCAAGGTCTACGATCTGGCGGAGCGGGTGTTTCCGGAGGATCTGCGCCGGGCGGAGGTGTCCGACCGCGAACAGCTAGACTGGCTGTGCCGCGCGGCGCTGGAGCGGCTGGGTTTTGCCACCACCGGCGAGGTGCGCAAGTTCTGGGAGGCGGCGGAGGTGTCCGAGGTGGCGGACTGGGCCGAACGGGACGCCGCGTGGTGGGTCCCGGTGGAGGTCGAGTCGGCGGACGGCACATGGACGAAGGCGCTGGCCGCCCCGGACATCGAGGCCCGGCTGGAGGCGGTCCGCCCCCCGGGCGGCGGGCTGCGCATCCTCAACCCCTTCGATCCGGCGATCCGCGACCGGGTGCGGCTGAAGCGGCTGTTCGGCTTCGATTACACGGTGGAGATGTTCGTGCCCGCCGCAAAGCGTCAGTGGGGATACTACGTCTTCCCGCTGCTGGAGGGCGACCGTTTCGTGGGGCGGCTGGAGGCCAAGGCCGACCGGGCGCGGGGCGTGCTGGACGTGACGCGCCTGTGGCAGGAACCGGGCGTGCGCGACAGCGCGGCGCGCATGGCGCGGCTTGAGGCGGAACTGGCGCGGCTGGCCCGGTTTGCCGGCGTGGCGGAGGTTCGCCTGCATTGGCGGCAATGACGGGTTGAGGCCCCCTGCCCGCCCCTGTAAGCGAAGCGCGGGCGGGCCCCTTCGGGGCGCGCGCGGGACTGGGTGAGCGGGGTGTCGGGCGCATGTCGAACAAGCTGAAACTGGCCATCGGCAGCCTCCTCCTCGGCCTCGTGGTGCTGGCGCTGAAACTGCTGGCCTGGGCGCTGACCGGATCGGTGGCGCTGCTGTCCGATGCGCTGGAAAGCACGGTGAACCTTGCGACGGCGCTGGCGGCGCTGATCGCGATCCGGGTCGCGGCGATGCCCGCCGACACCAACCACCCTTTCGGCCACCACAAGGCGGAATACTTCAGCGCGGTGCTGGAAGGCGTGCTGATCATCGTGGCGGCGCTCCTGATCCTGCGCGAGGCCTGGACGGGGTTCTGGGCGCCGCGCCCGCTGGACGCGCCGCTTCTGGGCCTCGCGGTCAACATCGGCGCCACGGCGCTGAACGCGGCCTGGGCCTATGTGCTGGTGCGGCAGGGGCGGAAGCTGCGCTCTCCGGCACTGGTGGCGGATGGCAAGCACCTGTGGGCGGACGTTGTGACCTCGGGCGGGGTGGCGGTCGGCGTGCTGCTGGCGCTGTTCACCGGGTGGTGGGTGCTCGACCCGGTCATGGCGGCGCTGGTGGCGGTGAACATCCTGTGGTCGGGCTACACGGTGGTCATGGCCTCGCTGTCGGGCCTGATGGACGAGGCGGTGCCGGAGGACGTGCAGGAGAAGATCCGCACGGTGATCTCGGCGCAGGCGACCGGCGCGGTGGAGGCGCACGACCTGAAGACCCGCCACGCGGGCAGCGCGACCTTCGTGGAGTTCCACCTTGTGGTGCCGGGTGAGATGAGCGTCTTCGACGCCCACGAGATCTGCGATCGGGTGGAGCGGGAAATGGCCCGCACGGTGCCGGACGTGCGCACGACCATCCACGTGGAGCCGGACCACAAGTCGAAGGACAGCGGCGTGATCCCGGTGGACGAGGGCTGAGGCGCGCGGCCTAGCCCTTGTCTTCCGGGTTTCTCTGCGCGTCGTCGAAGGTCCACTTCGGCTGCTGTTCCAGCGCGTCCTTCAGGGCGTTGCCCCAGCCCTGGCTGACCGTCTGGAAGTAGGGATCGTCCTGCAGGACGCGGCCGGTGTGACCGATCTTCAGGCTGTCCTTCTCGTAGCAGTGGTAGTCGAAGGGCAGGCCCACGGTCAGATTGGCCTTCACGGTGGAGTCGAAGCTGACCAGCAGGAGGGTCATCGCCTCTTCGAAGGTCATGTTCGGATCGTAGGCGCGCACGAGGATCGGACGGCCGTACTTGATCTCGCCGGTCTGGAAGAAGGGCGTGTCGCCGCCGGCCTCGATGAAATTGCCTTCGGGATAGATCAGGAACAGCCGCATCGGCCCGCCGGCGATCTGCCCGCCCAGAAGGAGCGTGGCGTTGAAGGCGGTGTCGGCGCGCTGGCCGACGTTGGCGTGGCGGTCGATGACCTCGCGCAGGGTGTCGGCGACAAGGCGCGCCGCCTGGAACATCGAGGGCACGGCCAAGAGCGAGGGCGAGCGTTCGGACGGCGCCTTCAGTCGCTCATCGAGTTCGGAGACGACGGCCTGCGTGGTGGCGAGGTTGCCGGCGGACAGGAGCGTGATGACCCGTTCACCGGGGTTTTCCCAGATGGTCATCTTCTTGAAGGTGGAGATGTTGTCGAGCCCGGCATTTGTCCGGGTGTCCGACATGAACACCATGCCTCCATCGAGCATCATTCCCACGCAATAGGTCATCTTCTGCTTTCCGACTCACGACAAGGACCAAGCATTAGGGGTTGGTTGGCGGCGTTATCAAGTGTGATGTCCGGACAATCGCATATGTCGCGGGGTCACGGCGCCCTGCCGGGGCAGGAATGACACGGTTTGGGCTTTGGCGCCCGTCAGGTGACGCGAGACCCGGGCGCGTCAAGCCGTGGGGATGGGGCAGCCGCTTTCGGCGCGGGTCGGCATGTCGTCACGGAACATGCGCGGGACTGCGGGGCCCGGAGGCCGGGGGACAGCCGGTGATGACACCGCCGGGGCGACGGCACCACACGCGCCGCCCGACCGAAAGCCCGGCCGGACATGCGCTGCGAAAGGCCGATCCGGCCGGTGCCTACTGCTGCGCGACCTCTATGGCGACGTTCAGCGCCTCGGTCTCGCCGCCGACGCGGAGGCCGTTGACCGGCGCCGCGTCGCTGTAGTCGAGGCCGATGGCCACACGGACATAGCGTTCGTCGGGGCTCATCTGGTTGGAGGCGTCGAAGCCGACCCAGCCCAGATCGGGCACGAAGACCTCCGCCCAGGCGTGCATCGCGTCCTGCGCCACCGTGTCGTCCAGCATCAGGTAGCCCGACACGTAGCGCGCGGGCCAGCCCGCCTCGTGCGCGCAGGCGATGAAGACATGGGTGTGGTCCTGGCAGACGCCGCGGCCCTCAGTCACCGCCTCTTCGGCGGTCCATGTGCTTTCGGAGCTGCCGGTCTCGTATTTCACCGCCTCCCCCAGCGCCGCCATCAGCTTGTGGCAGCGGTCGAGCACGGTTTCGCCCTCGACCGAGCGCAGCAGCGCCTTGACGCCGGGGCCCGCCTTGGTGCGCGGGGTGTGGCGCTTGTAGAGCCAGAGCGGCACGGGGCCGACATGCTTGCCGACGACGCCGTGGTTCTCGCTTACCTCGACTTCCCCCTCGCAATGGACTGTGACCTCCGTCACGTCACGGTCGAAGCTGATGAGGTTCACCTTGTTGTGGTGGTGGTCGTCGTAGGAGAGTTCCTGCTTGCCGCCGGTGATTGTCATCTTCCAGTCGGTCACCGTCTGGTTGCGGCCGCTGCGCGGCGTCAGGCGGAGCTGTTGCAGCCCGGAGACCACGGGAGCGTCGAAGGCGTAGCGGGTCGTGTGGGAAATTTTCAGCCGCATGATCTCACTCGTAGAACCGGTAGTCGATCTCGATCTGGCGCCCGACGCGCGCGATCACCGACTGGATTTCCTGAAGGTACTCGTGCAGGCCGAATTCGAAGACCGCGTCGATGTCGAGCCTGAGGTACTTCTCTTCCATGGCGCGGAGCATGTCGCAAGAGGTTGTCACCTGCCCGTATTCCGACGTGAGGAATTCCATGTTCGACCGCATGGTCGAGATGCAGAACGCGAGGCTGCGGGGCATCCGGCGGTCGAGGATCAGGAACTGCGCGATGTCGCGGGAGTCGCGCGAGGCGCCGTAGGCCATGCGGAACCCGCCACGGGCGGAGACGGAGCGCAGCAGGATTTCCCACTGCACGTTGTCCATGGAGGACCCGACAGAGACCACAGCGGGCAAAAGCACGTAGTATTTCACGTCGACGATGCGCGCGGTGTTGTCGGCCCGTTCGATGAAGGTGCCCAGCCGCGAGAAGTCGTAGATGTCGTTGCGCAGCATGGTGCCGTGGGTGGCGCCGCGCACCATGGAGGTCCGCTGGCGGATCAGCCGCAGCACCCCCGGCAGGTCGCGTTCGTTGACGCGGCGGGCCAGCCCTTCCTTAGCGGCCATGTAGGCGGCGTTGGTGGCTTCCCAGACCTCGGTGGTCAGCGCGGTGCGCACCATGCGGGCGTTCTGCCGCGCCGAGGCGATGGAGGACATGACCGAGGACGGGTTGTCCTTCGACCGCAGGAGCCAGTCTATGGTCGCTTCCTTCGTGACCTCGTCGTGGCTTTGCATGAAGAGTTCGTAGGAGCCGGAGGTCTGCAGGACCGACTTCCATTCTTCCTCGGTGGAGCCGAGGCGGGTGAGCGCGATGCGCTGGCCCGTCTCGATCAGGCGCCCGATGTTTTCCGCGCGCTCCAGCGAGCGGTACATCCAGAACAGGCCGTTTGCGGTTTTTCCCAGCATCAGTCTTGCAGCACCCAGGTGTCCTTCGTTCCGCCGCCCTGCGAGGAGTTCACCACGAGGGAGCCTTTCTTGAGCGCCACGCGGGTCAGGCCGCCGGGCGTGATCTTGATGCCTTTCGGGCTGACCAGCACAAAGGGGCGCAGGTCGACGTGCCGCGGGGCCAGCCCTGCGCGGGTGAAGATCGGCACCGTCGACAGCGACAGCGTGGGCTGCGCGATGTAGTTGGCGGGCCTTGCCTGCAGCTTCCTGCGGAACTCTGCCAGGTCCTTCTTGGTCGCGGTCGGGCCGATCAGCATGCCGTAGCCGCCGGAGCCGTGCACCTCCTTGACGACGAGGTCCTTCAGGTTGTCGAGCACGTAGGCGAGGCTGTCGGGATCGGCGCAGCGCCAGGTCGGCACGTTTTCAAGGAGCGCCTTCTCGCCGGTGTAGAACTCGACGATCTCGGGCATGTAGCTGTAGATCGCCTTGTCGTCGCAGATGCCGGTGCCCGGCGCGTTGGCGATGGTGAGCCTGCCCGCACGGTAGACATCCATGATCCCCGGCACGCCCAGCGCGCTTTCGGGGTTGAAGTTCAGCGGGTCGAGGAAGGCATCGTCGATCCGGCGGTAGACCACGTCGATGGGCTTGTAGCCGCGGGTGGTGCGCATGGCGAGCCGCCCGTCCACGACGCGCAGGTCGTTGCCCTCCACCAGCTCGACCGACATCTGGTCGGCGAGGAAGGCGTGTTCGAAATAGGCGGAGTTGTAGATGCCCGGCGTCATCACCGCGACGGTGGGCTTTTCGCCTGCCCCTTCCGGCGCGCATTCCGACAGCGACTGCAGCAGGTCCATCGGGTAGGTCTGCACCGGCTGCACGCGGTTGTGGGCGAAGAGCTCCGGGAACATCTGGAGCATGGTCTCGCGGTTTTCCAGCATGTAGCTGACGCCCGAAGGCGTGCGGCCGTTGTCCTCCAGCACGTAGAACTGGTCGGGGCCGGTGCGCACCAGGTCGATGCCGACGATATGGGTGTAGACCTTCCCCGGCGGCGTGATGCCGATCATCTGCGGCTCGAACGCCTCATTGCGCGAGATCATGCGTTCGGGAATGCGGCCCGCCTTCACGATCTCCTGCCCGTGGTAGATGTCGTGCAGGAAGGCGTTGAGCGCGCGCACGCGCTGCTCGATCCCCTTGCTCAGCCGCTGCCATTCGTGGCCCGAGATGATGCGCGGGATGATGTCGAAGGGGATGAGCCGTTCCTCGGCCTCGGCGCGCCCGTAGACGTTGAAGGTGATGCCCGTCAGGCGGAAAAGCTCTTCCGCCTCGCGCTGTTTCGCGCGGAGGTCCTTCGGATCCTCCCCCTCGAACCAGCTGTTGAACGCCTGGTAAGGACCACGGACCTCGTCACCCGTGCCCGTCATCTCGTCAAAGACCGGCTTCTCGCCCATTCAACCCCCTGTGCCCCGTTTTCCGGTGTGCCGTATGAGTACAGCTTGGGAACAACGCTAGAGTGCGGCGGATGCGCAATCAACGGCTTGGAAGGCGTTTTGCGGAATTCCCGGCGTTTTGCCTCATATTTGGGCGTATCGCAAAGGCGGGCCGGAACGCGCCCCGACCGCGGGCGGAGCGGACCCGCGCGCCACCGCGCACGGGCCTTGGCCCCAAGGGGCTCAGGCCATGCCCAGCGCGGCCTTGTACATCTCGAGGACCGCCTCTTCCTCGGCGATGTCGTCGGCGTCGCGCTTGCGGAGCGAGATCACCTTGCGCAGGATCTTGGTGTCGTAGCCGCGGCCCTTGGCCTCTGCCATCACTTCCTTGATCTGCTCGGAGATGTCCTTCTTCTCTTCTTCCAGCCGCTCCACGCGCTCGATGAATGCCTTGAGCTCTCCGGCGGCCACGCCGTAGCTGTCGGTCGGGGTGTCCTGCATGTCTTGCCTCCATGGGATGAGCCCTCCCGATACAGCCGCACCGCGCGCCCATCAAGACCCATGCCGCGCCAGTCGCGCCGCCCTGCCGAAACGTCTTGCCTAACGGGCCTTCGTCCTTTAGGCGGCGGGCGGTCACGCAACATCCGCAATTCCCATCCGCAACCCTTGAGGAGGACGACATGGCCTGGCTGATCTGGAGCGGCGCGCTGGTATCCCTCGCAGGGCTTGCCGGTCTCGTCTGGTGCATCGTCAAGGTCTGGTCCGCCCGCCGCAGGGGCCTGCCCGACGAAGAGCTGCGCGCGCTGGTGCGCAAGGTGGTGCCGCTGAACATGGGCGCGCTGATGCTGTCGACCATCGGGCTGATGATGGTCATCACGGGCATCTTCCTGAAGTGAGTTGAGCTGAGGGCGCGGCCCCCGGCCCGTCACCTGCGCGGCGGTCGGTGGCCCGCCCGTCCCAAGGCGGGACAAGCGCCAGCCTAGCGGCTGAGAAACGTCCGCCCGTATTTCACGTGTTCGCCCCAGGCGGGTTCCGGCGTCCAGAAGTCGCGGTCTGGATGGTCCAGCCGCTCCAGCCGCTTCATGATGCGCAGCATCCCCCAGAGACCGACAGCCATCATCGGCCCGCCGCGCAGGCGCGGGAAGTCCAGCGCGAGGATCGCGACCGCGTCGATGTCGGAGGGGCGGCGCACCATGCCCTCCGCCAGCATCCGCGCGCCCTCGTTCGCCATGGCGCCGACCAGCAGCTCCACCAAGTCGTCCGCCGCCCAGGCCCGCGCCGTGCGCTGACCGTTCAGCAGCCGCCTGACAGAGGTCGCGCGTTCCGCGCCGCCATCGGCCCAGTCGTAGAACCCCTTGCCGGAGATCCAGCCGCGCCGCCCGACCTCGATCATCAGGGCCGACCAGTTCTCCGCCCCTTCGGCGCGGGGTGCGCGGGCCAGGTCCTCGAGCCCGCTCATGTCGCGGGTGCGGAACGGCGGGCGGCCCCAGCCCCAGCCCTCCACCGCCGCGTCGAGGTCGTATGGGTCGGCGCCGAGGTCCACCAGCGCATCCGCCGCGCGGTGCATTGCCGCCGCGAGACGTCCCGCGATGCTGGCGCCCTGAGAGCGCACGTGCACCGCGACCTTGTTCATCCGTTCGGCCAGCGCGAGGCCCAGCGCCACCTCGGCGGGCGTGCCTTCCGGTCCCTGCACCACCTCAACCAGCCGTGTGGCAAAGACCGGCGGGGCAAATCGCAGGCCCAGCCGGTCGACCCGGCCCGACATCGCCACGGCACGCACCGTGCCTTCGGGCGCGGCCACGTCGCCCTGCCCGCGCGCCGCATGCAGGACGATATCCGTGCCGGGGATCATCTCGGCGCTTTCGCCCCAGTGCAGCAGGTCGAGGCGCGCGGCGGATTGCGAAGGGCTGAGCCCGCCGCCCTTCACCCCGGCCGAGAAGACGTCGCGCAGTTGCGCCACGCCCTCGGTCAGCTTCTCCGGCTCGCGCGCGCCCCAGTTCACGCCGATCCCGGCGTTCAGTGCCGAGACCGCGATCTGCATGGCCAGCGGCCCCGGCCCCAGCACGGCGATGCGGTTGACCTCGCCCGCGGGCGTGCCCTTCGGCAGGTTGAAGCGCCGCGCGAGGTGTTCGGCGGTAAAGGCGTGGCGCAGTGCACGGGCGGCGTCGGAGGCGAGACAGGCCGCGAAGGCGTCCTCCTCCATCGCCACGCCTGCGTCGAAAGGCAGAAGCGCCGAGGCCTCGATCAGGTCGATGACCCGGGCCGCGGCACTGTCGGGCGCAGCAGAGAGCGTGTCGCGCCGGGCCCTGATCGCCGTGGTGAAGGCCGCGTGGTCCGCCATGCCGTCGCGCAGGTCGCGGGTGCGGCGCGGCGGCGTTCCGTCATCGGCCAGCGCACGGGCAAGGTTGGCCGCGGTGCCCAGCAGGTTGTCGTCCACGAGGTCGTCGACAAGCTGCCGCCCCGGCCCGCGGTCCAGCGGCATGGTGCCCCCGGCCAGCGCCAGTTCCAGCGCCAGCTCCGCCCCTGCGAGGCGCGGCAGGCGCTGCGTCGCACCGGCAGAGGGCGTGAGGCCCATGCGCACCTCGGGCAGGCTGACACGGGTTCCGGCGCGGGCCACCCGGTAGTGCGCCGCCAGCGCCAGTTCGAAGCCGCCGCCGTAGACCGTGCCGTGCAGCGCCGCCACGACGGGCTTGGCGCAGGCCTCCACCCGGTTGCAGAGGTCACGCAGGAAGGGCTTTGCCATGCCGGTTTCGTATTCCGCCAGATCGGCGCCCGCGGGAAAGGTGTTGCCGGTGCCCGCCAGAACGATGCCGCGGATCGCCGGGTCCGCCTCTGCCCGGTCCAGTCCCGCCGCCAGCCCGACCCGGGCCGCCCGCGACAGCGCGTTGACCGGCGGGTTGTCGACACTGAGCAAGGCAATGCCGTCCTCGACCGAATAATGGATACCGTCTGCCATCTGCCCGTTTTCCCGCCCGGGCCCCAAACGCCCGGATCTGCCCGTTTATCGCGCATTTCGCGCTCTTTTGCGGGGATTAGACGCGATCAGGCGAATCAAGGCAACGTCCTTGTGCCCCGGACATGCCTCCCGGGCGCGCGGAAACACGGCAAGCGAGTCCTTTCGGACACGGCCCTCGGGCGTTCCGGAGGCGATACGAACGCGGTGCCGGGCCGGAAGCGCGGATCCCGCGTCCGGCCGCCCGGGTCAGATCGGCATGTTGTCGAACTGGTCTTCGAGGTCTTCGTCGCGATGCGCCTCGACGCGGTCGCGCGCCCAGACCGGCGCGCGGGCGCCCCTGCCCTCGAGCTGGCGGACCGCCTGCTCCAGATGGTCGAGCGCCTCCGCACGGGCGGTGCCCTCGGTGTTGTCGATCTCGTCGCGCAGAGCTTCGATCCTGGCCTTGAGTGCCTCGGTCATGGTCGTCCTCCTCTCCTCTCCCACCCGGATCACCGGGAAACGCCGCCTCACCCCGCGGCGCACGCGGCGCAGAGGGGTGTCTCCGGGACCGCATCAAGGCGGGCCGGGTCGATCTCTTCGCCGCATTTCACGCACAGGCCGTATTCGCCGCGGGACATCCGCCCGAGCGCGGCCTGGATTCGTGCAATCTCAGATTGACCGCTGGCGCCGAGTCGCTCAAGCACCTCTTCGCCCTCACGCTCGATCGCCTGGTCGTCCCAGTCCCTGGAGTGCTCCGTCTCGAGCGCGTCCTCGATCCCTTCGAGGCGCACGCCCAGTTCGCGCAAACGGTTGACAAGACGTGTTCTTTTATCGTGATGAGACATGGTCAAGGGCCTCCTCGCCCGCGATGGAAGACTGCCCCGCGCGGACCGTGCCCGCCTTGATACAAATCAACAGGCAGATGGGACTTGAAACACATTCGTTTTTACGTATATGTTCTTCCAGACGCCAGGGAAGTCCTCAGGAGATGTACCCATGAAACCCGAAGTGACCGCCTTTTTCGACGAGGCCACCAATACGATTTCCTATGTCGTTCGCGATCCGAACGGCAAAGCCTGCGCCGTGATCGACAGCGTGCTGGACTTCGACTATTCCTCCGGCCGCACCGACACCCGGTCCGCCGACGCGATCATCGCCTTCGTGAAAGAGAAGGGCTATGACTGCCAGTGGCTGCTGGAAAGCCACGTGCACGCCGACCACCTCTCTGCCGCGCCCTACATCCAGCAGCAGCTGGGCGGCAAGATCGGCATCGGCGACCGGATCACCGTGGTCCAGGACACCTTCGGCAAGGTGTTCAACGAAGGCACGGAGTTCCAGCGCGACGGCTCGCAGTTCGACAAGCTCTTCGTGGAGGGCGACAGCTTCCACATCGGCCAGTTGCGCGGCGACGTGCTGCACACGCCGGGCCACACGCCCGCCTGCCTGACCTATGTCATCGGCGACGCGGCGTTTGTCGGCGACACGCTGTTCATGCCGGACTTCGGCACCGCGCGCTGCGACTTCCCGGGCGGTTCGTCCGAGACGCTGTACGACTCGGTCCAGAAGATCCTCGCCCTGCCGGACGAGACCCGCATCTTCGTGGGCCACGACTACAAGGCGCCCGGCCGCGACGACTACGCGTGGGAGACCACGGTGGGCGAGCAGAAGGCGCTGAACGTCCACGTCGGCGGCGGCAAGTCGAAGGAGGACTTCGTGTCCATGCGCGACAGCCGCGACGCCACGCTGGCCATGCCGAAGCTGATCATCCCGTCGCTGCAGGTGAACATGCGCGCGGGCCAGATGCCCCCGGCCGACGAGAAGGGCGACGTCTTTCTCAAGGTGCCGGTCAACAAGCTCTGACCGGCTGAGCCACCGCCTTCCCCGTCCGTGCGCATGCGCCGGGCGGGGACGACAGACCACTTTGTATCACGCCCCGATGCGAACCGGGGCGCCCCCTACGCACGTCAAGGAAACGCACACATGCCCATCGACTGGATTTGGGGCCTGATCGGCGGATTGCTGATCGGCACCGGAGGCGCCGTCTACCTCCTTGGAAACGGCAAGATCATGGGAGCCAGCGGGATCATCGGCGGACTCGTCGATGGCTCGGGCCGCTCGACCGCCTGGGAACGCATCCTGTTCCTGGCCGGGGTCGCCGTGACCCCGATGCTGCTGATGCCGTTCTACCGCGAGGTGGACACGCACATCACCGACAATTTCCTCGTGCTGGCGATTGCCGGCCTGCTGGTCGGTGTCGGCACGCGGATCGCCAACGGCTGTACCTCCGGTCACGGGGTCTGCGGCATGTCCCGCCTGTCCATCCGCGGCTTCGTCGCCACGGCCTGCTACATCCTCGCCGGCGGTGTCGGCGTGATCGTCTTCCGCCACTTTCTTGGAGTGATCTGACATGCTCCGACACCTGATCGCCCTCATCGCAGGCAGCCTGTTCGGCGCGGGCCTGTTCATCTCCGGCATGACCGACACCGCGAAGGTGCAGGGTTGGCTGGACGTCTTCGGCGCATGGGACCCCACGCTCGCCTTCGTCATGGGCGGCGCGATGATCCCCATGGCGCTGGCCTGGATCGTGCGCAACCGCCGCACCACCGCCCTGACCGGCGCGCCGCTTCCGCCGCCGCCGTCGAAGGAGATCGACAGCAAGCTGATCCTCGGCTCCCTGCTGTTCGGGGTCGGCTGGGGCCTCGCCGGGCTTTGCCCGGGGCCGTCCATCGCGTCGCTGAGCTATGGCGGGGCGGGTCTGTACGTCTTTGTCGCGGCGATGCTGACCGGCATGGTCCTTGCGCCGGTGCTGCGGGCGCGGCTGGACAAGCCCGTTCCGGCGGAATAATGCTGCGTCATGACACCGCGCATTCTCACCGACAACTACCACGTGTCGCCGCAGATCTCCCCCGAGGATGCGGCGGCCATCCGCGACGCCGGCTACGTCATGGTGCTGGACAACCGGCCCGACGCAGAGGTGCCGCCGGAGTTTCAGACCGACGCCATGCGTGAGGCGATGGAAGCGGCGGGCCTCCGGTTCGAGGCCCTGCCCCTGACCCACCAGACCATGAACGCCGAGAACATCCTGGCGCAGGCCGATCTTGTGGCCAGCGCCAACGGTCCGGTCCTGGCCTACTGCGCCTCCGGCACCCGCTGCACGGTGATCTGGGCGCTCGCCAACGTCGAGAGCATGGGCACCGATGCCGTGCTGGAGACAGCGGCGCGGGCGGGCTACGACATCTCCGGCCTGCGCCCGACGCTGAACGCGCTGGCCGAAAAGTAGACACGACCTGCCGTCCGGGCGTTTCCGGGCGGCGGTTTCATTTGGTCGCCTGACGGCCCCGAGATCACTCGTTGAAGTCGATCTCCATCGGGGCGGTGGCGAAACCGCCGAAATCCTCCTCCTCCCCTTCTCCGCCTTCGGACATGACGCTTTCGAAGTCGAAGTCGTTG
Organism: Sagittula sp. P11; assembly: GCF_002814095.1. NCBI lineage: Bacteria > Pseudomonadati > Pseudomonadota > Alphaproteobacteria > Rhodobacterales > Roseobacteraceae > Sagittula > Sagittula sp. P11. The sequence goes on from NZ_CP021913.1 coordinate 755,365, forward strand.
CCGTCGCCGAAATCCATCGGCGGGAGGTCGGGCAGATCCTCCGACATGCCGTCGCCCATCGCGGGAAAGTCGGGAAGATCCGAAGCTCCGTCCCCTGCCCCGGGCAGCGAGAGCTGGCCGCCCCCGAAATCGCCGCCGAAATCCGCGCCCGTGTCGGCGGCGGCGCCTGCCGGTGCGGCAAGTGCGGCGGGTCCCAGCACAGGCCATGTCAGCCGCACCGCGCGGGCACCGTTCAGCTGGCCCATGCGCCCCTTGGCCACCATGTGACCGCGCCCGGCAAGGATCTCCACCCGGTCGAGCGCGTCCTTCGACAGCTTCAGCACGTCACCTGGTTTCAGCGCCTGCGCGCGCGACAGGGGCAGCGTGATCCGCGAGAGGACCGCGTCCAGCCGGGCCGGGACGCGGTCGAGGATCGCGGCATGGGGGCCCGGCGCATCGGCCCCGTCCTGCGCGGAGCTCCGGGGGTTCGGCTTGCGTTCGGGCAGGATGAGGCTGAGGCTCCCCTTCCGGCGTCCGAGCGCAAGGTCGACCTGCGCCCGGAACGCACGGTAGCCCGCCGCGTCGAGCAGCAGGCCGGCGGAGCGGGCGTCCTCCAGCATGACGCCGAAGCGGAAGCCCTGAAGCATCTCGCCGATGGGGCTGTCGGTCAGCGCGCCCGCCATGCTGTGCAGCGTGCCGTCGATCAGCGGGGCGATCATGGCGGCGTCGGTCTGGGTCAGGATGCGGTCCTCGTCCACCGGCATCTGCGTGACCTGAAGGATGGTCTGCACCTCCACCACGCCGGTCAGCACCTGCCGGTCGACGGAGGCAAGGCCGATCGCCCCGTCCGGCCCGTCGAGCAGCACGAGCAGGTCCTTGGGGGACAGCCCTGCGATCACGCCGTCCTGGTCCAGCGATTCGACGGTGACCGACTGGGTGACGAGCGCGAGATCCCACATGACGTCGGCGGTGCGCGACAGGGCGCGCCTGAGCGCCTTTGCAGGCGACATGCCGCGTGCCTCGAACGCACGCTGTGCCGCTTGCGCCTTCTGGCCCAATACGTCGTCTCGTGCCCCGTCAGCCATATAAGGTTGCGTCCGTCATCAACTGCCTCCGCCCCTCCTTATCTGCGGATTTGGTTACCAACCGCTTTAACGAAGTGTTTTTTGGCAAGTGCAGAAAGAAATCGCCGCGGGTGCTGCGGCTATTGCGCGGCCATCTGGCGGGACATCGGCAGATCGACGCGGAAGGCCGCGCCGCTGTGGTCCTGCAGGTAAGTGATCTCGCCCCCGAGCCGCGCGACGATCTGGCGGCAGATCGCAAGGCCCAGCCCGGCGCCGCCGGCCTTCTGGTCGCTGACCCGGGCGAATTTTTCGAAGATCACGTCGCGCGCCTCGGGCGCCACGCCGGAGCCGTTGTCGATGAAATCGACGTGCAGCCGGTCGCCCGATCCGTGTACCCGGATGCGGAGTTCCGGGGCTTCGGCGTCGCAGTACTTTCGGGCATTTGCGACAAGGTTGATGAACACCTGGCTCAGCCGTTCGAGGTCGGTGTTCAGCCAGACCTGTTCGTCCGGTGCGTGCCGGATGACCTTCAGCCTTGCGCCGTCGTCGGCAAGGGCTGCGGCCACCGCACGGTCGATGACGTCCGACAGCCGCCCGCCGGTCACGTTCAGGCTGACCTGCCCGTTCTCCAGCACCGAGAGGTCGAGCAGGTCGTCCAGCAGGCGCGTCAGGCGGATCGCCTCCTCGTAGATGATCGAGGCATAACGGTTCTGATCGGCGCGGCTCAGGCCCTCGGCATCGCGCAGGATCTCGGAGAACGCGCGGATCGAGGTCATGGGCGTGCGAAGCTCGTGGCTGATCTGGCTGAGAAAGGCATCCTTCTGCACCGAAAGACGGGTCAGCTTGTCGTTGGCGGCGCGCAATTCGGCTGCGGTGCGCGACAGCTCGCGCGACTGGGTTTCGAGCCGGGCGGAATACTCCATCATCTGCGCGGTCTCGTCGGCCACGGCCATCAGGTCCTCGACCGAGACGGCCATGCCGCCGACGATCTGCCCCACCATGGCGTGCGCCGTCGCCGCCCCCACGGACCCGGACAGCGTGCGTTCGAGCCGTTGCAGGAACTCCGGCGTGGGCGCCGGGAGCTGGCCTTCGGACCCCTGCCGTTCGGCCTCGCGCCGGAAGAGGTCGCGGGCGTCCTGCGCGCCGAGTATGCGCTGCGCCATGATCATCAGGTCCTCGGTCTGCGCAGTGCCGTGCAGCCAGCTGCGGGCGCCGCCCTGCGCCTGCTGGATGTTGACAAACTGCGCACCCTGCAGCCGTTCGAGCGGCGAGGGAAAGGAGAAGACCGAGACCACGAAGAAGGCCACGGTGTTGAGCGTCAGCGACCAGAAGACCGCATGCAGCAGCGGGTCCATGCCGGTGATGCCGAAAAGCGCCTCGGGCCGCAGCCAGCCGATGCCAAGCGGCCCTTGTGCGAACCATGCCTCGGGGACGAGCGTCCCGGCGCCCAGCGACGGCAGGTAGAGGGTGTAGAGCCATGTGGCGAAGCCGAAGGTCAGCCCGGCCAGTGCGCCGCTGCGGGTCGCGCCCCGCCAGAAGATGCCGCCCAGCATGGCGGGCAGCACCTGCGCGACGCCGGTAAAGCTGACGAGGCCGATGGTCGCCAGCGCCGCGCCGCCGCCCGACAGCGCGTAGTAGAGGTAGCCCAGCAGCAGCACGCCGCCGATGGACAGGCGCCGGGACAGCAGGACAACGTTGCGCACGTCGCCCGAGACGGAGGCGGTGCCGCGCCGGAGCTCCAGCCAGATCGGCATGACGATGTGGTTCGACACCATGGTCGACAGGGCGATGGCCGCGACGATCACCATGGAGGTCGCCGAGGAGAAGCCGCCAAGAAAGGTCAGCAGCGCCAGCCCGTTCTGGCCCTGGCTCAGCGGCAGGGTCAGCACGAAGAGGTCGGGGTTGGCGCCCGCGGGCAGGTGCGTCATGCCGATCACCGCGATGGGCATGACGAAGAAGCTCATGAGCATCATGTAGAGCGGGAAGGCCCATGCGGCGGTGCGCAGCTGCGCGTCGTTGTCGTTTTCGACCACCAGCACCTGAAACATGCGCGGCAGGCAGAGGAAGGCCGCCGCCGACAGCAGCATCAGCCCGGCCCAGCGTCCGCCGTCGACCTCCCACTGTCCGAGGTCGGAGGCGTCGATGCGGGCGAGCGTCTCGGACACGCCGCCCGCCATGCCCCAGACCACGAAGCTGCCGACGGCGAGGAGCGCGGTCAGCTTGACCACCGCCTCGACCGCGATGGCCATGACGACGCCGTGGTGGCGTTCGTTCGAGTCGAGATTTCGGGTGCCGAAGATGACGGTGAAGACCGCGAGCCCCACGGCCACCCAGAAGGCGGTGGTGTCCGCCCGACCGTCGCTGCCGGCATCGAGCCGGGTGAAGACCTCCACCGAGAGGGTGACGGACTGAAGCTGCAGCGCGATGTAGGGGGTCGTGCCGACGACGGCGAGGATGGTGACGCCCACACCAAGCAGGTTGGACTTGCCGTAGCGCGAAGAGATCAGGTCGGCGATGGAGGTGATACGCTGCGAGCGGGCGATGCGCACCAGCTTGCGCAGGATCCACCACCAGCCGATCATCACGAGGCTGGGGCCGAGGTAGATCGTCAGGTACTCGAGCCCGGTGCGCGCCGCCGATCCGACCGCGCCGTAGAAGGTCCAGCCGGTGCAGTAGATCGAGAGCGACAGCGTGTAGACGACCGGAGAGCGCAGCCACGCCCCCCGCCCCCGCGCCGCCGACCGTTCGGCAAAGAAGGCCACGCTGAACAGCAGCGCCACGTAGGCCAGCGAGATGGCCGCGAGCGCGTTGAGCGTATTCACCGGCGCGCCTCCGGGCGGTCCGGGGCGCTGTTGCGCCTGATGGCGAGGATCAAAAGGCCGGTGGCCGCGGGCAGCGCCACCCACACCGAGAAGATGTAGATCAGCGCCTGCGAGGTGGGGACCGGCTCATCCGTGCCGCGCCACAGGAGCGGCAGCCACCACAGCACGAGGCCGAGGAAGGGCAGCCCGCAGGCGGCATCGACCATGCGGCGGCGGCGGAAGGTCTGGCGCTCGACGAACTGGGGCATCCGCCGGGGCATCGGCGCGGTGTAACGGTATTCGGGACTGTCGAGCGACGTCGGAGGCCATGTCTCGGACGCGGAGCGCTGCCGCCCCTCGGGCGGTCCCTCCTCCGGCCCGCGTCCGGTGGTCATGTCCCCGAGAGCGACCGCACCGCGTCGAGCACCTCGGCGTTCGAGAACGGCTTGGTCATGAACCGGCTGGCGCCCGCGCGTTCGGCCATCTCGCGGTCCTTGGTCTGGCCGCGGGCGGTGAGCATCAGGATCGGCAGCGACGCGAAGGCCGCGTCCTCGCGCAGTTCGCGCAGGATCTCGTATCCCGACCGGCCGGGCAACATCGCATCGAGTATCACCACGTCGGGCGCACGGTCGCGCACGGTCTGCACCGCCGTCTCGCCATTCGAGTGGGAAAACACCTGCCACCCCTCACGCGCCAGAATGAACTTGATCGCCTCGATGATGTTCGGTTCGTCTTCGATCAGAAGAACCTGTCCGTTCATGCCTCACCCCTTACCTTGCCGGCCCCAGGGACTGGGTCCTCCCCCCGCAAGTGAGACGATTGTATGACTTTTACAAACCGGGTGTCAAAACGCCTTTGCCCCGCAAGAAAGAAAATTGCGCAGAGAGCAGGTCAGCCATGCGTTCGTTTCAACGGGAGGAGAGGATCGACGGCTCCCTCCGGCCCGGGCAGGCGCTGCGCGAACAGATGCGGCAGGAGGCGCCGACCTCTTCCGGGGCGGCGTGGTCGCGGTCAGGCGGGGCGAGACGCACCATCATGTGCGACTCGTAAAGCGGATCGGCATTGACGGCGAGGCCCCCGGTCAGCGTGGCCTGCGCATCGGCCCAGATCACCGCGTTGGCGCGGCCCATCTGCACGAGCGGGGCGGTCAGCACGACATGCGGCCGGTTCAGTGCCTTGTAGAGCGGCCAGAGCGGACAGGCCGCCCCGAAGCGCGGCATCGGGAAATCGGGCAGCGGCTTGCGGTACGACAGCACGCCCGAGCCGTCGCAGATCGCCAGCCCCACGGGATCGGGCAGGATCTCCTCGGGCATGGCGGCGAGGCGGCGCATGATGCGGGCGGGTTCGGCATGAAGATCGCGCGCGAGGGCCACCGGGTCGGGGCCGTGGCGGTCGATCGCGGGGCGCAGCACGTCGATGGGCAGGGCGCGGGCGTCCTCTGCGTAGCGTTCGAGCCAGGGGCGCAGCAGCGCACGTGCCGTTCCGGACATGCGCTTGCCCAGCCGCGCGAGGGCGGCGGCGGTGTCGGCGTCGCTTTCGAGTTCGGGAACGTGATGCCCCGCGGCCTCCAGCGCGGTGTCCAGCTCCTCCTGCGGGGTGCCGGTCTCGGTCGCCTGCGCGTTGTCGGCCTCCAGATAGGTGACGAGGCCGCGCGAGGTTTCGGCAAGGCGGCCCGAGTCCTCGTAGATGTTGCGGTGAAAGCGGGCCTGCCATTCCTGGTCGATGTCGCCCGGTTCGGCGAGGATCGAGGCGGCGGAGCGGATCGCTGTCACGGTCGAGAGCATCTCGTGCAGGGAGGCGGCAAGCTGCGGGTCGTGGGTCATGCGGTCGGTCAGCACCTCGACGGAGCGTTCGAGCTGCTGCACCCGGGCTCGCGTCGCGACGAGCAGGTCGGCCCAGCCGGGAAAGCGTCCGGCGAATTCGTCGGTCCGGTCAAGCTCCGCACCGGCGTCGGGCAGGTCGGAGGCGGCCTCCCGCAGGCCGGCGATCAGCGCAGCCCCTGCCCCTTCGGTCAGATGCGTCGGTTCAACCGACAGCGCGTCGGCGATTTCGAGCAGCAACTTCCCGCCGATTCTTCGGCGATTGTGCTCGATCAGGTTGAGGTAGGAGGCAGAAATCCCGGCAATCTTTGCAAGCTCTGATTGTCTCATGCCCTGCGCGATCCGCTTTTCGCGAATCCGCGATCCTGTGAGCGTGTCCCTTGGCATGGCCGTTCCCTTGCGTAATCAAGCACTTTCTGCGCCGCGACATAAACGAGTTTACAGTATATCACGGTCCACTTTTCAATAATTGACAAAAAAAGCCTTAGGGAAAAGGGAGTTGTTGCGCGATTTTCCGCTGTCACCCCATAGTACCTTTGCACAATGGTGCGCGCCGCCGCGTTGAGGAGCGCAGGCGACGCATTTCAAAAAAATGGGAGGAATTAATGTCCAAAACCGATCTGACTCGCCGTGGCGTGCTCCGGTCCGGTGCCATCGGCGGCGCCGGTCTTGCGCTTCCGACGATCTTCACCGCGTCCTCGGCCTCCGCGTTCACCAACGAGCCGACCGGCGACACCGTCACCCTTGGTTTCAACGTTCCGCAGACCGGCCCCTATGCCGACGAGGGCGCGGACGAACTGCGCGCCTACGAACTGGCCGTCGAGCACCTGAACGGTGGCGGCGACGGCGGCATGATCAACACCTTCTCGTCCAAGGCGCTGGAAGGCACCGGCATCCTGGGCAAGAAGGTCGAATACGTGACCGGCGACACCCAGACGAAATCGGACGCCGCCCGCGCATCGGCCAAGTCGATGATCGAAAAGGACGGCGCCATCATGATCACCGGCGGTTCGTCGTCGGGCGTGGCGGTCGCGGTGCAGGGTCTCTGCCAAGAGGCGGGCGTCATCTTCATGGCGGGCCTGACCCACTCCAACGACACCACCGGCAAGGACAAGAAAGCCAACGGTTTCCGTCACTTCTTCAACGCCTACATGTCGGCCGCCGCGCTGGCGCCAGTGCTGAAGAATCTCTACGGCGAGGACCGCAAGGCCTACCACCTGACCGCCGACTACACCTGGGGCTGGACGCAGCAGGAATCGATCGCCGCGGCGACCGAGGCGATGGGCTGGGAAACCGTCGAGAACGTGCTGACGCCGCTGGCGGCCACCGACTTCTCCTCCTACATCGCGCCGGTCCTGAACTCGGGCGCCGACGTACTGGTGCTGAACCACTACGGCGGGAACATGGTCAACTCGCTGACCAACGCCGTGCAGTTCGGCCTGCGCAACAAGGAAGTGAACGGCAAGAACTTCGAGATCGTCGTGCCGCTCTTCTCGCGCCTGATGGCACGCGGTGCGGGCGAGAACATCAAGGGCATCGTCGGCTCCACCAACTGGCACTGGTCGCTGCAGGACGAGGGGTCGAAAGCCTTCGTGAAGTCCTTCGGCACCAAGTACGGCTTCCCGCCGTCGCAGGCCGCGCACACCTGTTACGTGCAGACGCTGCTTTATGCGGATGCCGTTCAGCGCGCCGGTTCGTTCAACCCCTGTGACGTCGCAGCCGCGCTGGAAGGCTTCGAGTTCGACGGCATGGGCAACGGCCCGACCCTCTACCGTGCCGACGACCACCAGTGCTTCAAGGACGTGCTGGTCGTGAAGGGCAAGGAGAACCCGACCTCCGAGTTCGACCTCCTGGAAGTGGTCGAAGTCACCCCGGCCGCACAGGTCACCTACCCGCCGGACCACCCGATGTTCGCCGGCGGCCAGCTGGGTTCGTGCAACCCGGGCGCGTAACGAGTGCGAAAGGGGGCGTGGCGACACGCCCCCGACAGCATCGCGGCCCCTTCCCGGCTGCACCGGCACTCTGACTTTGTCGCTTTCTCTTTTCGCCCTCTGACCGCGCGTCGGAGGCTTCTCCACACTCAATGCAAAGGTGGGGTCCATGGACGCAATCCTGCTTCAAATTCTAAACGGGCTCGACAAGGGCTCGGCCTATGCGCTTATCGCGCTCGGCCTGACGCTGATCTTCGGCACGCTCGGCGTGGTGAACTTCGCGCACGGTGCGCTGTTCATGATCGGCGCCTTCTGCGCCGTCACCATGCAGCGGCTGTTCGGCCTGTCGTTCGAGACGGTCGATCCCGGCAAGACCGACTTCCTCGGCAACCCTATGAAGGTCAAGACGCCCTACCTGGAGGCCTGGTTCGGCCCGGACGTGGGCGGCGCGCTGATCGACTGGTCGGTTCCGCTGGCGATCCTGCTGGCCATCCCGGTCATGCTGATCATCGGCTACGTGATGGAGCGCGGGCTGATCAAGCACTTCTACAAGCGTCCGCATGCCGACCAGATCCTCGTGACCTTCGGCCTGGCCATCGTGCTGCAGGAGCTGATCAAGCACTACTACGGCGCCAACCCGATCCAGACCCCCGCCCCCGAGGCGCTGGCCGGTGTCGCGCAGCTACTGCCCGGGGTGGTCTACCCGATCTGGCGGATCGTCTACTTCTGCTTCGCCGTTCTGATCATCGGCGGCGTCTTTGCCTTCCTGCAGTTCACCACCTTCGGGATGGTCGTCCGCGCCGGCATGGCCGACCGCGAGACCGTGGGCCTTCTGGGCATCGACATCGACAAGCGGTTCACCCTGATGTTCGGCATGGCCGCCGCGGTGGCGGGCCTCGCGGGCGTGATGTACGGGCCGATCAACGCGCCGAACTATCACATGGGGATGGACTTCCTCGTGCTGTCGTTCGTCGTGGTCGTGGTCGGCGGCATGGGCTCGCTTCCGGGCGCCGTGGCCGCCGGGTTCCTGCTGGGCATCCTCGAGAGCTTTGCCTCGACGACCTGGGCCACCACCACGATCCCCGGCATCAACCAGATCATCATCTACCTGGTCGCCATCATCATCCTGCTGACCCGTCCGCGCGGTCTGATGGGACGCAAAGGCGTGATGGAGTAAACCTATGTTCGGACTAGACAAAAAAGACGGCACCCTGCTGATCATCGTCGCCATTCTGACGATGTGCGCCCCCTTTATCCTGAACCCCTTCCCCGCCAACAGTGCCATGGCGCAGTTCAATGCGGGCTACCCGGACCTGATGCAGAGGTTCGTGATCTTCGGGATCTTCGCCATCGGCTTCAACATCCTGTTCGGCCTGACCGGCTACCTGTCCTTCGGGCACGCCGCCTTCCTCGGCGTGGGGTCCTATTCGGCGGTCTGGATGTTCAAGCTGCTCAGCATGAACATCCTTCCGGCGATCATCCTGTCGGTCATCATCGCGGGACTCTTCGCGCTGGTCATCGGCTTCGTGTCGCTGCGGAGGTCGGGGATCTACTTCTCGATCCTGACGCTGGCCTTCGCGCAGATGTCCTTTGCGCTGGCCTACTCGGTGCTGACGCCCATCACCAACGGCGAGACGGGCCTGCAGGTGACGCTGGACGATCCCCGCATCCTCGGCGTGTCGGCGACGGCCGACGGGTCCATCCCGGTCACCAACCTCTTCGGGCTGGAGATGCGCGCCGCCTACGACATGGCTGTGGGTCCATGGTCCTTCACCTTCTCGGCGGGCTACTACGTCTGTGCGGTGATCCTGCTGGTCGCCTTCTACCTGTCGATCCGCATCTTCCGCTCGCCCTTCGGCATGATGCTGCGGGCGATCAAGTCCAACCAGACGCGGATGAACTACACCGGCCTGAACCCGAAGCCCTACACGCTGGCGGCCTTCGTCATCTCCGGCATGTACGCCGGTCTCGCAGGCGGTCTGCTCGCGGCGATGGACCCGCTGGCCGGGGCCGAGCGGATGCAGTGGACCGCCTCCGGCGAGGTGGTGCTGATGACCATCCTCGGCGGTGCGGGCACGCTGATCGGCCCGGTTCTGGGCGCCGGCATGATCAAGTACTTCGAGAACATCTTCTCGAAGATCAACGAGGCCACGCTGCACGGCTGGTTCGACTTCCTGCCCGAGCCGCTGGAAAACGCCACCGTGTGGGTGCTGGAGCACTTCGTGGGCGCGGGCTGGCACCTGACGCTGGGCGTGATCTTCATGCTCGTCGTGATCTTCCTGCCCGGCGGGCTGGTCGAGGGCGGACAGCGTATCGGACGCCTGTTCGGACGCAAGAAGGCGGCCACCAAGGCCACCGAAACCAAGCCTGCCGAATAAGGAGAGCGGACCATGGGCATTCTTGAAGTCAAGGACGTGGGCAAGCGCTTCGGCGGTCTGAAGGCGCTGAGCGACGTCAACCTCAGCGTGGCAGAGAACACCTGCCACGCGATCATCGGGCCGAACGGCGCGGGCAAGTCGACGCTCCTGAACTGCCTCGTCGGCAAGCTGATCCCCGACACCGGGTCGGTGATGTTCGACGGCCAGTCCGTGCTGGGGCGCTCCCCGCACGAGATCAACCAGATGGGCATCAGCCGCGTGTTCCAGACCCCGGAGATCTTCGGAGACCTGACGGTGATGGAGAACATGATGATCCCGCTGTTCGCCCGCCGCGACGGCTCCTACCGGCTGCACGCCATAGAGTCGGTGGCGAGCGAAAGGGACCTGACCGCGCAGGCCGAGCAGATGCTCGACGAGGTCAACATGCTGGACAAGCGCCACATGCACTCCGCCTCCATGTCGCGCGGCGACAAGCGCCGGCTCGAGATGGCGATGTGCCTGATCCAGCGGCCGAAACTGCTGCTGCTGGACGAACCCACCGCCGGGATGGCGCGCGCCGACACCAACAACACCATCGACCTGCTCCGGCAGATCAAGGAAGAGCGCGACATCACCATCGCAATCATCGAGCACGACATGCACGTGGTGTTCTCCCTCGCCGACCGGATCACGGTGCTGGCGCAGGGCACGCCGCTGGTCGAGGACACGCCCGAGAAGATCAAGGGCCATCCGAAGGTGAAGGAAGCCTACCTGGGCGAAGCCGCCGCCTGACACCCCTCGGGCGGGGCGGCGCAAAGCCCCGCCCTGTCCCATGTCGCGCCATATCGTAGGGCGGGGCTATGCGCCGCCTCCCTTTCCGAAAGGACCCACAGATGAACGTCCGTCCCGATTTTTCGAAACACGCCAACCACGCCGAAACGGCGCCCGCGTTCCTCTCCGTGTGGGACATGCACTCCTACTACGGCGAGAGCTACATCGTGCAGGGCATTTCCTTCAACGTGCACGAGGGCGAGATCCTCGCCCTGCTGGGCCGCAACGGCGCCGGCAAGACGACGACGCTGCGCTCCATCGCGCGGCTCGACAATCCGCAGGTGATGAAGGGCGAGATCTGGCTCGACCACCAGCCGCTGCACACCATGCGCTCGCACCAGGCGGCGGTGGCGGGACTGGGTCTCGTGCCCGAAGACCGGCGCATCATCCCCGGCCTGACGGTGGAGGAGAACCTGCAGCTGGCCCAGATCGCGCCGCCGATCGGATGGTCGCTCGACCGCCTCTACGAGCTGTTCCCGCGCCTCGGCGAACGTCGCAAGCAGGAGGGCGTCACCCTGTCCGGCGGCGAGCAGCAGATGCTGTCCATCGCCCGGGCACTGGCGCGCGACATCAAGGTCCTGCTGCTGGACGAGCCCTACGAGGGTCTCGCCCCGGTCATCGTCGACGAGATCGAGAAGACCCTGCGCCACATCAAGGAACAGGGCATGACCACGATCATCGTCGAACAGAACGCCGTGCGCGCCCTGCAACTGGCCGACCGCGCCGTGATCCTCGACACCGGCAGCATCGTCTACGACGGCTCCGCCGCCGAGGTGCTCGAGAACGAATCCCTGCGCGCCGAATACCTGGCGATCTGATCCGGTCGCGCCCGCCGCGGCGCGGTCCGTCCCGGCCACACGACCAACGAACCACTTGATTTCAGGGGCGGGGAGGTTTTCCCTGCCCCTGACCGATTTAGGAGGAGAGACAATGTCCAAAACCTACCCGCCGTCGTCCGAGGTGGTGTCGCGCGCGCATGTGGATGCTTCGAAGTACGAGGCGATGTATGCGGCCTCCGTTTCCGATCCGGATGCGTTCTGGGCGGAGCAGGCAGAGCGCCTGGAGTGGATGAAGCGGCCGACCGAGATCCGCAACGTCGACTTCACCCTGGGCCAGGTCTCGATCGAGTGGTTCCGGGACGGCACGCTGAACGTTGCGGCCAACTGCGTCGACCGCCATCTCGAGACCCGCGGCAACCAGACCGCCATCATCTTCGAGCCCGACGACCCGAACGAACAGGCGCAGTCGATCTCCTACAACGACCTGCACCGCCGCGTCTGCCGGATGGCCAACGTGCTGGAATCGCTGGGTGTCCGCAAGGGCGACCGCGTGGTCATCTACCTGCCGATGATCCCCGAGGCCGCCTACGCCATGCTCGCCTGCGCCCGCATCGGCGCGATCCACTCCATCGTCTTCGCCGGCTTCTCTCCGGACGCGCTGGCCGCCCGCATCAACGGCTGCGACGCAAAGGTGGTGATCACCGCCGACGAGGCGCCGCGCGGCGGCCGCAAGACCCCGCTGAAGACCAATGCCGACAAGGCGCTTTTGCACTGCAAGGACAGCGTCAAGTGCCTCGTGGTCAAGCGCACCGGCGGCCAGACCACCTGGGTCGAGGGCCGCGACTTCGACTACAACGAGATGGCGCTGGAAGTCTCCGACTACTCCCAACCCGTTGAAATGAATGCCGAAGACCCGCTGTTCATCCTGTACACCTCCGGTTCGACGGGTCAGCCGAAAGGTGTCGTACACTCGACAGGTGGATATCTGGTTTACGCCGCCCTCACCCACGAGGTCACCTTCGATTACCACGACGGCGACGTCTACTGGTGCACCGCCGACGTGGGCTGGGTCACCGGGCATTCCTACATCGTTTACGGGCCTTTGGCGAACGGCGCGACCACGCTGATGTTCGAGGGCGTGCCCACGTACCCCGACGCCAGCCGCTTCTGGCAGGTTTGTGAAAAACACAAGGTAAACCAGTTCTACACCGCGCCGACCGCGATCCGCGCGCTGATGGGCCAGGGTAACGAATTCGCAACGAAATGCGATCTATCCTCGCTGCGGCTTCTGGGCACGGTGGGCGAACCGATCAACCCGGAGGCCTGGAACTGGTACAACGACGTCATCGGCCAGGGGCGCTGTCCGATCGTCGACACTTGGTGGCAGACCGAAACCGGCGGGCACATGATGACCCCGCTGCCGGGCGCGCATGCCACGAAACCCGGCGCGGCGATGCGCCCGTTCTTCGGCGTGCAGCCCGTGGTGCTGGACCCGCAGTCCGGGGCAGAGATCGACGCCGTCCCGACGGAGGGCGTGCTGGCCATCAAGGACAGCTGGCCCGGCCAGATGCGCACCGTCTGGGGCGATCACGAGCGGTTCGAGAAGACCTACTTCTCGGACTACAAGGGCTATTACTTCTCCGGCGACGGCTGCCGCCGGGACGCCGACGGCGACTACTGGATCACCGGCCGGGTCGACGACGTGATCAACGTCTCGGGCCACCGCATGGGCACGGCAGAGGTCGAATCGGCCCTCGTGGCGCATGAGAAGGTCGCGGAGGCCGCGGTCGTCGGCTACCCGCACGAGATCAAGGGCCAGGGCATCTACTGCTACGTGACCCTGATGAACGGCGTCGAACCCTCGGACGAACTCCGCAAGGAGCTGCGCACCTGGGTCCGCCAGGAGATCGGCCCGATCGCCTCGCCCGACCTCATCCAGTGGGCCCCCGGCCTGCCCAAGACCCGCTCCGGCAAGATCATGCGCCGCATCCTGCGCAAGATCGCCGAAAACGACTACGGCGCACTCGGCGACACATCCACACTCGCAGAACCAGCCGTCGTCGACGACCTCATCGAAAACAGAATGAACAAGGACTGAAGCCCGCGCGGCACCATGCAGGGCCGCGATAAAATTAAAGCGCGACCGCCCCGGCGGTCGCGTTTCCTTTCGGATAACAGCTCATTCGGAAGACACCGCCAGCCAACCGTTCGAAACGCCTGGCGGATCGTTTACAATAGGTGAACACACGCATTTATGTCCGGATACTCGTTTCCACCCTCAACCCGGTCTTAGCCTCCGTTAATCAGCACCTCAGAATTTCCTTCCAATTCTAGCGGCATGGCTGCGAAACTGCAGAACATATGCTAAACATGATCTGGTGGGGGCGCACTGGACGGAGCAGTGGAAATGCAACTCTCAGGCCTCTCTTTCACGAGTGCGCCGCAGGTGATGGGCCAGACACGCGGCCTGCCCGCCGTCGAGGACAAGACGGTGGATGTTCAGAAGATCAAGCCAATCCTCGACGCACGCCAACCGGAGACCCAGCTCGGGTCGCCGCAACCGCCCTCATCGTTCTGGAACACTGCGCAAGGCAAACCCGATCCGCGCAACCATAACGCGCCGCCATCGATCATGCAGATCAAGATCAGCCAGATGCTGAACGATCAGGCGACGGAACATGCGGCCGGGCAGCCGGACGAGACGACGGAGGACAAGCCGGAAGTGGCCGTCGCCGCCACCGGCGCCCCCCGTCCCGCGCCCGAAGCCGCGAAGGCCAATGCGTCCGAGCACGCGATCCTGCCGTTCCCGAACCGGGAACCCGAGAAAGGCGAGGAGACCGCGCTCATGCTGCCGCAGATGCCCGAGCCGCCCGCAAGACCCGCACCGCGGGAGATCGAGGTCAAGGAGGCGCGGCCCAGCCAGGCTCAGGCGGGTTACGGCGACGCGGCCAGCATGTCGCGCAAAGATGTCTTCAGCACCTTGCCATAGTTGTTCTTCGGCAATTCCTCGACCGCGAAGTAGGCTTTGGGCCGCTTGAACCGCGCGATGCGGTCCAGGCAATGTGCGTCCAGCGCGGCCACGTCCAGCGCGCCACGGCTGACCACGAAGGCCACCACGTCTTCGCCCCATTCAGGATGCGGTCGCCCCAGAACGGCGACCTCAAGCACGTCCTCATGTTCCAGCAAGGCCTCCTCGACCTCGCGCGGGTAGATGTTGGTGCCTCCGGAAATGATCAGGTCCTTCGAACGGTCCTTCAGCGTGACGTAACCGTCCGCGTCCATGCTGCCCAGGTCGCCGGTGCACAGCCATCCATCCCTGAGCGTCTTCGCCGTGGCCTCCGGGTTACGCCAGTACCCCGGCATGACCACGTCGCCGCGCACGAGGATTTCACCGATCTCGCCCGGTTCGGAGGCGCCGTCGATGCGCACCTCCACCACGGATTGCGCCCGCCCGACAGAACCCAGCCGCGACCGCCAGTCCGGGTGGCTCCGGTCGCTCACTTCGCCCTTGGTCAGCGCGGTGATCCCCATCGGGCATTCGCCCTGCCCGTAGATCTGCGCGAAGACCGGACCGAAGGTTTCGGTGGCCTCGAGGATGTCGGACAGGTACATCGGCCCACCGGCGTAGACGATCGTCTTCAGCCCCTCGCCGCTGCGGTGCGCTTCGCGCGCGTGGCGGGTCAGGCGCTGGACCATCGTCGGCGCCATAAACATGTGCGCCCGTCCGAAATGCGCCGCCAGATCGAGGGTTTCTCCCGCATCGAAGCCGCCCGAGGCCGGGAAGACGTGACGCGCGCCGGCGCGGACATGAATCAGGCTGTAAAGCCCGGCACCGTGGCTGAGGGGCGCCGCGTAGATCGTCGCATCCCCGGCCTCCACCCGTTCGAGATCGGCCTGATAGCTCAGCGACATGGTCATCAGCATCCGGTGCGTGATCATCACGCCCTTGGGGCGCCCCGTGGTGCCGGAGGTGTAGAACAGCCAGGCAAGGTCATCCGGCGCGCGGGCCACTGTCGGCAGAGGCGTGGCAAAGAGTGCGTCCCACTCCGGCGATCCGGCCGCCACGACGGGCACCCCGGTCACATCGGTCAGCGCACCGGCCAGCGAGGACGTGGCCAGCGCAAGGCAGGTGCCGGAATTCCCGATGATCCAGGCTGCCTCTCGCGCGTGGAGCTTGGCGTTGATCGGCACCACAACGGCGCCCGCACGCCAGACGGCGAAGAGCGCCACGAGGTACTGCGGGGTGTTCTTCATGAAGATCGCCACGCGGTCGCCCGGAACCAACCCGCGCGCCGCCAGCCCGCCAGCCAGCGCCGCCACCGCCGACTCGAAGCTGCCGTAGTCCGAAACGCAGTCCGTGCCGTCGAAAAGCGCGCCGCGCCCGGGGTCCCCGGCGGCGGCCCGGGTCAGCCATTCCGCTATGTTCATGCCCGATCCTCCCTGCCCCTGATCCAAACATTAAGCGCCGAGCCGCGCAATCTGCGCCGGCGTCGCTTTTCACCGCCGCAAACCTCACCTATAAGCGCTGACAGCCTGCGCGGACCAAAGGCGCGGGCGCCATCGGCATTGGCAGCGGCATGAGCACGGCACGAGGACGGCATGAGCAAGAACACCCACGAGACAGACGTGGCCTTCATCAAGGCCCTGGCGGAGGTCCTTCAGGAAAACGACCTGACCGAGCTGGAAGTCAAACGGGAGTACGGCGAGGACGACAGCCTGAACGTCCGCGTGTCGCGCGCGGCACCGGCGGTGACCTACGCAGCCCCGGCGCCCGCCGCGGCCCCTGCCCCGGCAGCCGCCGCAGCGCCCGCAGCACCTGCCGCCGCGGCGGAACTGCCGGAAGACCCGGCGGCGCATCCCGGCGCGGTGACCTCTCCCATGGTCGGCACGGTCTACATGCAGCCCGAACCGGGCGCGCCGTCGTTCATCTCGGTGGGCGCGCAGGTCAAGGAAGGCGATACGCTCCTGATCGTCGAAGCGATGAAGACCATGAACCACATCCCGGCCCCCCGCGCCGGCACCGTCAAGCGCATCCTCGTCGAGGACGGCGCACCCGTGGAATACGGCGCCCCGCTGGTCATCCTCGAATAAACCCAAGAGGAACAGCATGTTCGACAAGATACTCATCGCCAACCGCGGCGAGATTGCGCTCCGCGTCATCCGGGCCTGCCGCGAGATGGGCATTCCCTCCGTCGCCGTGCACTCCACCGCGGATGCCGACGCGATGCACGTCCGTATGGCAGATGAAACCATCTGCATCGGTCCCGCACCGTCGCCCGACAGCTACCTGTCGATCCCGGCGATCATCTCGGCCTGCGAAGTGACCGGCGCCACGGCGATTCACCCAGGCTACGGTTTCCTTTCCGAGAACGCCCGCTTCGTGCAGATCGTCGAAGACCACGACCTGACCTTCATCGGGCCGTCGGCGCAGCACATCTCGATGATGGGCGACAAGATCACCGCCAAGGACACCGCGAAGGCGCTGGGGATTCCCTGCGTGCCCGGGTCCGCGGGCGGCGTGCCCACGGTCGACGACGCCAAGAAGATCGGGGCGGAGTTCGGCTATCCGGTCATCATCAAGGCCACCGCCGGCGGCGGCGGTCGCGGCATGAAGGTCGCGGCGGACGAGACGCAGATGGAACGCGCCTACCAGACCGCGCGGGCCGAGGCGAAAGCCGCCTTCGGCAACGACGAGGTCTACATCGAGAAATACCTGCAGAAGCCGCGCCACATCGAGATCCAGGTGTTCGGCGACGGTCAGGGCGGCGGTGTCCACCTCGGCGAACGAGACTGTTCGCTGCAGCGTCGTCACCAGAAGGTCTTTGAAGAGGCGCCCGGCCCCTGCATCACCCCCGAAGAGCGCGCACGGATCGGCAAGATCTGCGCCGACGCAATCTCGGAAATGGGCTATCGCGGCGCGGGCACCATCGAGTTCCTCTACGAGGACGGCGAGTTCTACTTCATCGAGATGAACACGCGTCTCCAAGTGGAGCATCCAGTGACGGAGGCGATCTTCGGTGTCGACCTCGTGCGCGAACAGATCCGCGTCGCAGCCGGTGAGAAGCTGTCCTTCACCCAGGACGAGCTGACGATCAACGGCCACGCCATCGAGGTCCGGATCAACGCGGAGAAGCTGCCGGAATTCCGGCCCTCGCCCGGGACGATCTCGCACTTCCATGCGCCCGGCGGGCTTGGCGTGCGGATGGATTCCGCGCTGTATGACGGCTACCGCATCCCGCCCTACTACGACAGCCTGATCGGCAAGCTGATCGTGCATGGCCGCGACCGGCCCGAGGCTCTGGCCCGGCTGAACCGCGCGCTGGGTGAGCTGATCGTCGACGGCGTCGACACCACGGTGCCGCTGTTCCACGCGCTGCTGCGGGAAAAGGACATTCACACGGGCGCCTACAACATCCACTGGCTGGAGAAATGGCTGGAGTCCGGCGGTCTTAAGTGATCGCGTGATACCAGAGGCCGCCCCCGGGGCGGCCTTTCTGCTTGAAGCCGACTGTTGCCCGCGCAGTTCCCGTTGCCGCCAACACCCGTTTGCCGCGCCCCCGGCGATCCGTTACCGTTGTCGACACACCTCGTCGCTTGCCCGCGGATCATGACCGTCACTCCGGACCTCCTGTTGCACGCCTATCGTTCCGGCATCTTCCCGATGGCCGAACGCCACGACGATCCGGAGATCTTCTGGGTCGATCCCCGCCGTCGGGGCGTCTTGCCGATCCGGCAGTTCCACATCTCGCGCAGCCTCGCCAAACGCCTGAAACGGGAAGATTATTCCGTGACGCTGAACGCCTGCTTCGGCGGGGTGATCGACGGCTGTGCCGACCGGTCGGAGACCTGGATCAACACCGAAATCCGCCTGCTTTACGAAGAGCTGTTCGACATGGGCCATGCCCATTCGCTGGAGGTCTGGTCGAGGGGGGCGCTGGTGGGCGGCGTCTATGGCGTGTCGGTGGGCGGTGCCTTCTGCGGCGAAAGCATGTTCTCGCGGATCACCGACGCCTCCAAGATCGCGCTGGCCTGGCTGACCGACCTTCTGGGCCGGACGGGTTACACCCTGTTCGACACGCAGTTCCTGACGCCCCACCTCGCGACGCTCGGCGCGACAGAGATCACCCGGTCTGAGTACCGGCACCTGCTGGCCCGGGCGCTGATGGAGGACGCCGACCTGACGCGGGCGCCGCTGGCCTCAAGCGGGGCGGAGGTTGTGGCGCGTAATGCGGCCAACCGGGCGGAGCGGTCCGTTTCCTGAAGCGGAGGGCAGCCCCCTGCCCGTCACTCCGTCGTGCAGCGCAGGACCCAGACGTCGTAACGCGGGTGATCGAGCGGGAAGAGCGCAGGCGACGAGGCCACCATCCACCCTTCGAACACCGGCTGGGCGACGCCCGCCTCGCGGATGGTGAGGAAGGCATAGGCATTGCCGGACGGGTCGCCGACCGGGTAGCGGCATTCGCGCAGCACGACCTCCAGGAGGCCCATGACATGGCTTTCGCCGTTGCGCAGGGTGAAGTCCGCCACCTTGGCGTTCAGCTTGTCGAGGCCGCGCAGAACGGCGCCTGTGCCGGCATTGACCTCTTCCTGTGCCTGCACCGCGCCGCCGAGGCACAGCGCCGCCAGTGCGGTCGCCAGAAAGGCCTTCCGGAATGTCATTCTTCGTTCCCTCCGCCGACGTACTTCAGCAGCAGTGACAGCAGGCTGACGGAGCCCTGGGTGTCGAGGATCTCGTCCCCGGCGGCAAAGAAGAACGGCGAGCCACCCGGCGAGATTTCCACGTAGTTGCCGCCAAGCAGCCCTTCGGACGCGATGATGATCGCACTGTCGTCGGGGATCTGGATGCCGTCTTCGACCGTCACCACCGTGTCGGCGCGGTAGGTCGTCGGATTGAGGGCGATGTCGGTGACGGTTCCCACCTTCACCCCGGCCAGCCGGACGTCGGTGCCGACGGTCACGCCCTCGATCGAACGGAAGGAGGCGGTCAGGTCATAGCCCGTACCGCCAAGCGAATAGCCCGTGCTCTGGATCGTGTAGACGCCGAAGGCCAGCGCGCCGGCCAGAACCGCCGCGCCCAGCGTGACTTCGCCGGCGGAATGGCTCATTCCGGGCTCCAGGCCTCGTAGTCCTGACGCTCCGCAGGATGGGCCTGGCGGATGGAGCCCTGGGGCGCATAGGCCAGCGCGGTGCCGGTCAGGTTCTCGATATGGGACTTTTCCCACGGCTTGTGCGGCAGCGGCTTTTCGCTGGGCAGGTCGTCGAAGGTGTAATGCAGCCAGCCGTGCCAGTCGGGCGACACGCGGGAAGCCTCCGCCTCGCCGTTGAAGATCACCCAGCGCTTGCCGTCGGCGCCGGTGTAGAAGGCATTGCCTTGCTCGTCCTCGCCGACCTTCGTGCCCTTGCGCGCCGTGTACATCAGGGTGTTCAGGGTTGCGCCGTTCCACCAGGTGACCGCGCGCAGAAGGGTTTTGAGAATGCCCATGGACGACTCCTTCGACGTTTCAATCGCTTGTATGGCGAAACACGGGGCCAAGGTCCAGTGGCCCGGGTGACGCAGATGGCCCCTGTCTTCACCCATTTGCCAAAAATCGCTGGTGTGGCGGGGTCACCGTGGCACAGTTGGCGAAAAGATCATCGCATACGTTGCACCTCAAGCGAGCAGCCATGACCGAAATGACCCACGCGGCCGTCTGCAAGGGCGTCAAAGTGCCATCGTCTCCGTTCCTGACCGAGACGCGCATCAAGCGGATGGCAGAGGCGCGCTACGAGGGCGAAGAGATCGCCGGTGCCCTGGCCGTAGTGCGCGAAGGCGACCGTGTGCTGGAGATGGGTGCTGGCCTTGGCGTCGTGGGGGCCGTGACCGCGCTGAATGCAAAGCCTGAGGCGGTGCTGTCGTTCGAGGCCAATCCCAGCCTCGTGCCGCATATCGAGAAGCTCTATGCGCTGAACGGGCTGGAGGACCGGATCGAGGTCCGCAACCAGCTGGTGATTTCCGCCCCCGACCGGCCGGAGAGCATGACGTTCCATGTCCGCAACTCCTTCCTCGGCTCGTCGCTGATCGACCGCGAGGGGCGCCGGACACGCCCGGTGGAAGTGCCGACCGTCGCCTTCGACAAGGTCCGGGAGGAGTTCCGGCCCTCTGTCCTGATCATGGACATCGAGGGCGGAGAGCTGGATTTCCTCAGCCATGCCAACCTTGACGGCATCCGCGCCGTGGTGATCGAGTTTCACCCCGACCTCTATGGCACCAGGGGCACCAAGCAGTGCAAGGACGCGCTGCGGGCGGCAGGTTTCGCGAAGGTCGAGGAGAAGTCGACGCGCTTTGTCTGGACCTGCATCCGCAAGGTGCGCCTGTCGCCGCCGCAACCGACCGAAGGGTGGTCGCGGGAAAGCGTGACGCTTGAAGGGCCGGTGGTCGTGCCACCCGCCGCGCGCAGCCATGTGCAGGAAACGGGTGTGCTGACGCGCGAGGGACTGCCCGTTCAACATGCCGGACTGTGGCGGGGCCAGCGGCTGCTGACCGTACCGCCTGCCATGCCGGAGGGCGCGGTGGAGCGCCTGCCGGGCAAATGGCTGTGGGGCGGGGTGCTGTGGCGCTACTTCCCGCATTTCATCACCGAGAGTGTCACCCGCCTCTGGGCGCTTGAGGGGATGGACCAGTCGGACTTCGACGGCATCCTGTTCGTGCCGAAGAACCCCGGCAACGACGATCCGGCGCCCGGCTTCCATCGGGCCTTCCTCGACCTGATGGGCACAAGCCTCGAGATCCGGGAAGCGCGCGTGGCGCTCAGGCCGGACGAACTGGTGGTGCCGGGACAGGGGTTCGGGCTGGGCGAGATCAGCAAGGGCACGCCGGAGTTCCGTGCGGCAATGGCGGCGCGGTTCGCCAGGGAGGTGAAGGCAGAGGGGCCGGAGAAACTTTACATCAGCCGCGCACGGCTGGGTCCGCAGCGCGGTGCCCTGCTGGGCGAGGCCGCGCTGGAGGCCTTGCTGGAGGCGGAAGGCTACACGGTCTTCCACCCGCAGGAACACAGCCTGGAACTGCAGATCGCGCACTACCGCGCCGCGAAACAGGTCATCGCGGCGGAAGGGTCGTCGCTGCACCTGTATGCATTTGCGGGACGTCCGGATGCACAGGTCGCGATGATCCTGCGGCGCAAGTCGAAGGCGACGCAGCATATCTCGACCCATATCGAGGGGTTCACCGGGGTGAAGCCGCTCTGGATCGACCATCTGCGCCGCACATGGGGCCGCTCGGATACGCCGCGCAAGCGCCTGCATATCGGAGAGCCGGACTTTGCAGCGATCCAGAATGACCTGATCGCCGGCGGGTTCATCGGCCAGGGGGACGCTTGGCTACAGCCGCCTGAGGAAGAGATGCAGGCGTTGCTTGGCCCCGACTACCAACTGGTCGACGAGGCCATGAAGATCGCAAGCTGAGGCCGCTCAGGCGATCGCGGTCAGCTCGATCTCGATCCGGTACTTCGGGTCGATCAGGTTGCACTCGACCATCGTCGCCGCGGGCGGGTTGTCCCCGAACACCTCGGAGAGGATCGGCCAGCAGGGTTCGAACTCTGCCGCGTCGGGCAGGTAGTAATTGACGCGCACCGCCTTGTCGAAGCCCGATCCGGCCTCTGCCAGCGCCTTGCCGATCACGTCCAGCGCCGCGCGGCATTGTTCGGTGACGGTGTCGCCCTGCCCCACGGTGCCGGCGACATGCACGAAGCCCCCGGCCACCACGGCCCGGCAATACCCGATCTTGGCCTCGAACGGGCCGCCCGAATGAATACGTCTGATGGTCACTTTGTTCTCCAGGAAAAGTGGTGTTCCCACGCAAGAGGGCGGGGAAACCCCCGCCCTTTGAAACATGTCCTGCCTGCCGAAACCTCAGCCCGCAGACGCGCCTTCCTTCTTCTGGTCGGCATAGATCATCAGCGGCTTGGCGTCAGAGTTGACGGCCTCCTCGTTCACGACGACCTCCGTCACCTCTTCCATGCCCGGCAGTTCGAACATGGTGTCGAGAAGGATGCCTTCGAGGATGGAGCGCAGACCCCGTGCGCCGGTCTTGCGCTGGATCGCCTTCTTGGCGATGGCGGACAGCGCATCGTCGGTGAAGGTCAGGTCGGTGTCTTCCATCTCGAACAGGCGCTGGTACTGCTTGACCAGTGCGTTCTTCGGCTGGGTCAGGATGGTGACAAGCGCGTCCTCGTCCAGGTCTTCCAGCGTCGCCACGACGGGCAGACGGCCGACGAATTCCGGGATCAGGCCGAACTTCAACAGATCCTCGGGCTCCAGCGACTTGAAGGTTTCGCCGATGCCCTGCTCGCTGTCGTCACGCACGTCGGCGCCGAAGCCCATGGCCGATCCCTTGCCGCGCTGCTTGATGATCCGATCCAGACCGGCAAAGGCGCCGCCGCAGATGAACAGGATGTTGGTGGTGTCCACCTGCAGGAATTCCTGCTGCGGATGCTTGCGCCCGCCCTGCGGCGGAACGGAGGCCACTGTGCCTTCCATCAGCTTCAGAAGCGCCTGCTGCACGCCCTCGCCCGACACGTCGCGGGTTATGGACGGATTCTCCGACTTGCGGGTGATCTTGTCGACCTCGTCGATGTAGACGATGCCGCGCTGCGCCCGCTCGACGTTGTATTCCGAGGACTGAAGCAGCTTGAGGATGATGTTCTCCACGTCCTCGCCCACATAACCGGCTTCGGTCAGCGTGGTGGCGTCGGCCATGGTGAAGGGTACGTCGAGGATGCGCGCCAGCGTCTGTGCCAGCAGCGTCTTGCCGCAGCCCGTGGGGCCGATCAGCAGGATGTTCGACTTCGCCAGTTCGATGTCGGAGGACTTCTGCGAATGGTTGAGTCGCTTGTAGTGGTTGTGCACCGCAACCGAGAGGACGCGCTTCGCCTTCATCTGGCCGATAACGTAGTCGTCCAGCACTTCGCAGATTTCACGGGGGGTGGGCACGCCGTCGGCCGACTTGAGGCCGGCGCCCTTCGTCTCTTCCCGGATGATATCCATGCACAGTTCGACACATTCATCGCAGATGAAGACGGTGGGACCTGCGATCAGTTTGCGCACCTCGTGCTGGCTCTTCCCGCAGAAGCTGCAGTAGAGCGTGTTCTTGCTGTCACCACCTGTATTCGTCGCCATGCTCTGAACCTTTCCCGGGTTTCCCGGTCTTCATCGTCCGCGGAGGGTCGCCGTATGCGGCCCGGACAAGCGTCTTGCGTCAATGTCCGGACAGCTTAGGCCACCCCTCCCGGCGCGACAATCCGAAATTTCGCCCCATGCCTAACGGCAACGGGACCATGCAGATCAACTGTCTGATTCTTCACCTTCAGGCACGCGGGACGTGACGATCTCGTCTATGAGGCCCCATTCCTTGGCCTTTTCGGCGTCCATGAAGTTGTCACGCTCAAGCGCGGCCTCCACCGCCTCGTAGGTCTGGCCGGTGTGCCTCACGTAGATTTCATTGAGGCGGCGCTTCAGTTTGATCGTTTCCTCGGCGTGGATCATGATGTCCGTCGCCTGGCCCTGGTAGCCACCGGAGGGCTGGTGCACCATGATGCGCGAGTTCGGCAGCGAGAAACGCATGCCCGCGGCACCGGCGGTCAGCAGGAGCGACCCCATGGATGCGGCCTGGCCGACCACGAGGGTGGAGACCTTCGGCTTGATGTACTGCATCGTGTCGTAGATCGACAGGCCGGAGGTCACGACACCGCCCGGCGAGTTGATGTACATCGAAATCTCTTTCGACGGGTTCTCTGCCTCGAGGTGGAGGAGCTGCGCCACCACCAGCGACGACATGCCGTCATGCACCGGGCCGTTCAGGAACACGATGCGTTCCTTCAGCAGGCGCGAGAAGATGTCGTATGCGCGTTCGCCGCGGCTGGTCTGTTCGACAACCATGGGAACGAGGTTCATGTAGGTTTCAACTGGGTCTCTCATCTCGGGCCTGCCTGCTGCTGCGTCATTTGAGTGTCGTATCGTCGAGGTGTTACCTGAGTCTTAGTATCGGGGTAGAGGGGCTGCAAGTGGCGGCGGGTATGTATGGCATCACGCTTGAAGCGCGGTCGCCGCCCCCTACCCTTCCGCCCGTGACCGATCATACCTTCCATCCCTCGCGTGAGGCGGCCCTTGCCGCGCTGTCGGAATTCGTGCCGCGGGCCGGCCGGACCTATGCCGAGGGCCGCAACTTCGACCATGGCCCCGGACGGCGAGACGCCGTGTCGCAGCTTTCGCCCTACCTGCGGCACCGGCTGATCACGGAGGAGGACGTGCTGCGCGCCGTGCTGGACCGGCACACGCCCGATGCGGCGTCGAGGTTCGTGACGGAAGTGTTCTGGCGCACCTACTGGAAAGGCTGGCTGGAAATGCGTCCGTCCGTCTGGACTGCCTATCGCGGCGGTCTGGGACAGGCGTGGAACGACGTGCAGACGCAATCCGGCCTGCGCGGACGGTGGGAGGATGCCTGCGCGGGCGAAACGGGGATCGACTGCTTCGACGCCTGGGCGCGGGAACTGGCGGAGACGGGCTATCTGCACAACCACGCCCGCATGTGGTTCGCATCGATCTGGATCTTCACGCTCGGCCTGCCCTGGGAGCTGGGCGCCGATTTCTTCCTCCGCCATCTGCTGGACGGCGATCCGGCCTCCAACACCCTGTCATGGCGCTGGGTGGGCGGGCTGCAGACGCGCGGCAAACACTACGTCGCCACGGCGGAGAACATCGCCGAATACACAGGCGGACGATTCCGCCCCGCACCCGGCGAATTGAACGAAGATGCGGCATCGCTCGACGGCCCGCTCCACCCTGATCCCATTGCGGCACCGGAGAGATCACGGATCGACCTGCGGGACTACTCCGCGCTGATCCTGCACATCGACGACCTGTCGCCGGACTGGCTGCTGGACGACGGTCTGACGCCGCTCGTGACCTTCGTCCTTGCCCCGCCGGCGGACGCGACACCGCTGAAGATGTCGGACCGGGTCCAGGACTTCCGCCGCGCGGCGCTGGAGTCGACGGTCGGGCGCCTGTCGTCCCGCCTTGGCCGCGTCGTGCCCTGTGCGGATGCCGGGGCCTTGAAGGCCGCCGTCGCTGATCTGGGCGCGGCGCGGGCAGTGACGCCCCATGCGCCCGTCGGGCCGGTGGCAGAGGCGCTGACCGAGGTGCCCGCCGAACGCGCGCTCAGGCCCTACGATGCGCGGGCCTGGCCCCATGCGACCGCCGGTTTCTTCAAGTTCCGCAAGCACATCTCCGCGCTTCTGGCGGCCACGCGGGGGATCGAGGTCGTCTGACCGCTCGCTCGGTGCCTCACATGCCGATGCGGCGCGGATCGACACAGACATGCGCCGCGCACTCCATCTCCAGCGTCACGTGGACAAGCCCGTGGTCACGATGCAGCGCCTCCTTGACCTGTGCCTTGATGGCATCCGCCCGGGACCATGCGCCCCTTTCGATGACGACATGGGCCATCAGGGCCGTCTGCTTCTCGTCGATCTGCCAGAGGTGCGCGCCGTGGACCTCCGTCACGCCGACGATCCCCTCGGCGCTTTTCAGGACGTCCTCGGGCGCCATGCGGGGCGGCGTGCCCATCATCAGGATGCGGATCACGCCGCCGATCTCGCTGGCCGCGAGCCACAGGATGTAGGCAGCGATGCCCAGCGTGACCAGCGGGTCCACCCAGGTCCAGCCGAAGAGCAGGATCAGCGTACCTGCAAGGATCACCGCCACCGACCCCAGCGCGTCTGCGAGGTTGTGCAGGAAGGCGGCCCGGATGTTGACGCTGTCCTGCGCCATCTTGAAGGTCAGCCATGCGGTCACGAGGTCCACGACCAGCGCCACACCCGCGATGACGACAACCAGCCAGCCGGTCACCGGCTCGGGATTGAAGAAGCGCAGGACGGCCTCGTAAAGCAGGTAGAGGCCGATCACGATCAGCGTCGTCAGGTTGATGAGCGCCGCGACGACCTCTGCCCGGCCGTAGCCGAAGGTCATGTCGTCGTCGGCCGGACGCCGGGCGATCCTGCGCGCCCAGACGGCGATCAGGAGGCTCGCCGCGTCAGAGAAGTTGTGAAGCGCATCGGCGATCATCGCCAGCGAACCGGAGACCAGCCCCCCGACGATCTGCGCGAAGGTCAGGAGCACGTTGACCCCGACCGCCGCCGCCATGCGACGGTCCCCGGTCAGTTGCTCCGGCGTGATGTGGTGGTGATGGCCGTGACCGTGATCATGGTCGTGGTCATGGTGCGCGTGATCGTGTGGCATGGCCGCAGATGGCGCCCACGTGGCGCCGAGGTCAAGGGGAGGCTGACGGATTGGAGGGTGGGGCCAGGAAAACGTGAACGGTGTCGTCCGAATGTGGGCGTTTCGGAACGTGGTGCCGGGTCCGAGATCCCGGACATGCGGGGAGTTTACGGCTGGCGTGCAGAGGTCCTGGTCCTCTTTTCCACGGCTCATGTGGGAGGACCGTCGTGGCGCCTTGGCGAGATTGGAACACAGGCGATGGCTGCGTTGTCCTGCTTGCCGTGGCAGTGGGGCCACCGCGATCCGGGCAGGCAAGTATTTGAAATATTGAGATTATTGGCTGCGCGGCCGTGGCATTTGTCGTTTGACGCCGTTGCGGTCAGACTGTGCCACAGAGAAAGAAACGGCTGGCCCCGCATTGGGGCCAGCCGTCAGAAGGCTGTCATCGACGGCCTGTTTCTTTGTCCCGGCGGCTTACGGATGCGCCTTGAGGTACTCGATCACCGCGTCGATTTCCTCGGCCTTGCGCAGACCGGCAAAGGCCATCTTGGTGCCTTTGACGTAATCGCGCGGCTTGGCGAGGAAGGCGTGCAGCGCCTCGCTGTCCCAGACCCCGTCCATGCCGTCCATGGCCCCGGAGTAGCTGAAGCCGTCGACAGAAGCGATGTCGCGGTCGACCACGCCGTTCAGGACAGGGCCGGTCTTGTTCTGGGCGCCCTCGCCGACCTGGTGGCAGGCCTGGCACTTCTTGAAGACCCGCTCGCCCGCGGCGACCAGTTCGGGATCGAGCGCCGCGTCTTCTGCAGGCGCGTCACCCTCGGCTGCGGCTTCCTCGACAACAGCCTCTTCGGCGGGCGCCTCGGTCTCTTCGGGAACGGACGCGGTGTCGGCCTCCGGCTGGGCGGTTGCGGCGGCGTTGGAGTTGTTCATTTCCTCCGGCGCTTCGTCGCCGCCCTGGTCGGGCGTCACGTCGAGAACCGTGGCGCGCATGGTGATCTCCACCGGGCTGTCCTTGCAGTTTTCCATGCAG
Source organism: Sagittula sp. P11 (assembly GCF_002814095.1). Classification (NCBI taxonomy): domain Bacteria; kingdom Pseudomonadati; phylum Pseudomonadota; class Alphaproteobacteria; order Rhodobacterales; family Roseobacteraceae; genus Sagittula; species Sagittula sp. P11. The sequence goes on from NZ_CP021913.1 coordinate 783,206, forward strand.
GGCTCGGTCCGCCACTGGCTGTACTCGGTCTCTGCCCGGTCATCGACAATGAATCCGTCGGCGTTGGGCATCTCGACCTCGCCCCATGTCTCGCGCGACAGCTCGAACTCGTCGTCGATGATGTCGTTGGAGTAGAGGATATAGGCCACGATGGCATAGACCTCGTCATCCGACAGCGACTGCGCGTTGCCGAAGGGCATGGAACGGTGGACGTAGTCCCAAACGGTCGACAGGTAGGGCCAGTAGGAGCCCACGGTCTTCAGCGGATCGTCGTCCGCCAGCGTGCCGTCGCCGCCCGCCAGCTTGGGCCAGTTGCCGACACCTTCCGCGAAGGAGCCATGACAAACCGCGCAGTTGTCCTCGAACAGAGGCTCGCCGTCGGAGGCATTGCCCGAACCGTCCGGCAGGTCGGAGCCGTCGGGGTGCACGTCGACGTTCCACGCGGCGACCTCTTCGGGCAGGGCTTCGCGGCCCAGACCGAAACGGGTGCCGGTGCTCGCCTCGTCCGCCTGCGCGCTGGCAACGAACAGACCGTCTGCCGGGGCGGACTCTGCCTGCTGCGCCGGGGTTTCCGGCTCGGGGATCGGGGCGGGCAGTGCCGCCAGCATCGGCGGGTTCTTCGGCTGCGGTGCGACGTTGCGGTCGGCGAAGTTGTAGGCCGCCGTCAGCATCACCACGAGACCGACAGCAGTGCCGCCATAGAGTTTAAGAGACTTCGACATTTTCCGCCTCCCCGTTGGCTTTCACGTGCCAGGTCTGGATACAGTTGTTGTGGTAGATCGAGTTCAGGCCGCGCACCTCGCGCAGTTGCGCCTTGGTCGGCTGCACGTAGCCCGTCTCATCGATGGCGCGGGACTGGAGCAGCCACTCCTCCCCGTTCCAGGTGGTGTCGAGGTAGAAGCGCACCAGCGCCTTGTCGTCGCCGGGGTTGGCCAGACGCGCGGTTTCCCACGTCATGCCGCCGTCCTTCGAAACATCGACGCGGGAGATCTTGCCATGGCCGGACCATGCCATGCCTGTGATGACCACCGGGCCATGGCCGTGCTTGATCGGCGCCTGCGGGCTGGGCGAGGTCACGACGGACTTGGCGTCCATGACCCAGGTCCACTTGCGCGAGGTGCCGTCCGCCAGCGTGTCCGTGTACTTGGAGGTCTCCTCGCGGCTTTCGACGGGGGCGTCCATGACCTCGATCCGGCGGAGCCATTTGACCCACATGTTGCCTTCCCAGCCGGGAACGACGAGGCGCGCAGGGTAGCCGTGTTCCTTGCGGAGCGCCTCACCGTTGGCCTTGAAGGCCACCAGCACGTCGTCCATCGCCTTTTCCATCGGGATGGAGCGGCCGTTGGAGGAAGCGTCGGCACCTTCGACGTAGACCCACTTGTCCTTGAAGTCGCCTGCCGCGTCGAGGCCGGCCTCGGCCAGCAGCGTGCGCAGCGGGACGCCGGAATATTCCATGTTGTGGATCATGCCGTGGGTGAACTGCGCGCCGTTGAGCTGCGCCCCTGCCCATTCCATGCCGGTGTTTGCGGCGCATTCGCAGAAGTAGACGTGGTTCTCGCGCGGGAAGCGTTCGAGATCGTCGTAGGTGAAGACCAAGGGCTTGTCGACGAGGCCATTGATCATCAGGCGGTAGTCGTCCTTCGCCAGCTCGATCGCGCCGGAGTGGTGCCGTTCGAAGGCGCAGCCCGCAGGGGTGATCGTGCCGTCGAGCGCATGGATCGGCGTGAAGTTGATCGAGGAGATCGTGTCGGCGGTCAGCCATTCCACGTTGCGGCGGATGACATCATTCTCGAACCGGATCGGCAGACCGTAGGGCGTGGCATCGACACCGTCGCCAAGGCCGGTCGCCCAGTCCTGCACCTCTGTGATCAGCGGATCGGGGTCCGCCGCCTTTGCAGCCGTTGCGACCACGGCCCCTGCCCCCAGCGCCGCGGCGCTGGTCAGGAACTGCCGGCGCGACGGCGCGGTCTTTTCCTTGCTCATGGCATACTCCTTACGGATCATGTCATTCATCTATGTGAATGAATTGGGAGGAAAATCGGCGGGCACGCAGGCCCGCCGAAGGGGATGTCAGGCGCCGATGACCTCGACGCTGTTGTTGGGATCGAGCTTGATGGTGCCTTGCTTGCGGATGTGGCTTTCGACCACGTCCCAGATCTGCGGCCCCTCCGTGCCCTCGTTGACCGAGGCCCAGCCGGCGACGATGTAGGTCTTGGCCGGATCGATGGCTTCGCCGGTCTTCATCAGCATCATCTCGGAGATGCGCTCGCCCTGCGGTTTGGCGATGTCGATGCGGTAGGCCAGGCCACCGATCCGCACCATGTCGCCGCCCTGCTGGTAATACGGGTCGGGGTTGAAGATGTTGTCGGCCACGTCCTCGAGGATCACCTTGATGAACTCGCCCGTCATCTCGGAGCGGTACGCCTCGCCGTAGGTCATCGAGGTGACGTTCCAGATGTCCTCGCGCGTGATGTTGTCGCCCGGGATCAGCGACGGCCCCCAGCGGACGCCCGGCGACATGGCGATGTCGGCCTCGCGCTCGGAAATCAGCGCGTTGCAGATCAGGTCGTCCCAGGTACCGTTGAAGTTGCCGCGGCGATAGAGAAGCTCGTCGGTGGTGCCGATGACCTCTTCCAGTTCTGCCTTGAAGGGCGCGCGCTGCTCGTCGATCAGGGCGGCCATCTCGGCATCGGGTTCGATCACGTCCGAGAAGATCGGGATCAGCTTGTGACGGAAGCCCATCATCCGCCCGTCGCGCACGTCGAGGTCGACGCGGGAGACGAACTTGCCGTTGGAGCCGGAGGCTATGATGATCGTCTCGCCCACAAGCACCGGTTCCGGCAGCGCGTCATGGGTGTGGCCGGACAGGATCACGTCGATGCCGGTGACGATGGAGGCCATCTTCTTGTCCACGTCGAAGCCGTTGTGCGACAGGCAGACCACCAGCTCGGCGCCCTGCGCGCGGACCTCGTCCACCATGGCCTGCATGTTCTCGTCGCGGATGCCGAAGGAGAACTCCGGGAACATCCAGCGCGGGTTGGCGATGGGCATATAGGGGAAGGCCTGACCGATGACGGCAATCTTCACGCCGCCCCGCTCGAAGAACTTGTACGGCGGGAAGAGATCCGGCAGCGGTTCGTCCCATTCGGCGTCGAAGATGTTCTGGCCAAGCGCCGCGAAGGGCAGGCTTTTCACCAGTTCCTGAACGCGCTCGGAGCCCAGCGTGAATTCCCAATGGAAGGTCATGGCGTCGGGCTTCAGCCCGTTCATGACGTTGACCATGTCCTGCCCCTCGGTTTGGTAGCAGGTGTAGGAACCGTGCCAGGTGTCGCCACCGTCCAGCAGCAGCGCATCCGGACGCGCCGCGCGGATCGAGTTCACCACCGTGGCGACGCGGTCGAGACCGCCGACCTTGCCATAAGCCTGCGCAAGCGCAGAGAAGTCACCGGACGACAGCGCGTAGTGGGAGGGAGAGCCGTCTTCGATGCCGTAGAGTTTGCGGAAATCGGCGCCGGTGACGTGGGGCACCTCCCCCCGGTTCGGACCGACGCCGATGTTAATGGAGGGTTCACGGAAGTAGATGGGCTTCAACTGCGCATGGATGTCGGTGACGTGGATCAGGCTGACGTTGCCGAAGGTGTCGAATTGCAGAAGCTGATCCTGGGTGAGGCTCTGCTGCGCGGCCAGCCGGGACCAGTTGCCGAAGCCGGAGGCGCCGACCAGAGCCGAAGCCGCCATGGACACTTGCAGGAAATCGCGTCTTGAGATCATGGGGGAGGGTCTTTCTCTCATGACACACATGCGCATGTGTGAATGGGTTGATCAAGGGAAACCCCGCGCGCCGACCGACGCACGGGGTCAAGTTCATCAGTTGCGGACGGCCGGCCCTTCGACGGAAAGACCGTTGCCGCGCGATTTGACGTAAAGCTCCAGCGCGATGAATTCCGGCGAACCTTCGCTGTAGGTTTCGGCGCGGGTGTCGCGGATGCAGCCCTTGAACCGGTTGTGAATGCCGTTCAGCTTGGCGTTCTTCAGACGGTACGTCGGGAAACCGTTGACCTGGCCCTGGCTCAGGTGGTCGGCGCGGATGTAGTTGCCGTAGTTCTCTTCGTGGCAGGACGCGCAGGACAGGTCCAGGATGCCGGTCCGGGTGTAGTAGAGCTCCTTGCCCTTCTCCCAGTACTCGGCGGCCGGACCGTCGATGGCGACCTGCACGGGCGTGCCACGACCGACGGAGGTGATCAGCGCCTCCATGGAGACGGCATCGCCCGAGTCGTACTTCCACGCCTCGGCGCCCATGCGGTTCACTCGGCAGTCGTTCACCTGCATCTGGATGGTGCGCAGTTCGCCGGCTTCCTCGTTGAACTTCGGATAGGTCGGCCCGACCATCGCCATGCTTTCCGCCGGATCGCCGTGGCAGTCCGCGCAGGACTTGCCCTCGGACCCTTCGGCGGTGTTCCACATGTCGGTGGCCTGATCGACGAAGATCATGCCCGGGTTGTCGAAGTCGTCGGTTTCGAGTTGCTGGGTCTCGTCCGAACGGAAGTGCCAGCCCGAGATCACCTCGTCGAAGACTTCTTCGAGATGCTCCGGGGCTGGCGCCTTGGTCGTCATCTCGAGCTCACCGTTGATGGTGAGGGTATCGTCATCCGCGCCGCCCGCGAAGGCCGCCGGAGCGATCAGCAGTGCGGCCACGGCCGTCAATGCCTTGAATTTCATCACGTTCCCTCCCTGTTGACACCCCTGCCCCGTGACATGTCACAGGGCAGGGCCGTGGATCAGCCGATGGCGATCTTCTTGGACTCTTCGTAGACGGAGCCGTCGTCATCGTACCAGGTGAACTTGAACTCGCCCGCCGCCGGAACGGTCGCATCGAATTCGAAGTAGGGGTTGGTCGAGATCGCCGGCGCCAGAACGACGTCGATCACGTTCTGGTCTCCGAAGTCACAGGTAAAGCGCCAGATGATCGAGCGCGGGATGGGGTTGCCGTCGCCGTCCTTGCGCTGGCCCGATTCCATCGGGTGCGAGATCAGCGTCTTGATGGTGATGACTTCACCCTCGGACGCGCTGCTCGGGACTTTGACGCGGGGTTTAACACCGTCTGCCATTTGTCTGTCTCCTGAAAAAGGGGTTAGCCGCCGCAGCCGCCGATGGTGACCTTCACGGTCTTAGAGGCCGTCTGGAAGGAGCCGTCTTCCATCTTGGCGATCGCGGTCACGTCCTGCGTGCCGGCCAGGCGGATACGGGTCGACGCGACGCGGGACCCGGCCAGCGGGCCGAAACGGAAGGCGGCGACACCCGGGGTCGGGTTGCCCATGGCGAAGATCCGCACCTCGACGGCACCGGGCGCGTCGATAGAGACCGGAACGGTGTTGCCGTTCTCGGCGATCTCGGGGGCGGTCAGGTTCAGCTCGCCCTCGGCGGCGGTTGCGCCGGCAAGGAATTCTTCCGCGGAGCCGACCATCTCGGCATCGGCGGCGGCCTGAGCAAAGGCGCTGACGGGCAGCAGGGCTGCCGCGGCGGCACCGGCGCTCAGCGCCAGGGTTTCACGTCGCGTGAAGTCCATGTGATTTCTCCTATACTCGAGGTCAGCTGTCCTGAAGCGTCATCAGGAAGGCGACCACGTCCTCGATTTCCTGCGCCGAGAGGATCGGTTCGATCTCGCCCTGCGCGGCCTTACCGGTGTAACCGTCACCCGGACGGGTGAAGCCACTGGTCTTGTAGAAGGCCGGCATGACCGTGCCTTCGAACGTCATCTTCGGGTTGGCGACGATGCCGCGCAGCTCCGCTTCGGTGCGGTAGCCGCCAACGCCGTTCAGCGGCGGGCCGACTTCGCCATGGAACGGCGCATCCTCAAGCGCCGTCACCGCGTGGCAGGCGACGCAGTTGCCCTTGCCTCGGTTGATCATCAGTTCCCGGCCCTTCGCCGCGTCACCCGGCGTTCCGGTCAGGGATGCCTCCACGGCACCGTATTCGTCGTAGGTCACGCTGTCGGGGGCCACGGTGTCCGCGAAAGCGGTCCCCGCCACCAGCACCGCGGCTGCCGTGATTGCTGTAAGCCTCATGTTCCCTCCCTAGGCTTTCGAGCCCGTACAAGGGCTCTACCTCGTATTGGCTGGTGTATACCGTAGGCCACCGGCCCCACACCACGCAACAACAAATTCACACTTATGAATTAATGAAGTCCTTGACAGTGGGGGCATTCCGCGCGGTGGCGGTTCAATTCCCTGATAAGCAAGGACTTTCGGCCATTCAACCTGTGGAGCGGCGATTTCCGGGGCGGCCACGCCGGGTAAATTCAATGCGGACACGCCCGTCGAATGATCCGGATTGCTCAACCCTGGGGCCATCCGACGGCCGGTTTGTGCGGTACTACGCACCTTCATGACGAAAGAATGTTGCCCGAAGGCGCAAACGATTCGCCCGGTCGATGCGCGGCGGCAAACCCCGACTTCAGTCGGTCATGCCGTTCGCGCGTTCCTGGATCCGGCGCGCGTGGTAACGCTGGAAGTCCTCGCCCGTCTCGGCCTCCATCTCGTAGCGCTTCTCGGCCACCCAGGTGAACATGTCTATCGACGTGCCCTTGCCGAAGGCGCCCGGCATGACGGCCACGGCGGCGTCGATGGCGGGCTGGCCCTCGGGGACCTCTTCCGGCAAAAAGACGATGTTCGGCGTGAACAGCACGCGCCACTTCCGGGCCATCTGCTTCTCGGAGAGCGCCTCGCCGTCGAGGTCGGTCACTTCGGTATCGCCATGCAGGTTCATCTGAACGACGAAGTAATTGTCGTCGATGTACTCCGACACCTCAGGGTCCGAGAACACCTCCTCGTGCATCTTCTGGCAATAGATGCAGCCGCGCTGCTCGAAGAAGATGACGAGGCGCTTGCCCTCGTCATTGGCCTCGGCCAGGTCGTCCCGCAGGTCCTTGAAGGTGTCGCGCATCCACGGCTGCTTGTGCAGCCCGTCGTCGCCCACCTCCTGCGCCAGCGCCGGCAGAGCCAGCGCGATGCCAAGCGCCGCACCGATCCATGCTTTCATTTCACGTCCTCCCAGACAGCGCGCCCGCGGGTCGAGGCCCGCAACAGGCGCATTCGACACAAGGTTCAGCTCAGCGACGTCCAGCCCGGGAATGTCTCGATCATCCACTGAGCGATCAGGTTCACCGTATCGGTCGCGATGAGAATGGCAAACAGGATCAGCATGACACCCATCACCTTCTCGACATATTGCAGCTTGCTGCGGTGACGGGCGGTCCATTTCAGGAACGGACCCGAGAACAGCGCAGCGATCACGAAAGGCGCGGTCATGCCGATGCCGTAGACCAGCAGCAAGAGCCCGCCGCGCCAGATGTCGCCCATCCCGGAGGCGATCATCAGGATCGAGGCCAGCGCAGGCCCGACGCAGGGTGTCCAGCCGAAGCCGAAGGCCAACCCCATCACGTAGGCCCCCATCAGCGTCGTGGGTTCCGCGGTGCTTTCGACCCGGGCCTCCCGGTACAGCAGGCCGATGCGGATCACGCCAAGGAAATGCAGGCCGAAGACGAACAGGATCGCGGCGGCGACATAGGACAGCGGCTGCCTCCAGTCGGCGAAAGCCTGTCCGACCGCCGTCGCGCCCATCCCCAGCAGTACGAAGATCGTCGTGACGCCCGCTGCGAAGAACACGGCGGACACGATGAGGCGCTTCTGGGCACCCGGAGGAATACCGGCGTCATCGCGCAGTTCAGCCATGCTGATTCCCGCCATGTAGCACAGGTAGAAAGGCACCATCGGAAGGATGCAGGGCGTAAAAAAGCTCAAAAGCCCGGCAAGCGCTGCACCGGCAAAGCTGATATCAAGCACAACCCACACCTTTCCTTGAAAAATTCACATATTCAGATTACGTTGTCCGTAAAGAGTTCGTCAATCGGTGGATCATGTCCTTTCGTCACCTTTTCATGGCAGCCTGCGTCGCCGTGCCGCTTTCGGGCGGCGCGGCGTTTGCCGAAGACTACACGCTCGTCATGGTCGAGCAGCCGGGCTGCGCCTATTGCGCCGCCTGGGACGACGAGATCGCACCGGCCTATCCCAATACGGCAGAAGGACAATTTGCGCCACTGGTGCGCGCCGACCTGCGCGAAGGACCGCCCGAGGGCGTCACCTACGAACGGCGCGTGAACTTCACGCCGACCTTCATCCTCGTCGAGGACGGGGCCGAGATTGCCCGGCTCGAAGGCTACATCGGGCAGGATTTTTTCTGGCCCGTGCTTGCGCAGCTGCTTGAGTCGCACACCGAGTTTACGCAACCTACTAATTGACCAGAAAGAGTCAGGAACAGGCATGGGACTACCTGTATTACGAGACGACCTGAGTGACAGCGAACTCGACGCCATCGTCGAGAAGGCAAACGCCGCGTCTGCCTTTCTGAAGGCCATCAGCCACGAGGGCCGGCTGATGATCCTGTGTCACCTCGTCTCCGGCGAGAAGTCGGTGACGGAACTGGAGGAACTGCTGTCCGCACGGCAGGCAGCGGTCAGCCAGCAACTGTCGCGGCTGCGTCTTGAGGGGCTCGTGGTTCCGCGCCGCGACGGAAAGGCGATCTACTACCGGCTGGCGGACGACAAGCCGCGCAAGATGCTTGAAACGGTCTACGAGCTGTTCTGCGGCGACGACGCAGACTGACGGCCCGACCGATGCCGCGCCGCCGCGTGGCATTTTCTTGCGAAGGCGCAGGCAGGTCCGCATAGTCGGATAATCACGTCAGGTCGGGAGGAGGACTCTGGCATGTTGGAACTTGTGGGCGAGCACCAGATGGTCGCTCTGATCGGCCTTGGCAGCGGCATTCTGCTGGGCCTTGCAGCCCGCCTTGGACGCTTCTGCACGCTCGGCGCCATCGAGGACGCCCTGTATGGCGGTTCGACCGTGCGCCTGCGCATGTGGGGCATCGCCATCGGCCTTGCGATCATGGGCAGCTTCGCCCTCATGGCCTCGGGCCTGCTGGTCGAGAGCGAAACCTATTACCTGTCGATCCGCTGGATGCCGCTCGCCTCCATCGTGGGCGGCTTGGTCTTCGGCTACGGCATGGCGCTGTCGGGCAATTGCGGCTACGGCGCCATCGCCCGGCTGGGCGGCGGCGACCTGCGCAGCTTCGTCATCGTGCTGGTCATGGGCGTCAGCACCTTCGTCGTGCTGTCCGGCCCGCTCGCGCCCTTGCGGGGCATGCTCTTCCCCCAGGTGCCCGTCACCACCGAGGTCCCGCCCGGCATTGCACATCAGCTTGCCGCCATGTCGGGCCTGTCGGTGCCGGTCATCGGCATGACAATCGGCGCACTGATCATGATCGGCTCTGGCGCGGCCCGCGCGGTGTGGGAGAAACCGTCTCGCGTCCTGTGGTCCGCAGCGGTAGGGCTCGCGGTCATCCTGGCCTGGGCCGGAACGTCATGGGTGGCGCACCGCGGGTTCGAGGCGCTGCCTGTCGTCTCCCACAGCTTCGCGGCCCCGCTGGGCGACACGATCCTGTGGTGGATGACCGGCTCTGCACGGCCCCTGTCGTTTGCGGTGGGATCGGTCGCCGGGGTCTGGGCGGGCGCCTTCATCGGGTCGCTGATCAAGGGGCATTTCCGCTGGGAAGCCTGCGAGGATCCGCGGGAACTGCGCCGCCAGATCTTCGGGGCGGCGCTCATGGGCGGCGGCGCCGTCGTGGCGCTCGGCTGCTCCATCGGCCAGGGGCTGTCGGCGTTCTCCGTACTCGCCTTCTCGGCGCCGGTCACCTTCGCGTCGATCTTTGCCGGTGCCGCGTTCGGACTGCGTCAGCTTATCGTGGGGTTCCAGCCCGCCGAATGACAGGTCCGGCGGGATGGCAACGACAGGTCAGTCGAAATCCCGCAGCCGCGCAACGTACCGGGCGAGCGTGTCGATCTCCAGGTTGATGCGGTCGCCGACGGCGGTCAGTCCCCAGGTCGTGACTTCCTTGGTGTGCGGGATGAAGTTGATCCCGAAGGTCGTGCCGTCCACTTCGTTCACCGTCAGAGAGGTGCCGTTCAGCGCCACCGATCCCTTCGGCGCGATGAAACGGGCCAGCGCCTCGGGCGCGTCGAAGGTGACGCGCGTGCTGTCGCCCTCGTCCTGCATGCCCACCACCGTGGCGACCCCGTCCACGTGTCCCGACACGATATGCCCGCCCAGTTCGTCCCCGACCTTCAGCGCGCGCTCGAGGTTGATCTTGCTGCCCTCGGTCCAGCCATCGTTGCCGCCGATGGTCGTCTTCGACAGCGTCTCGGCGCTGATGTCGACCTCGAACCAGTCAGGGCCCAGCCCGATCACCGTCAGGCAGACACCGTTGCAGGCGATCGAGGCGCCCATGTCGATGGAGGCGGTCTTGTATTTGGTGCCGATCCGTGCGCGAAGATCGCCGCGGCGCTCCAGCGCGCGCACTTCGCCAACATCCGTGATGATCCCCGTGAACATGCTGCCTCCGCCGGATTCGTGAGTTTACAAAGCCTTAATTTCGCCGAACTCTTTGAATAGTTTGGCAACAAAGGCATCACATATACGGAAGGTCTCCACAAGGTCGGTTGGCACGCGACAGGGACGTTCGAAGGGCACGCATGGGCGATATGGCGAAGATCAGCAAGGGCAGCGGCGACCAGAGGGTCTTTCTGTTCCTTCAGGGACCGCACGGGCCGTTCTTCCACCGTCTGGCCCAGATGCTGCGCAAGACCGGCGCGAAGGTCTGGCGTGTCGGTTTCAACGCCGGGGACCGGGCCTTCTGGTTCCATCCGAAGACCTTCCTGCCCTTCCGCGGCACGCAGGACCAGTGGCGGGCCTGGCTGATCGACCTCCTGCACGAGAAGCGGATCACCGACCTCGTGCTGTACGGCGACGTGCGCCGCATCCACGCCGAGGCGGTGGAGGAAGCGCGCCGCCGCGGCATCACCGTGCACGTCTTCGAAGAAGGCTACATGCGCCCCTACTGGGTGACGTATGAACGCGGCGGTTCCAACGGGCACTCACGGCTGATGGACATGACCGTTGCGGACATGCGCCGCGCGCTTGAGAAGTCCGACATGGAGGCCCCCCTGCCCCCGGCGCATTGGGGCGACATGCGGCAGCATATCTTCTATGGCGCGCTCTACCATTGGTTCGTGATGTTCCGGAACGGCGATTTCCGCAACTTCCAGCCGCACCGCTCCCTGACGGTATTCCAGGAATTCCTGCTGTACCTCCAGCGCCTGACCTTGATGCCGCTCACCTGGGCGGACCGCGTGATCGCCACGCTGCGCATCCGGCAGGGCGGATTCCCCTACCACCTGTGCCTGATGCAACTGGAGCATGACTCCAGCTTCCAGAAACACTCCCCCTTCACCACGATGCCCGATTTCCTCGGGATGGTGATCGAGGGCTTCGCGTCGGGCGCCCCCGGCCACCACCACCTCGTGTTCAAGGCGCATCCGCTGGAAGACGACCGTGCCGGTGTGCGCAAGGCGATCCGCGCGGCCGCGAAGCGCCACGGCGTGGGCGACCGGGTCCATTACGTGCGCGGCGGCAAGCTGGCGCAGCTGCTGAACGATGCGCGCACCGCCGTTACCGTGAACTCTACGGCTGCACAGCAGGTGTTGTGGCGCGGCATTCCGCTCAAGGTGTTCGGCGATGCGGTCTATGCCAAGCCGGAGTTCGTCTCCACCCAGCCACTGCCCGAGTTCTTTGCCCTGCCCTCCCGGCCCGATAACAAGGCCTACAAGGACTACCGCCGCTATCTTCTTGAAACCTCGCAACTTCCCGGCGGTTTCTATTCGGCCCGCGGGCGGCGGCAATTGCTGCGGCAAGTGGTCGACATGATGCTGGCCGGGGACGATCCTTACGACGCCTTCGAACGCGGAACCGCGGCCCCAAGGCAACAGTTGCGCGTGGTGCACTGACCCGACCGGTCCGCAAAGCTGGATTTCTTCGTCAGCAGCCTCTAACCTGTGGAAAAATCGGGGACCACAAAGGTCACCCATATAAAACCGAGGCAGACTTCAGGTCGAGGAGACCGAGCAGTGAAAAGTACCCCCTCCCGGTGGGCGAGGAGCGTCGCCATGCTGGCCGCGGTGTCGATTCTGGCATCCTGCGGCCTTCCGCGCGTTGGCCCGAACAAACGCGAAATCTTTGCAGGATCTGTTCAGAGGGAGGGTGACTCCTTCATTGTCGCGGTGAACGACCGGGTGACGCGGGCCACGGCCGTGGTTCCGGCGCTCGGCTTCTCTGAAGGCTTCCGGAATGCCTCTGTCGTCGGGTCGGACACGATCCAGCCCGGGGACACACTGGGCCTGACGATCTGGGAAAACGTCGACGATCCGCTTCTGGGCGCCGGTGGCGGCGCTACCGGCGGCAGCGGGCCGGCCATCCTCGAAGAAGTGCAGGTCGACGGCTCCGGTTTCATCTTCATTCCCTACGCTGGCCGCATCCGTGCCGCCGGGAACACGCCCGAACGCATCCGCCAGATCATCACCGCCAAGCTTGAAGACCAGACACCCGATCCGCAGGTACAGGTGCGCCGGCTGGCGGGTGACGGGTCCACCGTCAGCCTGCTGGGGTCGATCAGCGGTCAGGGCGTCTATGCCATCGAACGTCCGACCCGGACGCTGTCCTCGATGATCGCACGCGCCGGTGGCGTCACGATCAAGCCGGAGATCGCGCAGATCAAGATCATCCGCGGCAACCGGACCGAGACGATCTGGTTCCAGGACCTCTACAAGAACCCCGATTTCGACATCGCCCTGCGCGGCGGCGACCGCATCCTGGTCGAAGAGGACACCCGCGCCTTCACCGCGCTTGGCGCGACGGGCACACAGGCGCGCGTTCCCTTCGAGGCGCAGAGCATCTCTGCCGTCGAGGCCATCGCAACCGTCGGCGGCCTGATCTCGGCCACGGCAGATCCGACCGGCGTTTTCGTGTTCCGCAACGAACCCGCGGAAATCGCCAACCACGTCCTGGGCCGGACAGACCTGGTCGGTGCACAGCGCATGGTCTACGTGCTGGACCTGACCGAACCGAACGGCATGTTCATGGCACGCGACTTCGTCATCCGCGACCAGGACACGCTCTACGTGACCGAAGCGCCGTATGTGCAGTGGGACAAGACCATCGCATCCCTGACAGGATCGCTCAGCTCGGTGGCAACGGTCACCGATATTTCCGACACGCTCAGTGGCAGCGGGGACTAACTTGAACTTACCCGAGGGACAGGGTCGCGCCGGGGAGGAAACTTCCCGGCGCCTTTTCGTTTTCGCTGCAGGCTTCCTGCGGCAGAAACAAGTGCGTCGCATTCTGGATCTTGCAGGATACCGGGTGTCGCTGGGTATGCCCGGCCCCGACGACCTTGTGGGCGTCTGGGGGCAATCGCCTTACGCCTGGCGCGGCGAACGCATGGCCGAGAGGTCGGGGGCGTCGCTGGTCCGGGTAGAAGATGCCTTCCTGCGCTCCCTCCATCCCGGTCGGCGGGGAGAGCCGCCCTTCGGCCTGCTGATCGACCGGAGTGGCGTGCATTTCGACGGCGGTGCGCCGTCCGATCTGGAGCGGCTGCTGGCGACCGAGCCGCTTGACGACCACGCCTTGCTGGAACGCGCACGGGGTGCCATGGCGCGGCTGCAGGACGGACGTCTCTCGAAGTACAGCGCCTCCGATCCGGAAGCGGAGGCCCCTGCCCCCGGTTATGTTCTTGTTGTGGATCAGACAGTTGGCGATGCTTCCGTGCGCGCCTCGGGCGGTGACCGCTCTCGTTTCCTCGAGATGCTGTTCGTCGCACGAGAGGAAAACCCCGGCGCCCGGATCGTCGTAAAAACCCATCCGGAAACGGCGCAGGCGCTGCGCGACGGCCATTTCCGTGATGAGGACGCAGGCGGCCCTGTCACGCTCTACGACGGCGATGCCAGCCCGTGGGTTCTGCTTGAAGGCGCGGTCCGGGTCTATACCCTGTCCTCGCAAATGGGGTTCGAGGCAATCGTTGCGGGCCACAAGCCGCGCGTCTTCGGGCGGCCGTTCTACGCCGGATGGGGCCTGACCGACGACGAAGAGGTCTTCCCCCGCCGAAACCGTCGCCTGACCCGTGCACAGTTGTTCGCAGGCGCGATGATCCTTTACCCGACATGGTACGACCCACACCGCGACCGGCTGTGTCAGCTTGAGGACGTGATCGGCTCTCTCGAAGCCCGCACGCGCGCCTGGCGCGAGGATCGCCACGGCTGGATCGTGTCGAGCGCCCGGCTGTGGAAAAGGGGCCTTCTGCAGAAATTCTTCGGCAAGGAGAAGCGCCTGCGGTTCGAAGATGATGTGGACAAGGCTGTGGAGCTTTCGCAGCAAACCGGCCGCCGCCTGATGATATGGGCCAATGCCGGTGGCGGACGGGGCGTGCATCTGGAGGACGGGTTTCTCAGATCGCGCGGATTGGGTGCGACGCTGGTGCCGCCCCTGTCTCTCGTGCTCGATCCCGATGGGATTCACTTCGATCCGGAGACACCGTCGGCCCTGGAACACATGATTCAACGCCGCGCGGGCGGCCTGCGATCTGACCAGATCGAACGTGTCCACAGACTTATACAGGCGATGGTCTCGGGTGGCTTGTCCAAATACAACCTTTCGGGCGGATTGCCCGACCTGCCGGAAGGCCACCGCATCCTGGTGCCCGGACAGGTGGAGGACGACGCCTCCATCCTGCGCGGCAGCCCGATGGTCCAGTCGAACACCGAATTGCTGAAGCGCGCGCGCCAAGCGAACCCGTCCGCTGTCATACTCTGGAAGCCCCACCCCGACGTAGAGGCAGGGCTGCGCAAGGGCGCCGTCGAGGATCCCATGCGATGGGCGGATGCGCGTCTGGACGGCGCCGATATCGCACAGGTCCTGGATGCCGTGGACGAAGTCTGGACCATGACCTCTCAGACCGGGTTCGAGGCGCTGCTGCGCGGTCTCAAGGTGGTGACGCTTGGCGTGCCCTTCTATGCCGGCTGGGGCCTGACTCGCGATCTCGGCCCGATCCCCGCCCGGCGGCTGAGCGGGCCGCGCCCCTCGCTGGAATCGCTCGTCCACGCGGTATTGATCGATTACCCGCGTTACCACGACCCGCACATGCGCGAGGCTTGCAGCGTCGAGACGGTCATTCACCGGCTGAAAGAAGGCCCGATCCCACACCCCGGTCCGCTGAATCGCGGCCTGTCGAAACTGCAGGGCGCACTGGCCAGCCACACGTGGATCTGGCGGCGTTAACCTTTATTCACAGGGAATTGGTCCATCTCTCTGAGAAATAGTTATTTTCAGAGTTGTCCACAGATTTTGATATGCTTTCGGATAGGTTTTCCGATCATATAAACATCTGGCGACAAAGCACTTTTACGTCGCGGAACCCCGCCTCCAGACGTGCTGGACGTCGCCCCCTCGCTGGCAAACATCCACAAGGGTGAAACGGGGCGCTTCGCGGAGCCTGTCGACCCCCAGCGCGCCTATCCCCGGATGGCCTTCGGCACCCAGTGCCAAGCCCGCGGTGAACACGTGAAGTTCGTCCACGAGGTCCTGCGCCAGAAGCGATGCGGCCAGCTGGCCGCCGCCCTCGCAGAAGACCCGTGTCAGCCCCTCCTGCCCCAAAGTCTTCAGCAAAGCCGCGGCATCCAGCCGCCCGCCCGCAAGCGGCACGGTAAGCAGGCGCGCCCCGATGCCCTGCCAGGCGGTCAGCAGGTCACCGCGCGCATCCGCCCCGTGGCAGAGCCAGACGGGAACGTCCTTTGCGGTACGGGCAAGGTCGCTGAGCAGCGGCAGGTCGAGGTGGCGCGACGCCACGATGCGGACCGGAGGCCGGCTGCGGTCAAACCCGCGGACGGTAAGGCGCGGATTGTCGGCGCGGGCCGTCCCGCCCCCGACCAGAACGGCGTCATGACTGGCGCGCAGGGCGTGCACTGCGTGGCGCGCCTCCGGTCCGGTGATCCACTGGCTTTCGCCGGTCGCCGTGGCGATCCGCCCGTCGACGCTCATGGCCAGTTTCAGCGTCAGCCAGGGGCGTCCATGCTCGACCCGCAGGAAGAAACCGGCATGGTCATGCATCGCTTCCTGAGCCAGAACCCCGGTGCGGACCTCGATACCGTTTTGCCTCAGCTTTTCAAACCCTTGCCCGGCGACCCTCGGGTCGCTGTCGGCGATCGGAGCAACCACCCGTGCGACACCGGCCGCAATCAGCGCGTCCGTGCAGGGTGGTGTCTTGCCGTGATGCGCGCAGGGTTCGAGTGTGACATAGGCCGTTGCGCCGCGGGCGGCCTCCCCGGCCATGGCCAGCGCCTGCGTTTCTGCGTGCGGGCGGCCCGAAGGCTGCGTCCAGCCCCGCCCGACGACGCGGCCCTTGCGCACGATCAGGCAGCCGACGGCTGGGTTGGGCCAAGTCTGGCCCATGCCGCGGCGGCCCAAGGCCAGAGCCTGGGCCATAAAGCGCGCGTCGGAAGCCGTCACTTGGCCGGCGGCGGCAGGTTCGGGTCGGGCCGCAGCTCGGAGACGAACTTGTCGAAGTCGTCCGCCGCCTGGAAGTTCTTGTAAACGCTGGCAAACCGGACGTAGGCCACGGTGTCGATACGGGCCAGCGTCTCCATCACGATCTCGCCGATCATCTTGGAGGGGATGTCGGTTTCGCCCATGCTTTCCAGCCGCCGCACGATCCCGGAAATCATCTGGTCGATGCGCTCCGGCTCTATCGGGCGTTTCTGGAGGGCGATCCGGATCGAGCGTTCCAGCTTGTCGCGGTCGAAATCCTCGCGCCGTCCGTTGGACTTGATGACCACGAGGTCACGCAGCTGCACACGCTCGTAGGTGGTGAAACGCCCGCCGCAGGCGGGGCAGAAGCGACGGCGGCGGATCGACACGTGGTCTTCGGCCGGCCGGGAGTCCTTCACTTGAGTGTCGATATTTCCGCAAAACGGGCAGCGCATCGGCCTGTCCCCTCGTTTCTCAATGTTCCTGCCTCGGTCATGGGGTTGTTCCCCAATTATCCACAGTCACTATAGGACGGCGCCCAAGTTTTGGGTAGAGAAATAATCTTCCCCCCAGATGGTGCTGTGTTTACGCAACGCGAAGGCGTCATTCACTGGCGGGAGCGCCGAGAACGGCGGGCCGGACCTGCTTTCCCGCCTTCAGATCGGCCTCCCGCTTCGTCATCCATGCGGCGATGGCCTCCACGTCCGGGTCGGTCTGTTCGATCCATTCGAGGCACCACGCCATTTCCTTCTGCAGCGCCTCTTGCGGCACTTCGGACAGATCGCGCGCCGGATCGTCCCAGCGCGGACCGCCCAGATAGACCGCCGCGAACATGATCTTCGCCTTCTGCGGTGGCGTTCCGTTGACCAAAAGCGCCTCGTAGAACATGCGGTGCACGTCCTGCCACGCGCGGGTGCGCCACGTCGGCAGGGCATCGTTGCCGACACCGCAATAGGCATCGTGCAGCGCCGCCGCCATGAGGTATTCGCGACTTTGGCGGTCCCCGATGAGCGGCGCGAAGATCGGCGGGATCGTGGCACCGTCGGTCAGTGTCTGCCGGGGAGCGGTCCATGTCTCGCCGCTGGCGTCGATGAACTCGATCTCGTCCCGGGTGGGCAGGAAGGCTTGGTTGAACCCCTCCATGAAGACGGGCTGCCCCTGCATCTCCAGCGGCCCGCCGATGAACCTGCAGCGCGTCTCGCGATCCGCAAGGTCGAGGCAGGTCTGGGCCACCTGCGCTGCCCGGCGCGCGATGATCTCCGGCAAGCCGATCACCGCACCGGCAATGCCGATGGCCGCCACTGTGGCGAGAGCAAGGAAAAGACGGCGGGGGCGTGGCATGAGGGGCTGTGACTGGTCCTGAAAAAGGGTCGAACGATACGCTAGCAGAGCGTGGGGAGGGATGCGATGCGGCTTTGGCGATCAAGACGTCCGTGCCGCTCGCATTTGAAACGGGGGCCGGGCACAGGCATCCCTCAGCCTAGGTGGGCGGCCACTTGGCGTTGATGCGGTGCCGATCTGTGCTCGAACAGGTAGATCCCCTGCCACGTCCCCAGCGCGAGCCGCCCCTGCGTGACCGGGATCGTCAGGGACACGGGCATCAGCGCCGCCTTGATGTGCGCGGGCATGTCGTCGGGACCTTCGTACGTGTGAGTCAGGTAGGCCATCGAGGGATGCGTGCTGGGTGGCACGAGCCGGTCAAAGAAGGCACGCAGATCCGTCTGCACCTCCGGGTCGGCATTCTCCTGGATCAGCAGGGAGGCCGAGGTGTGCCGGACGAACAGCGTCAGCAGGCCATCGCCCCCCTGCCCGGCCCAACGCGTCACGTCGCGGGTGAATTCGTAGAGGCCGGGGCCGGTTGTCGAAATCGTGAAGGTTGTCTGCACTGATTGTCTCTGTGGTTCTGAACGAGTCGTCCTAACCTTCCTTGCATCCACGTGAACGCGCCGCAACGGCAATGGACGTGGGGCCACAAGGGAGAGGAAGAATGAACGATCATACGCCGCCGCGCCGGATGACCGCCGAGGATTTCGACCAGGAACTGCTGGATCTTTACGATTTCTACGCACACGGGAAGATCTCGAAACGGGAGTTCCTCGATGGTGCGGCCCGGTTCGCGGTGGGCGGTCTGACAGCCGCTGCCCTGCTGAACATGCTTTCTCCGAATTATGCGCTGGCGGAACAGGTCAGTTTCAACGACCCCGACATTCTGCCGGAATACGTGATGTACCCGTCCCCCAACGGGCACGGCGAGGTGCGCGGCTACCTCGTGACCCCGGCCGGAGCCGAAGGTCCGCTGCCTGCGGTCGTCGTCATTCACGAGAACCGCGGCCTGAACCCCTACATCGAGGACGTCGCGCGCCGTCTGGCAAAGGCCGGGTTCATCGCGGTTGCGCCGGACGGTCTGACCTCTGTCGGCGGCTACCCCGGCAATGACGCAGAGGGGCGAGAGCTGCAGCAGACGGTCGACAGCACCAAGCTGATGAACGATTTCTTCGCGGCCTACGAATGGCTTGCCGCGCATGAGGCCACGACGGGCAAAGTCGGATGCGTGGGGTTCTGCTATGGCGGCGGGGTCTGCAATGCCCTCGCAGTTGCCTATCCCGAACTGAACGCATCGGTGCCGTTCTACGGTCGTCAGGCGAATGCGGCGGACGTGCCGAAGATCGAAGCGCCGCTCCTGCTGCACTATGCCGAGCTGGACGAACGCGTCAACGAAGGCTGGCCGGAGTACGAGGCGGCGCTCAAGGAGCACGGCAAGACCTACACGGCGCACATTTATCCGGGGGTCAACCACGGCTTCCACAACGATTCAACGCCGCGTTACGACGAGGCGGCTGCGGAACTGGCGTGGCAAAGAACGCTCGCCTTCTTCAACGAGCACCTGAGCTGAAAAAGTACTGAAAGCGAAAAGCGGACGCGCCGGGAGGTGGCGCGCCCGCCAAAGGGGCAATCAGACGTCCCGGACCACGCAGGCCACGCTGGGAAGACCATCGGCTGAGGAGGCCGGAAGCGGACGACCGCTGTCCGACACGATGGGCATCTGCGCCACTTGCGCGAGCGTTTCCTGGCAGCGGGCGAGGTCGTCGGGGGACACTTCGATCTCGATCACTTCCGGCTCGACGGGTGCAAGAAACTCGGTCGCGGCGAATGCGGCCGTGGCACTTGCGGTCAGGGCGAACAGGTAAACTGGCAGCTTGTTCATCTCTTTGCTCTCCTTCGTGTTGATAACTAGGAGACGCCGGAAATGGTTCCCGCTACGCTAAAGGTTTGCATTCGAAGCGAAGAATTCCGGGATTTTTCAATCGCATCGCATGGAAACCTGCGGCGGCGCACACGTTGATCCGATGAAAGACGAAAGGACACAAGACATGAGCAAGACACTTTTCATCACCGGCGCCTCTTCGGGGATCGGGGCCGCGACGGCCCGGGCTGCGGTGGCGCGCGGCTGGACAGTCGGGCTGTTCGCACGTTCCGAGGACAAGCTTTCAGCACTGGCGGATGAACTCGGGGACGCCGCACTTCCCTTGGTGGGCGATGCGACCTCGCTTGAGGAACAGCGCGCGGCAATCGGCAAGCTGGTGGACCGCTTCGGCGGTCTGAACGCGGCCTTCGCCAACGCGGGCACAGGCCTCTCCGCTGCGGGAACAGAGAAGGGCGACCCTGACGAGTGGGAAACGCTGGTACAACTGAACGTGCTGGGTCTGCTGTGGACCGTCAAGGCGGCGATGCCGGCACTGAAGTCCAGCAAGGGCCACATGCTGCTGACCGGTTCCGCCGCCGGCCGGACGCACATCAAGGGATCGGTCTATGGCGCGTCGAAGTGGTTCGTGCACGGCTACGGCGGCAACCTCGCCGAGGAAATGCGCGAATGGGGAGGACGCTGCACGGTGATCGCACCGGGCATGGTGGATACGCCGTTCTTTGACGAGGCAAAGCCGGACAAGCTGAAGCCGGAGGACATTGCCGACGCGGTGGTCTTCGCGCTGGAAGCCGATCCGCGCGCCTGCGTGCAGGAAATCTTCGTGATGCCGACCGGCTGATCCCGAGGGCACTCCGCAAAGAAAAGACGCGCCCAGCACCGGGCGCGTCTTTTTTCAGGCGGCCCACTCGGGCGCGCAACTTGTCATGCAACTCAGTACGCTGTCCGGACAGCCCCGGGCGTCAGGAAAAGATCCGGGCGCCCTGCTGGTCGATCATCTGCTTTGCCTTGGCGACGGAGGCTTCGCGCGCCTCGTCTGCGTCACGAATGACGTCGGCGCGGATCAAGCGATGAGTGCGGGTTTCGCCGTCCATATCCGCCTCGATGATCGCGCAGATGCGGAACCCGCCATCTTCCGACATCGGCTGAGGGATGATGCGAAAGCCCTCGTAGTCAATGGCTTCGGCGGCGGGCTTTGGAGCCTCGCCGCCGCCGAAGAGTTTGTTCCAGATGGACATGACCGCGCCTTACTGGTCGAGGAAGGAGCGCAGCTTGCGCGACCGCGACGGGTGCTTGAGCTTGCGGAGCGCCTTCGCCTCGATCTGGCGGATACGTTCGCGGGTCACGCTGAACTGCTGGCCGACTTCTTCCAGCGTGTGGTCGGTGTTCATGCCGATGCCAAAGCGCATCCGCAGAACCCGCTCCTCGCGCGGGGTAAGGGACGACAGCACGCGGGTCGTGGTTTCCTTCAGGTTTTCCTGAATGGCGGAATCCAGCGGCAGGATCGCGTTCTTGTCCTCGATGAAATCGCCGAGCTGGCTGTCCTCCTCGTCGCCGATGGGCGTTTCGAGAGAGATCGGCTCCTTGGCGATCTTCATCACCTTGCGGACCTTCTCGAGCGGCATCTGCAGCTTTTCCGCCAGCTCTTCCGGGGTCGGCTCGCGGCCGATCTCGTGCAGCATCTGGCGACCGGTGCGGACCAGTTTGTTGATCGTCTCGATCATGTGGACCGGGATACGGATCGTCCGCGCCTGGTCCGCGATGGACCGGGTGATGGCCTGACGGATCCACCATGTCGCGTAGGTCGAGAACTTGTAGCCGCGGCGATACTCGAACTTGTCCACCGCCTTCATCAGGCCGATGTTGCCTTCCTGGATGAGGTCGAGGAACTGCAGGCCGCGGTTGGTGTATTTCTTGGCGATGGAGATCACGAGACGCAGGTTCGCCTCGACCATTTCCTTCTTGGCCTGCCGGGCTTCTTTCTCGCCCTTCTGCACCTGGTTCACGATGCGGCGGAATTCAGAGATATCCAGCCCCACGTACTGACCGACCTGCGCCATGTCGGTGCGCAGCTCCTCCACCTTGTCGGCGGAGCGCTCGATGAACATCTGCCAGCCGCGCCCGGACTTCTCGGCCATGCGCTCAAGCCAGTTCGGATCGAGCTCGTGACCGCGATACTCGTCCACGAATTCGCGACGGTTGATGCGGGCCTGGTCGGCCAGCTTCACCATGGCGGAGTCGATGGACATGATGCGCTTGTTGATGCCGTAAAGCTGGTCGATCAATGCTTCGATGCGGTTGTTGTGCAGGTGAAGGCCGTTCACCAGTTCGACGATCTCGCCGCGGAGCTTCTGGTAGGTTGCCTCGTCATCGGAGTCGAAGGAGCCGTCCTCGTTCAGGGTGGCCGAGATCCGGCTGTCCTGCATTTCGGCCAGTTGCTCGTAGTCGCGGGCGATGCGGTCGAGGGTTTCGAGAACGCGCGGCTTCAGCGCCGTCTCCATCGCGGCGAGCGACATGTTGGCCTGCTCGTCGTCGTCCTCGTCATCGTCGCGGCTGATCGGGTTGCCGTCGGCGTCGTATTCCGGTTCGTCCGATTTCTGCTGTGTGCCCGTCTCGACGTTGGACGCATCCACCACGGGTTCGTCCAGTTCACCGTCCTCGCCCATCTGGCCGGAGAAGGTGGTCTCGAGGTCGATCACATCACGCAGAAGGATGTCTTCGGACAGAAGTTCCTCGCGCCAGATGGTGATCGCCTGGAACGTCAGCGGGCTTTCGCAGAGCCCGAGGATCATAGTGTTCCGACCAGCCTCGATCCGCTTGGCTATGGCGATCTCGCCTTCGCGCGACAGCAGTTCGACGCTGCCCATCTCGCGCAGGTACATGCGCACCGGGTCGTCCGTGCGGTCGAGCTTTTCGGTCGTGCCAGATCCCAGCGCGACCTCGCCGCCGCGCTTGGCTTCGACAAGATCGGTCGAGCCCTTGCCGGACTCGTCTTCCTCGGCTTCCTCGTCGTCCTCGGTCACCTGGATGCCCATTTCCGAGAGCATCGACATGACGTCCTCGATCTGGTCCGAGGACACCTGATCCGGCGGCAGAACCTGGTTGAGCTGGTCGTAGGTGATGTATCCACGCTCGCGCGCTTCGGCGATCATCTTCTTGACCGCAGCCTGCGACATGTCGAGGCTGATCTCTTCTTCCTGGTCGTCGGATTTGGCGTCTTCGTTGTCCTTGGCTGCCATGCGGCTCTCCTGATCGAAGGGGAGGACGAATCACTGATTGACCGACTCAATAGCGTCTTTGAGTGATTCGGGAACCCGTCTACCCTTATTTCTTTACCTTTTTCTCACCGAAGTGACGTCATCCACGCCCTTTTTCGAATCGAATCGTCGCGAGAAGCGAATCAAGGGCGCTCTTTTCTTCCCGGTCGATATGGGCGCCATTCGGCCCGATTTCGAAGTCCACCTCGTTGTCGTCTTTCAGCCGGCCGATCGCTGAACGCGCCCGCGCCGCCTCTGCAAGACGCCATGTCAGGGCTTCGTCGGCCAGATCGTCGAGGTCCTCCTCCGCCTCTCTCAGTTCGGCCTTCCAGCCATGGTACGCTTCAAGCTTCGCCAGCTCCTCCGCCACGGTCATCCGCGCGAGGTCCTTTGCACCTTGGGCACGGATACATGGAACCACCGCGATATGGCGCGCGGCGAGCAGGGTTTCAAGCCACTCGGAGCCGATCCTTTCCATCGCCGCCTCGGCAAGGTCGTCCGGACGGTCGGCCATGTCGAGCAGCACGTCCTTCAGCGCGGCAAGATCGGGGTCGCGGGGTGCAAGATTCTCCAGCTGGCCGTCGAACGCCTCTACAAGGGTAGGATGACGGTAGAGAATGGCCAGAACGATCTCCTGCCGCATGACGACTTCGGCATCCTCGCCGCCTGAAACCAGCATGGAGGCCTTGGCCGTCGGGCTGGGCGGTTCGGGCGCGTTCCACTTGCGGCGGCCCCGCGCGCCCTTCCCCTTGCCGGAAAAACCGCCCTTGAACTCACCTGAGTAGCCGCCGGAAAATCCCCCGCCGTTGCCATTGCTCCAGGGCGCGGCAGGCTGCGCGCCTGCCCGGTTGTAGAGCTTGTCCAGAAGCTCCCGCACCGCCTCGCCATAGTGGCGGCGCAGGGAGGGGTCCTTGATCTTCTGCAACCGTTCGCGCAGCGCCTTGTCCAGTGCGGCCCGGCGTTCCGGGCTGTCGAAGGTGCGGCCCTCCGTCTCCTGCTGCCAGAGCAGGTCGACCATCGGCAGCGCCGCGTCGAGGCAGGTCTGCACCGCATCCGGTCCGTCGGACCGTATCAGGTCATCCGGGTCCTTGCCGTCCGGCATGAGCGCAAAGCGCAGTCCCTTGCCCGCCTCCAGCAGCGGCAAGGCAATGTCGATCACGCGGTAAGCCGCGCGCAATCCGGCCTTGTCCCCGTCAAGCGCGATGATCGGTTCCGGCGACAGCCGCCACATCGCGTGAAGCTGGTTCTCGGTGACCGCGGTGCCCAGAGGCGCGACAGAACCCTGGAAACCCGCCTCGCTGAGCGCGATCACGTCCATGTAGCCCTCGGCCACGATCAGCGGCTGCCCCCTGCCCGTCGCCTCCCGCGCGGAGCGCAGGTTGTAGAGGTTGCGGGACTTGTCGAACAGCTCCGTCTCGGGCGAGTTCAAATACTTGGCGTTGTCATCCGGGTCCATCGCCCGGCCACCAAAGGCGATGCACCGTCCGCGGGCGTCGCGGATCGGGAACATGATGCGGTTGCGGAAGACGTCATACGGCTCCCGCCCCTTGTCGGACGTCTTCGAGAGGCCGCAGGCCACGAGGTGCTCGACGGAGACACCCTTGCCCGTGAGCGCAAGCCGGAGGTTGTCCCAACCGGCGGGCGCGAAACCGATCTCGAACCGCTCCTGCGCGCCTGTATCCAGCCCGCGCCGGGACAGATACGCGCGGGCGTCGGTGGCCGCCTGTGTTTTCAGCTGGAACCGGAAGAACTGGACCGCCTGCTCCATGACCTCGCCCAGAACCGTGCGGCGGTCGGCCTTCTGCTTGGCCTGCGGGTCGCGGGCGGGCATCTCCATCCCCGCCTCGGTGGCGAGAATCTCGATCGCCTCCATGAAGCCGACGTTCTCCGTCTTCTGCACGAAGGAGATGGCGTCGCCCTTCTCGTGACAGCCGAAACAGTAGTAATACCCTTTCCGGTCATCGACATGGAAAGAAGCGGTCTTTTCATGGTGGAACGGGCACGGCGCCCACAAGTCGCCCTTGCCGGGTTGCGACTTGCGCTTGTCCCACAGCACCTTGCGCCCCACCACATCGGCAAGGCTCAGGCGGTTGCGGATTTCATCGAGGAAACCGGTCGGCAGACTCATGCGAGGCAGTATCCTCCGGCGGCGGGGCGATTCTCAAGGTGCCATGACAGCGATCATGACACCGGCGGCCGGAAGTGGTGTCCGGTCTTACTTGTCCAGAAGCTCGCACTGTTCGCGCGCCGCCTGACCGACCGCAGGGGTCAGCATGTTGGCGGGCAGCGTGAACACGAAGTCGGCAAGCTGGTCGGCGGCCTTGCGCTCCATCTCGGCGCGCAGGGCCGTGCGCACGTCGGCCTTGGACCGGCCATTGACACGGCTGTCCACGGCCAGCTTGAACCAGGCTTCGGTCTGCGCACATTTTTCGAGATCGCCCTGCGCCACGACGGGTGTGGCAGCGATGGCGAAAAGAAGGGCATAAAGCGCTTTGCGCATGTCGGGCGTCTCCGCAGGCAGTTTGGAGTGGTTCTAGCCCGCCTCCCCCCGGGCGGCAACGCCTGCCATGGCATCGGCAATTTCGTGCCAAAGGGTCCGGGCCATCGACCGGAAGGCCATGACCCTGTAGCCGCCTTCCACGCGTTGGATCAGGACGTTCATGTGGCCGCAGAGGGTCCGCGCCGTGGCATCCTCCGGGAAGGCGTTCGGGCGCAGGTCGACGGGCACCAGCCGGGCCAGAACGTCCTCCGCCCCCTCCCCCGTCAGGTCAAGGATGACCCAGGCATCGGACTGCTCCGTCACCGTCGCATGAGCCTCCAGATCCGGAGCGGGATCGGCACCGATCAGGAAGAAGGTGTCGCGCCCGGCCCAGAGACACGGTCCCGACCTTCGGTTCGGCGCGGGCAGGCTGCTGCCGTGCGCTTCCTTCAGCGCCCCCGACAGCGCCGCGCGCGCGCCCGGTTTCGGCATCAGCGCGGTGACACGGGTCATCGGCGCCTCCGACAAGGTGAACCGCCCCTTGTTCAGCGGGCCCAGCCCTTCGGCGGGGGATCTGGCATTCAGGTCAACCACGCAAGCGCCCTCCTTCCGGGTCGAAGGCCACGGGTTCGGTCACTTCGCATAACGCGGTCACGCCCCGGAGGTGATCGACCAGCTTGACCGTTTCGCCGTGCCGGGCGCGGCCGTTCCTCAGGAACCCAAGCGCCCGTGTCTCGCCCAGGGTCGGCGAGAAACACGTCGAGGTGACATAGCCCTGATCGTTGGCCCTGACCGGATCGGCCTCCCTGTCGAACAGGTGCGCGCCCGCCGGGATTAGTTTTACCTCGCCCGCCGGGCGCAGGCCCACCATCTCCTCACGGTCCTCCATCAGGCCGGGCCGCGCCGCCAGCACCTTGCCGATGCAGTCTTTCCCGTACGCGATCATCCGCTGCATCCCGATGTCGAAGGCGGTAGTCCGCCCGTGGATCTCTGCATGGGTGATGTGCCCCTTCTCGATCCGCAGGACGTTCAGCGCCTCCATCCCGTAGGCCCCGCCGTCCAGCGCCTCGGCCCGGGCCAGCAACTCGTCGAAAAGCGCCGCGCCATAGCGGGCCGGGATCGCCAGTTCATAGGCATGCTCGCCCGAAAAGGAGATCCGGAACAGCCGCGCCGCCTGCCCGCCTATGGTCACCGGGCGGTTTGCCATGAACGGCACGCTCTCGTTGTCGATCGGTGCATCGAGAAGGCCGTTCAGCAGGTCCCGTGACTTCGGTCCGGCGATGGCGAACTGCGCCCAATGCTCCGTGACGGAGATGAAGCGCACGTCCCAGCCCTGGCAGTACGCCTGTTTCACCCAGTCGAGGTGGCGCATGACCTGCCCCGCGGCTGCGGTGGTCGTGGTCATCAGCCAGCGGTCGTCGGAGAGCCGCGCCGTGGTGCCGTCGTCCATCACGTGCCCGTCCTCGCGCAGCATCAGGCCATAGCGCGTGCGGCCCGGCGCCAGAGAGGAGAAGGTGTTGGTGTAGACGAGATCGAGGAACCGCGGCACGTCCGCCCCCTGAAGCTCGATCTTGCCCAGAGTGGAGACATCGCAGACCCCGACATTGGTCCGGACCATCCGCACTTCTCGGTCGCAACTCTGACGCCACGAGGTCTCGCCCTCCTTCGGGAAATAGGACGGACGATACCAGAGCCCGGCCTCGATCATCGGTGCCTTCAAGGCGAGGCTCGCGTCATGGGATGTCGTGAAGCGCTGCGGCGCCAGTCCCTTGCCCGCTCCGCCGGCGCCAAGCGTGGCGATGGCGATGGGGGAATACGGCGGCCTGAAGGTGGTCGTGGCGGTCTCCGGGATGTCGCGGCCGGTGGCGTCGGCAAGGATCGCCAGCGCCGACACGTTCGACGACTTCCCCTGATCTGTCGCCATGCCCTGCGTCGTGTAGCGCTTCATGTGCTCGACCGAGGCATAGTTTTCCGCGGCCGCGCGCCTGACATCCTTGACCGTCACGTCGTTCTGAAGATCGAGCCAGGCGCGCCCCTTGCCCGGTACGGTCCACAGGCGGCGGATGGAGTACTGCGCATCCTCGGCCCGGGGGACCTCCACCTTTGCCGAGAGGCCCAGCTCGGCGGCGACGGCGCGCCCGGCCTCCGCGCCTTCGGCAAGGCAGGCCTGCGTGGAGAAGGCGCCGTTCGCGGCACCCGCGACCGCAAGGCCCGGAACGTGGGTCGCAGGCGGCACGAATGCCACGATGTCGTCGCGCCAGACGGGCCGCGCGCCGGTGTGGCAGGTCAGATGGATCGCCGGGTTCCAGCCGCCGGACACGCCCAGGGCATCCACCTGCAGATTGTCCCGCCGACAATCCGGGGCACGCAGGGTGATGCCGGTCAGGTGCTTGCGGCCATGGGTGCCGCAGACCTGCCATCCCGGGTAGAACGGCACATCGCCCGCGCGGTTCTGTGCATCGTGGCGGCTGTCGATCAGCGCCACGACGTGCAGCCCCGCGACGGCCAGATCGCGTGCCGTGCGATGCGCGTCGTCGTTGTTGCCGAAAACCGCCACGCGTCCGCCGGGCACGGTGCCGTAGCGGTTCAAGTAGCCCCGCAGCGCAGACGCCAGCATCACGCCGGGCAGGTCATTGTCACGGAACGCGATGGGCCGCTCCAGCGCGCCGCCCGCCAGCACGGCGCGTTTCGCCGCGATCCGCCAGAAACACTCGCGCGGCAGCGCGCCCGGATCGGAGAGGTGAGAGGACACCCGCTCGACCGCGCCGTAGGTGCCACCGTCATAGGCGCCCGTGACCGTCGTGCGCGTCATCAGCCGGACGTTCGGCAGGTCCTGCAGCGCCCGGACCTCCGCCTCTGCCCAAAGATGCGCGGGCTGGCCCTCGATCTCCTCGACCTCCGCCAGAAGCCGCCCCCCGAAGGAGGGACCCTCGTCCGCGAGGATCACATCCGCCCCGGCGGAGGCTGCGGCGCGGGCGGCCATCAGGCCAGCCGGGCCACCCCCGATCACAAGCACGTCGCAGAATGCAAAAGCCTTCTCTGCCCGGTCCGGATCGGGCGCCCCCGACAGCGCACCCAGTCCCGCCGCGCGGCGGATCGCCGGCTCGTAGAGCTTCTCCCAGAACGCTTTCGGCCACATGAAGGTCTTGTAGTAGAACCCCGCACCGAGGAACGGCGCGAACAGGTCGTTGACCGCCAGAAGGTCCAGCGACAGCGACGGCCAGCGGTTCTGGCTGACCGCATCAAGACCTTCGAACAGCTCCTGCACCGTGGCGCGCGTGTTCGGGTCCGCACCGGCGCCCCGCCCCACCGTCACCAGCGCATTGGGTTCCGCCGAGGTGTCGGTGAACAGTCCGCGCGGGCGGTGGTACTTGAAGCTCCGGCCCAGCAGGTGCACGTCCTCCGCCATCAGCGCGGAAGCCAGCGTATCGCCCTCGAACCCGCTGTAAGCCTGCCCGTCGAAGGTAAACCCGAGCGGCCTGTCCCGGTTCACGCGGCCCTTGCCCTCAATTCGCATCCTGAGGCTCCACCAGCGAGACGGCATGGATTTCGTGCGTTAAGGTATCACGTTCGATGACCAGCCACGCCGTGCATCCTGCCTCGTGATACCAAAGGTCGCGGGTCAGACCCGCCGGGTTGTCGCGCAGGTGAAGCCAGTCCGACCACACTTGGGGATCACCCCCGGAGGGACGCTCCAGCATCGAGGCCGCGCCCTGGTACGTGAATTCCCGGCGGTCGCGTTCGCCGCACAACGGACAGGTCAGGCGCATCCGGTCATATCCCCGATCAGGTGGCGTCCGGGACGCCGTTGCATCGGGCGTGCGTGCGGTGCTGCGCGTCCCGAACCATGCCATGTCTTGCCGATACCCAAGGTCACGCTCTCCATCCCGGTCAATGCAGGTTGTGCTGCGCGCCGGTGCCTTCTTCGTCCATCAGGCCGCGGCCCGTGGCGAAGCGATCCAGCCGGAAACCCGCCGCCGGAGCGTGGTGCCGTCCCGTCGCGATCAGGTGCGCGAAGGAAAAGCCCGAGCCCGGCACGGCCTTGAACCCGCCGTAACACCAGCCGCAATTGAGGAAGAGTCCCTCCACCCCGGTCCGGTCGATGATCGGCGAGCCGTCGGGCGACATGTCCATGATCCCGCCCCAGGACCGCAGGACCCGCGCCTTGCCGATCATCGGCATCAGCGCCATCCCCGCCTCCATCACATGCTCGACCATCGGCAGATTGCCTCGCGCCGCGTAGGAGGCGTAGAAATCGAGGTCGCCGCCGAACACGAGCCCGCCCTTGTCGGATTGCGATATGTAGAAATGCCCCATGCCGAAGGTCACCACGTGATCGAGGCAGGGCTTCAGCCCCTCTGTCACGAAGGCCTGCAAGACGTGGCTCTCGATCGGCAGGCGCATCCCTGCCATCGCCGCCACCTGCGAGGACCGGCCCGCGACCACGATGCCGACCTTTTTCGCCCGTATCGCCCCGCGCGAGGTCTGCACGCCCCGGACCCGGCCATTCTCGATGTCGATGCCCGTGACCTCGCAGTTCTGGATCAGGTCGACCCCCCGCATGTCGGCGCCCCGGGCGTAGCCCCAGGCGACCGCATCGTGGCGCGCGGTACCGCCCCGCCCGTGCCAGAGCCCGCCGTAGATCGGGAAGCGCGCGTTGTCGAAATCGAGGAACGGGACCTTCTCGCGCACCTGTTCTCGCGACAGAAGCTCGGCGTCGTCGCCCTGGTTGCGCATGGCGTTGCCGCGCCGGGCGAAGGCGTCGCGCTGACCATCGGAATGGCACAGGTTCAGCACGCCGCGCTGGCTCATCATCGTGTTGAAGTTCAGCTCCTGCTCCATCCCCTCCCAGAGCTTCAGGGAATGGGAGTAGAACTCGGAATTGCCCGGCAGCCCGTAGTTCGCCCGCACGATGGTGGTGTTGCGCCCGACGTTGCCACCGCCGAGATAGCCCTTCTCGAGCACCGCCACGTTTGTCAGCCCGTGCTCCTTGGCGAGGTAAAACGCCGTGGCCAGGCCATGGCCGCCCCCGCCGATGATGACGATATCGTATTCGGGTTTCGGGTCGGGAGTGCGCCAGTGGGGCCGCCATCCGCGATTGCCGGTCAGCCCCTCCTTCAGAATGCGCCAGCCCGAAAAACCCATGCCTGTCTCCCCGCCGCGGTGGATACCGTCGCGGCAGTCAAGCAGCGCCCGGCGGGAGTATCAATGCGTCGCGCGAGAAATCCGAGAGTTTTCCACCGGATAAAGGCGCCTTGGCGACCTTCGCAGGCAAGGCGTGGCAGGCCAGCCGGTCCCGGCACGGATGGTGGGGCGGGGCTGTGCGTCGCCCCGCCCGGGATCAGCCGTCCGACCAGACGATCTGGGGGGCGAAACGCGGCCGGGTGAACCCGTAGGTGTAGAACAGGTCTGCCTCGTTCAGGACCGGCAGTTCGAACGGCGGCACGTATTGCGTTTCCGTTTCGACCATGATGACGCGCTCGTTGTGCAGCAGCGTCGGCAGGCGGTCGGTCAGGTTGACCAGATCCTCGGTGCGCATTTCGCTGAAGACACCGCGGGTCTGCGACCAGTCGCGGATGTAGGCGCCCTGGTTGGCGTCGTAGCGCACCTGCGTCACACGCAGTGAATACGGCCCTTCGGACAGCGTCAGGAACTCCAGCAGGTCGAGCATGCCGTCGAGGTAGGCGCCGTCGATGGCCGATGTCTCGCGCGAGATGGCGTCCGAGATCGTGTAGGCCGCCTTGGTGTTCAGGCTTTTCTGACGGAAGGCATCGTGCAGCGAGAACATGCTGGCCAGCACCATCAGCAGCAGTGGCAGCCAGATCAGCGTCTCGATGGTGACGTTGCCATTCTCGTTGCCGGCGAAGCGGCGCAGCTTTTGCAGCATCGGCGTTGTCATGGCGGTTACCTCGGTTCCTGCACGAAGGCGGAGTTGACGATCATCTGCGCGTAGCCTTCGGTATCCAGATTGAGTTCCTTGCCGAAGCCGGTGGTCGGCATCATGGGCTTGTACTTGAGGCAGGCCCGCATCAGCATCAGGTCGTTGTCCTTGCCGTGCACGAAGTTGCGCACCGGACGCGGATCTTCCTGCGCATTCCGGCAATCCGGGTTCGGCTCCATCATGGTGACGTTGCGCGGATCGACCTCCACCATCTCTAGCATGAGGTTGTTCTGGCAGTCGTCGATGATCACCGCCTGGTCGCAGATGCTCAGGCGCACCTGTTCGTAGGTCGGGATTTCCCCGGTCGACAGGCGGATCTCGCGGACCACCCGGTCCACGCTGCGCTCCAGCATCGCGTGACGCAGGTTCATGTAGGCGATCTCCACCCCGGCCGCGAGGACAAGGAAGAAGATCGAGAAGTAGAAGGCGAATTCCAGGGTGGAGTTGCCGTTCTCTTCGCGGCAGAAGCGGCCAGCAAACCGGCCAAGGCGGGATGTCCGGGCAACCGAATTCATTGGATCAACCTCAGGTTGTTAATTTGCCGGGCGATGGTGTCGAACGTATCGAAGATCTGGTCGCCCGTGACGTGGAAGAAGTGGCTGGCAGACGAGGCGCAATAGGCGAGTTCGTTGGCCGCGGCGGTGTCTGTCTCGAAGGCGATGGCAAAGATCGTCACGCCCTTCGCATTGGCCAGGTCGCACTGCGCATGCAGATTGGCGACGTTGGTCGGCGCGTCCGAGAGGTTGTAGGACTTCCCTGCCCCCTGATCGACCAGAACGGTGTCGCCGTTCCTCGGGTTCTTCGCGTCGGTAGGGCGCCACTGGTCCGTGGTCTGGCCGTCCGTCATCAGGATGATGTACTTCTCGGTCTCCGGGTCCTCCCAGGCGATCGGGCGGCCTTCGAAGCGGGCGTCCACCTTGCCTGCAGCGATCAGCTCGGACAGGGCCGGCTGGTTGGCCGGATCGAGAAGCGCGAGGCCGTACTTCATCCCGTACTGCAGGCCCGTACCATCATGCAGGCGCATGCCGTTGATGAAGTTCTTCAGGCCGGTGCGGTCCGCGGAATAGTACTGGATCGCCATCTCCTCGCTCGGGCACCAGCCCCAGTCCATGGTCGGTTCGTCGAAGGCCCAGTAGTTGAAGTGCGGCACGTAGTCGGTCGACGTCGGCATCGCCGTGGTCAGGAATTCGTCGCTGTAGATCTCGACGCAGGAGGACGGCATGTTGACGTTGGTTTCCTCGGCCGGCGGGGTCTCGGTGCCGGGGTCCGTCGTCGGGTCCGGTTCGGGCGCGGGGGCCGGTTCCGGGTTCGGCGAGACATATTCCGGCTCGAAGCTTGCCCAGTCGACCCAGAAATAGGGCATGGAGTACCCGGGGAGCTTGTGATCCTTGGTGTTGTTCAAGGTCGGACCAATGTCCGATTCAGGACCGTTGAGGTCGCCCTTGACCTGGAAATAATTCGTCTTGGACCCCGGCCCCTTGATGGACATCCCGAGGAACTGGGACGGATCGGTCAGGCTGCCGTCATAGTAGTACAGTGCCGCGACCGCGCCCTTGTAGAAGTCATCCATGTCCTTCGGCGCGCTGTCCGGGAAGTACGTGATGCGGTGGGCAATGTTATAAATGTCGTCGCCATCGGTATCGAAGTAGAGCACCACGTTGGTGATCGTGTGCGACCACGGCGGGAAGTAGTCCTCGACCGGGGCGGACACCACGGGGTCGGTGGTCGTGGAATCGCTCGTCGTCGTATCGGTAGTGCCATCCGTGCAGGACGGGTCAGCTGCACCTTCGTCGGCGTTCTCGGCGTTGTTGTTGCACAAGGAGCCGCCCGGCGCGTCCTGGTCGCCGTTGCCCCAGCCGTTGTTGTCGTGCTTGATCTTCGGCCGCTCGCCGCGGAAGTAGTCGAACAGGATGTCGCCCGGGTTCACCTGCCCCGCAAAGGGCACGACGTTCAGCGTGGTCACGCCGTTCGAATCGTCGGTCATCACCTTGTCGACGAAAGCCTCGGCCGCCGGCTTCAGCTTGTCCATGCGGCTGTTCCAGCGCATCGACCCGGAAACGTCGAGCACGAGCGAGATTTCCACGTTGGAGATCTTTTCCTCCGCAGTGGCGAGGGCCGCCGCGGTCAGCGTGTCGATGCCGCTCATCCGCAGGAAGAATGTGTTGATGTCCGTGCTGCCTGACGCCGTGACGGTCCTGTAGTTGACGCCCTCCTCGGGCGTGACACTGTCCAGCGTCGCGGCGATCCCGGCTTTCTCGAGGTAGTCCCGGACAACCGTTTCGGAGTCCTGCATCTGGTCGAGGTCGGCAGCCGCAAGGACCGCCCGGTCCAGCGTGGATTGCATGACGGTGCGTGTGGCCTCAAACCTCATGATGTCCACCGATGCACCGGTGACCGTAAAGATCAGGAGCAATATGAAGACCGAGAAGATCGTCATATTCCCGGATTCGTCGCGGATCAGGCGTTGAAGCAGCGTATTCAGGCAGTTTGGCAGTGTCATTCGTCTTCTCCAACCGCGTAGGGTGTTCACGGCTTCGAGAATACTTGACCGGGCAAT
The DNA here is from genome assembly GCF_002814095.1 of Sagittula sp. P11. Classification (NCBI taxonomy): domain Bacteria; kingdom Pseudomonadati; phylum Pseudomonadota; class Alphaproteobacteria; order Rhodobacterales; family Roseobacteraceae; genus Sagittula; species Sagittula sp. P11. The sequence continues at coordinate 817,105 of NZ_CP021913.1, forward strand.
CGGGCCTATTTGCGACGATTTTAGGGTTTGTTAACCAGATTGAGGCGGTTGATGACATACTCCATATTCCTTTAGTATAGGATGCGACTATACCAGTCACTGGATCAACCTCAGATTGTTGATCTGACGCGCGATGGTATCGAAGGCGTCGATGATCTCCGTTCCCTGGACATGGAAGAAATGGCTCTCCGACGAGGCGCAGAGCCGCAGTTCGTCCGCATCCGCATCTGTCGTCTCGAAAGCAACGGCGAAGACGGTGACACCAAGGTCGCGGGCGAGCTGGCACTGGGTGTGCAGGTTGTCGAGGTTGTTGCCCCGCGTCGAGACAGTCGTAAAGGTCCCGATGCCCTGCGTCTCGAGCTCCGTCTCGCCGTTGACCGGGGCGAAGGGATCGAGCGGACGATACTGGTCCGTCACCGCGCCGTCGCTCATCACGACGATGAACTTCTCCGTCTCCTCGTCCTCCCAGGCGATGGGGCGCCCGAGGAAGCGGCTGTCGACCAGCCCTGCGGCCACGAGTTCCGTCACCGCGCTGCCCGTCGCGGGGTCGAGCAGCGCCAGCGCATACTTCAGCCCGTACTGGATGCCCGTTCCGTCGTGCATGCGCATATTGTCGATGAAAGCGGACAGCGTGGCGGCGTCGTCGGAGTAATACTGGATTGCCGTGTCTTCTCCCGGGCACCAGCCCCAGTCCATCACCTCGCGGACGTAGGGCCAGAACATGAAGTGCGGCACGTAGTTGTCGGACTGCGGAAGATCGGTGTTGGTGAACTCCGTGTCGTAGATCTCCACGCAGGACGAGGGCATGTTGACGTTGGCTGCCTCGACCGGCGCCACGGGCGCCACGTAAGACGCCGCCCACGCTGCGAAATCGATGACGGCATAGTCGATCTCCTCGCCCGGGACCTTGCCGTTGTTCTTGGTCGGGCCGATGTCGCTGAACGGGCCGTTGCCGTCGCCCTTCACCTGGAAGTAACGGTTCTTCTCCTGCCCGCCCTTGAGCGAGATGCCGAGGAACTGGTCCGGGTGGATCAGCAGCGGATCGCGGTCGATCAGGTACGCCACGACACCCTGGTAGATATCGTCGATGTCGCGGGTCGAGCCGTCCGGGAAGTTGATGATCTTGTGCGCCCGGTCGTAGATGTCGTCGCCGTTGGTGTCGAAGTAGACGACGATGTTGGCGATCGGCTGGGGCCAGGGCGAGAAGAAGCCGCCGGTGTCCGTAGCCGTTGTGTCGGTGCCCTCGGTACAAGACGGGTCGATGGCCCCCTCGTCGGCGTTCTCCGCATTGTTGGTGCACAGCGAGCCGCCCGGAGCGTCCTGATCGCCGTTGCCCCAGCCGTTGTTGCCCTGCTGGATCTTCGGCCGCACGCCCCGGAAGTAGTCGAACATCACATCGCCCGGGTTCACCTGCCCGGCGAAGGGGATCAGGTTCAGGGTGGTGACACCGGCGCTGTCCTCGGTCAGGACCTTCGACACGAAATCCTTGGCGGCGGTGCGCGCATTGGTGATGCGGTTGTTCCAGCGCATCGACCCGGAGATGTCCATCACCAGCGATATCTCGACGTTGGCGATCCGCTCTTCCGCGGTCGAGGCCGCGATCACCGGCAGCGTCTGCCACCCCGACATGCGCAGGAAATAGGTGTCGAGGATCAGTCCCGCATCCGCCGCGACCGTCCGGTCGTTCAGACCGGGGGTGGCGATGACGTCGGTCAGGTGTTCCGCGAGGCCCGCCTTGGTCACGTAGTCGTTCACCACCGCAACCGGGTCCTGCTGCTGGTCGAGATCCGCGGCGGCGAGCACCGCACGGTCGAGCGCCGCCTGAAGCCGTGCACGTGTCGCCTCCTGGTACATGATGTCGACCGAAGCCCCGGTGATCGCAAGGATAAGGACCATCATGAAGGTCGAGAAGATGGTCATGGTGCCTTCCTCGTCCCCAGCGAGGTCGGCGATGAAGTGGGTGAGCCTTTTCATGCCCGGGGTCTCCTGTCCGTCTGCCGGGGTCTGCGCCCTGGCGGGTGATGACCCCGTTCTCGGGTAAGATTCGGTCAAGGCTCCGGTCAGGAATGGGGCACCGAAGCGGACTTCGCCACGCATTTTAGAAGAAGGCGCGCGATCGTCGTCCATGCCCACGGGACAAACAGCGAGATCCGGCGGGCCTGCACCGCGACCTTTGAAAGTGGGAAAGCAGTACTGGCAGGTCCCCGAAATCGCAGGCAAGCGCGGGGCCGTGAGGGTGGCCCGGCGGCCGGCCTCTAATCAAGAACCGGACGAAAGCGCGCAGGACGGGGGTCTGCGCGTTCGCTTGCCGTCAGCCCGCGCCTACGGCCCAAAGCCATGCCGGACCCGGGCCTGCCAGCCCGGGGTTCAGTATGTGTGATGCGGGACCTGCGCCGGTCCCGCAATGTCTCAAGACCCTGTCAGATGCCCTTGGCCGCGTAACTCCGCGCCACACGGTCGATTGCGGTGATGTAGGCCGCCGTGCGCAGGTCGTGGACGTCGTCGCGCGTGTGCCAGACCTCCTGCATGGACTGGTAGGCCACCCGCATGGTGTCATCGAGTCCGGAGCGCACCAGTTCCAGCTCGTCGGCACCCCTCAGGTATTTCTCGCGAAACAGCGGCGACAGGGACCATGTGGAACCCATCGCCGAATCCAGACGGTCCAGCTCGTCGAGGATCAGGGCGTGGCGCGCCTCCTCCTGCCGCCTCTGCATGCGGCCGAAGCGGATGTGCGAGAGGTTCTTGACCCATTCGAAGTACGACACGGTGACCCCGCCCGCGTTGGCATAGAGGTCCGGGATGATGACCACGCCGCGCCGGCGCAGGATGTCGTCGGCACCGGCGGTCACCGGCCCGTTGGCCGCTTCGATGATCAGCCGTGCACGGATGCGCTCGGCGTTGTCGGTGTTGATCACACCCTCGACAGCGGCGGGGATGAGGATGTCGCACTCCTCTTCCATCACCTTCTCGCCGTCGGCGATGGCGTTCGCCTCGTGGTAGCCGCTGACACCGCCGTGGCGGCAAATCCATTCGTGCACCGCGTCGACGTTCAGGCCTTCGGGGTCGTAAAGCGCGCCGTCGTGCTCAACGATGCCGATGATCAGGGCGTGGTCTTCCTCTCTCAGGAACTTCGCCGCGTGGTAGCCGACGTTGCCGAGGCCCTGCACGATGACCCGCTTGCCCGCCAGGCGGCCCGACAGACCGGCTGTGGCCAGGTCCTTGGGATGACGGAAGAACTCGCGCAGCGCGTACTGGACACCGCGCCCGGTCGCTTCCACCCGGCCCTCGATCCCGCCCGCGGACAGCGGCTTGCCGGTCACGCAGGCCTGGGAGTCGATGTCGGTCGTGTGCATCCGCGCATATTGATCCGCGATCCACGCCATCTCGCGCTCTGACGTGCCCATGTCCGGCGCAGGCACGTTCTGGGAAGGATTGATCAGGTCGCGCTTGATCAGCTCATAGGCGAAACGGCGGGTGATCTTCTCCAGCTCTTCGGCGTCGTAGCGGCGCGGGTCGATCCGCAGCCCGCCCTTCGAGCCGCCGAACGGCGCCTCCACCAGCGCACATTTGTAGGTCATCAGCGCGGCAAGCGCCTCCACCTCGTCCTGATTGACCGTGGAGGCGTACCTTATCCCGCCCTTGACCGGCTCCATGTGCTCCGAATGGACAGAGCGGTAGCCGGTGAAGGTCTCGATCTTGCCGCGCAGCCGCACGCCGAAGCGCACGGTATAGGTGGCGTTGCAGACGCGGATCTTTTCCTCCAGCCCCGGCGGCAGGTCCATCAGCGCCACGGCGCGGTTGTACATGAGATCCACTGACTCACGGAATGTCGGTTCTGCTGTCATGCCGCCTCTCCCGGAATGGTCGTTTCACCCCTTATTGGGGAGACAGGGTGGGATCACAATGCCCGTGGCGTGCCAGACTGTGTCGGGATGATTCAGATTTGCACACTTATGACGCGAATAAAGGACAACCTTGACGCTACCTTGCGTCGCCACCGTAGCCCAGTGCGAAACAACGGCATCGGCAGGGGCGCTTTGTCCCCGAAACCCCTTAAAAGTATAGATAATCGCATTTTAATTGGCCCAAATTTAGCCATCTTGGAACGGCATAAAAACGGCGTCCGAAAGGACAGACATTGTTCTATTCCCACCGGCTGCAAGGCCGTTTTCCAAGGTGCCCGTGATGCAGACGAAGAGATACAGGAACACGTCCAATCCCGCCATGTCGCCCTCTGCGACGGAAGGCTGGCTGGGCCGCTTCCGGGCGGACACGTCCGGGAGCATGTCCTATGTCGCTCTGGCCGGCTCACTCGTCATGATGGTCTTCGGCGGCATCGGCATCGACATGATGCACGCCGAACTGAAGCGCAGCCAGGTGCAAAACACGCTCGACCGCGCCGTTCTCGCCGCAGCGAACCTCAGCAACACCCGCGATCCGCAGACCGTGGTCGAAGATTACTTCCGCGCCATGAAGCTGGAGGACACGCTGGGCGACGTCCAGACCGGCGACTCCCTCGGTGCAAAGCGTGTCCGGGCCGAAGGCAACGGCACCATCAACTCCCATTTCCTCGGCCTGATCGGCATCGACCAGCTTGACGTGCATGGCGCCGCCACCGCCGAGAACGCCACCGCACCGCTGGAAATCTCGCTGGTGCTGGACGTGTCCGGGTCCATGCAGGGCCAGAAGATCAAGGATCTGAAGGAAGCCGCAAAGACCTTCGTGCACGCCGTGCTGGGCGAAGGCGGCGACAACAGCCGCGTGACCGTCTCGCTGATCCCCTACAACGCGACGGTGAACCTGGGCGACGACCTGTCAGAACGGTTCAACCTCGACCGCTGGCACAACTATTCCTCCTGCGCGATATTCGACGCGTCGGACTACAGCTCCCTGTCCATCGACCCCGATTCCGGTCTGGAGCAGCTTGCCCACTTCGACCCCTTCGACGGCAATGCACCTGACCTGACAGACCCCTGGTGCGCCGCGGGCAATGACCTCGCGATCGTGCCGCACAGTTCCGATCCCGACTACCTCTCGGACGTGATCGACAGCTTCGAGGCGCAGGGCAACACCGCCATCGACCTCGGGATGAAGTGGGGTCTCGCCCTGCTCGACCCCGCGGCCCGCCCTGTCATCGGCGACATGCAGGCCGACGGGCTCGTCCCGTCCTCCGCCCGTTATCGCCCCTCGGACTACGGCACGCAGACGATGAAGTTCGTCGTCGTCATGACCGACGGCGAGAACACGCAGGAATACAACCTGAAGTCATGGATGCTGAACCCGACCGCCCTGTCGAACGTCTGGGTGGACGATCACGGCACGCCCGGCAAGGGCGACGACCGTTACTCGATCCGGGTCAAGGACAACTACGGCGACTCGAACGATGTCTTCTTCTGGCCGCACGCCAGCTCCTACCGCTACAAGAACGGCCCCTACAGCTGGGTGACCGGAACGGCCGCGCAGATGGTGAACGGCGTGGCGGTGGTCGGCGGCGACTCCGAAACGACGAAGGCCAAGTGCTCCAGCTACAAGGGCGCGGGCCACAACGCGGGACAGGAAACGCTGATCGAGAACGTCCTCGGGGTGGATTACGGAACGCTCGACCTCGACGGTGACGGCATCGTCGGCGCAGAGGACGACTGCACCAGCTACCCGCCTGTCCGTCTGACCTGGCAGGAGCTTTTCGGCAACGTGAAGACGACCTGGTACGCGAACTCGTGGTACTGGCAGGCCTATGTCGATGGCCGGGTCAGCTACAACGACTACTACAACGCGTATTACTCATGGGAAACCATCGTGAACGCGTCGCAGGCCAACACCAACCTCTCGACGATCTGCGCCAAGGCAAAACAGCAGGACGTGACCATCTTCACCATCGGCGTCGAGGCGCCGCAGGCCGGGCTGGCCGCCATGCGCAACTGCGCGTCGTCCGCATCGCATTACTACAACGTGGACAGCAGCCAGCTGGTGGACACCTTCCGCTCGATCTCTGACGTGGTTGTGGAACTGCGCCTGACCGAATGACCCCACGGCCGGTGCTTCACCACCGGCCTCTCCCTGAATGACCCCAATCGCGGGACTGCCCCTGGGCAACCCGTACCTGTACCTTAATCGAGGCCAAGCCCATGTTTCGCCCCCAGTTCTCTTTCCTGCGCCGGTTTCGCGCCGACGACGATGGCTCGATGGTCGTGCCCATCGCCCTGTGGATGCCGATCTTCCTGCTCCTCATCATTTCGTCGATCGAGCTCGGCACCATCACGGTCCGCAGCACCGTGCTTGAGCGGGCGCTCGACCAGACCGTGCGGGACGTGAAGCTGGGCACCGGCCCCAACACGCACGCACAGATGAAAGAGGCGATCTGCAACCGGGCCCAGATCCTGCCCAGCTGCATGGAGACGCTGCACCTCGAGATGGTGGTGCTGGATGTCCGCGACTGGACCGATCCGCCGGAAGGCGTCGACTGCTACGACAACTCGCTGCCCGTCACGCCGCAGCGCAATTTCCAGAACGGCAAGGGCGGAGAGATGATGTTCCTGCGCGCCTGCTACAAGTTCAAGCCGCTGACCCTGATCAGCTCCTTCAACGCGGCCCTGCCGAAAGACGATGCCGGTTACGTGGGCCTCGTCGCCATGAACGCCTTCGTGAACGAACCCAGCTGAGGAGAGATGCACATGTTCCGTTCCATACTCCCCGCCCCGCTGAGACGCTTCACCAGCGACGACACCGGCTATGCCAACGTCGAGTCGATCATCGTGCTGCCCGCGCTGCTGTGGCTCTTCGGCGTCGGCTGGGTCTACTTCGATGCCTTCCACCAGCAGAGCATCAACCAGAAGGCCAACTACGTCATCGGCGACATGATCTCCCGCGAGACCGATCCGCTGGACGAGACCTACATCCAGAACGCCCACAACCTGCTGAGCGCGCTGACCCGCTCGGACACCGAGAACACGGATTTCCGCACCTCGGTTGTGCAATTCGACGCGGAGCTCAACGACTGGGATCTGGTCTGGTCGGACGCCTACGGTGCCCGCACCCGGCTGCAGAAGGCCGACCTCTACGACTATATCGACCGCCTGCCGCCCGCGATGGACAACGAACAGCTGATCCTCGTGGAAACCTGGGAGGATTACGCGCCGGTGTTCAAGGTGGGCCTCGATCCGTTCGAGATCGCGACCTACAGCTTCACCAGCCCGCGCTACACCTCGCAGGTCGTGTGGGAGGGGTCGACCAGCGCCGGCGGCGGCGACAGCAATTCGGGCACCGACGGCGGCAGCTCGACCGACACCGGATCGTCCGACGGGTCTTCGGGCTCCGGTTCCGGCGGCGGGTGGAGTTTCTGGGACTGGCTTGTGGGCGCGTAACGTCCGCGCAGGAGACTACAGAAGGGCCGCGCCTCTGGCGTGGCCTTTTGCCGTTCCTGGCTACCCCTTCGACGCCAGCTTTATCGAGATCATGTCGGCGACCGGCTTCGTTGCGGAGCCGGCGGTCACGCCGCCCACCGCAACGCGACGCCCCACGCGCCACCAGAGACCGGGGCGCCACGCACGCGGCGCCGGGTCCTTCAGGATCAGCAGGAACCCGTTCGACGGCTTCGCGGCGAACATCGACCGGTCAACCCGCGCGATCTGGTCCAACCGCGCGATGACGGTGCCGTCGCTGTCGGACAGCGCCTCGTCGGTCAGGATCAGCGCATGGCCGGTAGACACCCACATCCGCGACGAGAACCAGAGCGCCACGCCGCCGAGCACCAGCAGGAACACCCGCCACAGCAGCGACTCCGGCGGCTGGGCGAAGGCGATGTAGAGCAGAAGCCCGCCCAGCAGCAGCATCGCCCCCACCCCGATCATGCGCCGGGGCGCAGAGGCTTCGATCCGTGCCAGTTCAGATGTGCTCATGATGATCCCCCGCCTGTTCCCGGTGTCATAGCGGCAAGCGGTGCCGGGGGAAAGCAGATGCCTTGCGGCGCGGCCACGGGACGACGACAATGGCGGCATGCGCTGTCGGCGCGGAGGGGACGGACATGGCAGAACTGACGGTCACGACACCCACGGGCCCGTTCACGCTGGTCGAGGCGGAGGGCGCCCTCGTCGCCTGCGGCTGGCGCCAAGGTCCGCAAGACACAACAGAGGCCACGCCCGTGCTGCAGGAGGCCGCGGCACAGCTCGATGCGTACTTCGCGGGACGGCTCACCCGGTTCGACCTGCCGTGGCGCGTCGACCGCAGTCCTTTTCAGGCAGAGGCCTGTGCCCTCATGGCCGCGATCCCGTTCGGCGAGACGATCACCTACGGCGATATGGCCAAGGCGCTTGGCGTGTCCGCCCAGGCAGCGGGCCGCGGCTGCGGCGGCAATCCCCTGCCCGTCATCGTGCCCTGCCACCGCGTGCTGGCGACAAACGGGCTTGGCGGCTTCTCCGGCAGCGGCGGGGTGGAAACGAAGGTCTGGCTCCTGCGCCACGAGGGCGCAGCGGGACTTCTGATCTAACAGAAGGCACGCGCCCACGAAAAAGGGCGAGGACACCGTCCCCGCCCCCGATCCGTTCCGAAACAAGCTGTCAGAGCGCGCCGGTCGCGCCCTTGCACTCGCCTTCCATCAGCGACTTCGCTTCGTCGATCAGCGCCTGACCATCCAGCCCCTTGCCATCCAGATCGGCGATCCAGCCGTCGTAGATCGGCTGCACGAGGTCACGCCACGGGCCGGTCTCGTCTTCCGACACGGTGATGATGTTGTTGCCGAGGTCCACCGCGACCTGCCGCGCCGGGGCGTCGGCGTCCGTCTGCGTACCGCCCGCAAAGACCGAGAAGTTCAGGCCGGAGTTGTCGTCGATGACCTTTTGCAGGTCCTCGGGCATGGAATCGTAGACGTCCTTGTTCATCGCCATGACGAAGGTCAGCGTGTAAAGCGCCGGGCCCTCGAACTCGGTATGGTTGGACACCAGCTCCGGCACCTTGAGGGCCGAGGTCACTTCCCACGGGATGGTCGTGCCGTCGATCACGCCCTTGGACAGCCCCTCGGACACCGCCGGTACGGGCATGCCCACCGGCTCTGCGCCTGCGGCCTCCAGCAGCTGGTTCACCAGCCGCGAACCGCCGCGGATCTTCATGCCCACGAGGTCCTCGGGCGTCTGCACCGGGTTCTTGGTGTGGAACATGCCGGGGCCGTGCACCCAGGTGCCCAGCATCTTCACGTCGCCGAACTCCGTCTCTGCCATGTCCTTCTCGTACATCTTCCAGTACGCGCAGGACGCGGCGCGCGGGTCCTCGACCATGAAGGGCAGCTCGAAAACCTCGGTCGACGGGAAACGGCCCGGCGTATAGCCGACCACCGTCCAGATGATGTCCGCCAGACCGTCGACGGCCTGGTCGTACAGTTCCGGCGGCACGCCGCCGAGCTGCATGGACGGGTAGTGGTCGATCTTGATGCGGCCATCGGAATCGGCCTCCACCTTCTCGATCCACGGCAGCAGGATTTCCTGCGGCACGGCGGCCTGCGGTGGCAGCATCTGGTGCAGGTTCAGCTGCACCTCCTGCGCCGTGGCGCCCTGTGTCATGGCCAGCGCGCACGCCGTGCCTGCAAACAGTGTCTTCAACGTCTTCATTGGATCCTCCCTGAGTGTCCTGTTCCCCGGTCCCTACGTTATCCCTGCTCTTCCGGCAGATGGATGATGAGTCCGTCAAGCGCCTCCGACGCCACGATCTGGCACGACAGACGCGATGTCGGGCGGACCTCGGCTTCGGCGAAGTCCAGCATGTCTTCCTCGATCTCGCCGCGGTCGCCGGTGCGGTCCGTCCACGCCTCGTCCACGTAGCAGTGGCAGGTGGCACAGGACATCGACCCGCCGCATTCGGCGATGATCTCGTCTATGCCGTTGTCGCGCGCCGCCTGCATGACGGATGTGCCGGGCGCGGCCTCGACCTGCTTCTTCGTGCCGTCCGCGTGGACGAAAGTGATACTGACCATATCAGTCCTCAGTTCAATGTCACCGGAAGGTTCAGCGGCCCGCGGAATCCGAATCCGCTCCAGACCACGTCCTCGGCCTTGTTCAGCTTCATGTTGGGGAAGCGCTCGAAGATCATCGGGAGCATGATCTCTCCGACGGTCTTGCGGGCGACCTGCGCGCCCGAGCAATGGTGCGGCCCGTTGCCGAACGCCTGATGCTGCGCCTTGGCGCGGAACACGTTGTAGAGGTGGCCGTCCTCGAAGACATCCTCATCGTGGTTGGCCGAGGCCTGAATCGTCATCAGCGTGACGCCCTCGGGAATGTCGATGCCGTCGATCTGGTGCGCTTCCATCACCTTGCGCGAGGACGCCTGGATCGGAGCGACCCAGCGCACACCTTCCTCGAAGGCGTCGGTCCATGCCTCGGTGCGCCGCACCTCTTCAAGCTGGTCGGGGTTGGTCAAAAGCCCGTAGAGGATCGTCGCCAGCGCATCGCGCGGCTCGTTGATGCCGCCGCCGATGGCGATCTTGATGTTGGCGTAGATCTGGCTTTCGGGGATCGGGTCCTTTGCGTTCAGCATGATCGACATGGCGGAGTTGTTGGGTTCCGCCTTGTGACGCGCCTGGATCGAATCGAAGTAGGCGTTCATCTCGGCATTGGCCGTGTCGGACTTCGCAAAGGGCTCGTCCCGGAAACCGAAGTTGCCCGCGCCGTCGATCAGCGTCTGCGACCAGCGCTGCATGTCGGCATCGCTCGCCTCGTCCAGCCCGAGGATATGGGCGAGGATGCGCGCCGCCACCGGCCCGCAGAGGTCCTTGAACAGGTCCACCGTCTCGCCGCGCGGCAGGCGGTCGAGGTAGTCGGAGGCGATCTTCGCATAAAGCTCCGCCCAGTCGGTCTTGATGACCTTGGGCGAAAACGCCTTCTGCATGGCCATGCGTTCGCGTCGGTGCTCGTCCCCGTCCTTGCGCATCAGCGTGTGCGCCTGGAAGGCACGCTCCATCGGTGTCTTCGGATCGTCGGAACTGTAGAGTTCCGCGTTGTCCTTCACCATGCGGGTGTGCTTCGCCTTCGTCAGGAAGATGCGCCGCGCGGCGGGCACATCGACGATCGGGGTCTCCGCACGCATGCGGCGGTATATGGGATAGGGATCGCGGGTCAGATCGTCCAGCGTCACCCGCTCCTCCACGGGGGCAGTGGTCATGTCTCACCTCCTCCAAGCCAGACATTGGCGGTCACAGTCTCAAAGGTGGATTGATCTGGCAATAAGATCAATTCTATTCATGGCATCAGTCAGTTTGATGGAGAATGGCATGGCCGATCCGATGGGCGTGGACTTCCGGACGCTGACCCTGTTGGCTCGGGTGCACGATCTGCGCTCGTTCACCAAGGCGGCGGAAGAGCTGGGCGTGAACCAGTCGGCGATCAGCTACACGGTCGAAAAACTGCGGGGCGTGTTCCAGGATCCGCTCTTCGTGCGGCAGGGACGGACGATCCTGCCGACGCCGCGCTGCGACGAGATCGTGCAGGAGGCCAACCGCCTGATCGGCGACTTCCGGCGGCTGACGGTACCGTCGCAGTTCGATCCCGGCACGGTGAAGCGCAAGATCACCATCGCCTGCAACTACTACGAACGGGTGCTCTGGGTGCCGCACATCGTGCGCGCCGTGCGGGCAGAGGCGCCGGGCCTCGAGCTCGAGATCGTCGATGCCTCCGACATCGGGCACGAACGGCTGCTGCGGAACGAGGCAGAGATGCTGATCGGCCCTTTCCAGCGCGAAACCCCGGCGTTCTACAGCAGGCGGCTATATCACGAGGACTACATCTGCCTGATGGATGCGGGCCATCCCGCCGCCGGTGCGCCCCTGGACCTGAAGACCTACCTGGGGCTGAACCACGTTCTGGTGACCTACGGCGGGCGCTGGACCTCGCGCTACCTGCACGACCTCAAGGACATGGGCCACAGCCTGCAAGTCGGGCTGCGGGTGCCAAGCCCGGCGGGGATCGCGGAGCTGGTGGTCGCCTCCGATCTCGTCGCGACCGTCCCCCGCAGGCTCGCGAAGGTGCTGGGCGACGCGGTGCATGTCGCGGACTGCCCCGTCCGCACAGAGATCACCATCGAGGTCGTCTGGACGGAGCGCAATCACCGCTCTGCCCACCATGTCTGGCTGCGCGACCTGATCCACCGCGTGGTATCGCAGGTCGCATGAAGCCCGCTGCCTGACCAAGAGCGCCGGGCGCAGGCTCAGTCGCGGCGCGGATCGCGCGGGTAGACGCCGAGGATCTCCAGCATCGAGGTGAAGTAGGCCAGCTCCTCCAGCGCGCGGGCGACCGGCGGGTCTTCGGGATGACCTTCGATGTCGGCGTAGAACTGCGTCGCGGTGAAGGACCCGCCCACCATGTAGCTTTCCAGCTTGGTCATGTTCACGCCGTTGGTCGCAAATCCACCCATCGCCTTGTACAGCGCGGCGGGGATGTTGCGCACCTGGAAGACGAAGGTGGTGATCATGCCGTGGTCGCCGCGCACCGTGGTGTCCGGCTCCGGCGACATCAGCAGGAAGCGCGTCGTGTTGTGGGCGTGATCCTCGATGTGCCGGGCCAGGATGTGCAGCCCGTTGATCTCTGCCGCGAGGTCGGAGGCCAGCGCGCCCACGGTCCGCGACCCGGTGCGCGCGATCTCGGCCGCGGCGCCCGCGCTGTCGGGCCATGCCTCGCCACGGATGCCGTATTGCTTGAGGAAGGTCGCGGCCTGCGGCAGCAGCACCAGATGCGCGCGCACCACCTCGAGGTCCTCGATCGCAACGCCCGGCAGGGCCATCAGCGAAATGTGAACCCGCACAAAGGCCTCGTCGACGATTCTCAGCCCCGACTCCGGCAGCAGGCGGTGGATGTCCGCGACCCGCCCGTAGGTGGTGTTCTCGACCGGCAGCATGGCGAGGTCGGCGTCGCCGTTGCGCACGGCGGCAATCACGTCCTCGAAGGTGTCGCAGGGCAGGACATCTGCGCCCGGACGGGCCTCCACACAGGCCTGGTGCGAATAGGCCCCCAGTTCTCCCTGGAATGCGATACGTTTCGGCATGAGGCTCCCTCCACGGTCAAAATCTTGCGTTTGCCCGGTGGGCGGGCGATTGGTCGCGGCTTCTATCGCTTGCCTAAGCCAATTGGAAGCCGTAGACAGCCGCCCGACGGATACACAATTCGAACAGGGCACCTCATGGATACGATGACAGTTACCAAGGTCGTGGGCGGCGTCTGTGGCGCTCTGCTGATCTACCTGATGGGCAAGTGGGGCGCGGAAACCCTCTACCACGTCGGCGGCGGCGGTCATGGTGAGGAGCACGCGTCGGCCTACGTGATCGAGGCAGGAAGCAGCGAGCCTGCCGAAGCAGAACCCGAAGTGCCCTTCGAGGAGCTTCTGGCATCCGCCGACGTGGGCGACGGCGAGAAGGTCTTCGGCAAGTGCCGCGCCTGCCACAAGGTCGACGGCTCCAACGCGACCGGCCCGCACCTCGACGGTGTCGTTGGCCGTGAAATCGGCTCTGTCGGCGGCTTCAACTACTCCGGCAACCTGCAGCAGGTCGGCGACGCATGGACGCCGGAGCATCTGAACACGTTCCTCGAGAACCCCAAGGGCGCAGCGCCGGGCACCACCATGTCCTTCAACGGCCTGCCGAAGGCGGAAGACCGCGCAGCCGTCATCGCCTACCTGCAATCCGTGAGCGGCTGATCCGCCTCTCCGTCTTGCACACCGATTTCAGAAGGGCCGTACCCAGCGCGGGGACGGCCCTTTTCGTTTTGCGTCACATGCCCTGACGCACCGCACACGTCCCGATCACAAGGGCGTCAAAGCAGCCCGCCGCCTGCCCAATCTCGACTTGAATGTGGTCACGCGGAACCCTTAGCTTAAATTTAACTATAATTGCCGAGACATGGAGGCGTCGGTATCCGAACGCCCCGCCGGACCGCCAAGGGAGACCACGGATGACCAGAAGACCGCCGTTCCACGTCGATCGCCGCAGTGCCCTCGGGCTCATCGGCGCCACCGCGGCCACCCCGCTCCTTCCGCGCACCGGCTGGGCCGAGTCCCATGCGATGGCCGACACCATCCGGGCGCACGGCTATTCGTTCTACGGCGACCTGAAGTATCCGGCGGACTACCCGCACTTTGCCTACGTCAACCCGGACGCGCCCAAGGGCGGCGAGATCGTCATCGGCGCGCGCGGCACCTTCGACGGCTTCAACCGCTGGGCCTGGCGCGGCAACCCGGAAACCAACTCCGGCGTCGTGGCGGAATCCATGTTCGGCGAGATGCCCTGGGGTGGCGGCCTGCCGGCGGACACGATCACCGACTCGTACTGCCTCGTCGCGCGAGAGGTCGAATACCCCGAGGACCAGACCTGGGTCATCTTCCACATGCGCGACGACGTGACCTTCCGCAACGGCGCGCCGGTCCGTGCACAGGACGCGGCCTTCACCCATAACCTGTTCATCGAACAGGGCATCCGCTCCTACGCCCGCAGCGTGAGCGAGCGGATTTCCGGCGTCGAGGTCATCGACGACCTGACGCTGAAATACACCTTCGTCGACGGCATCTCGCGCCGGTCGCTCATCAGCCAGGTCGGCGGCACGCCGATCTTCTCCGAGGAATGGTACAAGGAAACCGGCGAGAAGCTGGACGAACCCTCCGTGCTGTCCCCGATGGCGTCGGGCCCCTACCAGGTCGCCGATTACGAATTCAACCGCTACGTGGTCTACGAGCGCAACCCGAACTACTGGGGCTGGGACCACCCGGCCAACATCGGGCGCCACAACTTCGACCGCGTCCGGTTCGAGTACTTCGCCGACGACACCGCCGAGTTCGAGGCCTTCAAAGCCGGGATCACCAACTTCCGCACCGAAGGCTCCACCAAGCTCTGGGCCACGGGCTACGAATTCCCCGCGATCCAGCGCGGCGACGTCGTCAAGAAGGAGATCCCCGACCAGTCCGCGCCCAACAACTCCGGCATCATCTTCAACACCACGCGCGAACCGCTGGACAACCGCAACATCCGGCACGCCCTCTCGCTCGCCTACAACTTCGAGTGGGAGCGCGAGTCGCTCCAGTACAGCCTGACGACCCAGCGCAAATCCTTCGTCGAGGGACAGGAATGGGAAGCCAAGGGCCTGCCCGAGGGCAAGGAGAAGGCGCTGCTGGAAAGCCTGGGCGAACTCGTCCCGCCGGACATGATGACCGAGGAGGCGGTGATGCCGCATTCCTCCGACGCGCGCGACCCGATCGACCGGCGCAACAAGCGCACTGGCCTGCGCCTGCTGGAACAGGAAGGCTGGACCGTGAACGCGGACGGCAAGATGGTCAACGAGGCCGGTCAGCAGATGACGCTGAACTTCCTCGTGCTGTCGAGCTGGGACGACACCCGCAAGTCCGGGATCGAAACCTACGTGCGCACCCTGAACGACTGGGGCATCGCCGCGACCGCCGACACCGTGGACAGCGCGCAGGGCCAGCAGCGGTTCCTCGACAAGGACTACGACATGATCCACACCCGGATCCTGACGTTCGCTGCGGCCGGGACCGGGCTGAACCAGCTCTTCGGGTCGGAAACCGCCGTGGTGTCCTCCTACAACCCGGCGGCGCTGCGCAGCCCGCTGGTTGATGCGATCATCGAAGCCGCGCTCGACACCAAGACCCGCGAGGACGAGATCGCCGCGCTCATGGCACTGGACCGCGCGCTCCGTTACGAGCGTATCCAGGTGGCCGCCGGTTTCGTGCCGGAATACTGGGTCGCCTATTACGACATGTTCGAGCATCCCGACGAACTGCCGCCCTACGCTCTGGGCGTGCTGGACTTCTGGTGGATGAACGAGGAAAAGCACCAGGCTCTGCAGTCCAGCGGGGTTCTGAAGTAATCCGCAATGGCCGCATATATCCTTCGACGCATCCTGCTCATCATCCCCACCCTCCTGGGGATCATGATCTTCAACTTCGTGCTGGTGCAGTTCGTGCCCGGCGGCCCTGTCGAACAGGTCCTTGCCAAGATGCAGGGCCAGGGCGACGTGACGGCCGGGTTCTCCGGCGGCAGTCAGGACCTCGGCGAGGAAACCTTCGGCTCTGACAGCGACTACGTCGGCGCCCGCGGCCTGCCCAAGGAGTTCATAGAAGAGCTCGAGCGCGAGTTCGGCTTCGACAAGCCGCCGCTCGAACGCTTCCTGAACATGATGTGGAACTACATGCGCTTCGACTTCGGCGAGAGTTACTTCCGCTCGATCTCCGTCTGGGACCTGGTGCTCGAGAAGATGCCGGTGTCCATATCGCTGGGCCTTTGGTCGACGCTCATCGCCTATGTCGTGTCGATCCCGCTGGGCATCCGCAAGGCCGTCAAGGACGGGACCACCTTCGACACCTACACCTCCGCGCTCATCATCGTGGCCTATGCCATCCCCGGCTTCCTCTTCGCCATCCTGCTGCTGGTGCTCTTCGCCGGCGGTTCCTACTGGCAGATCTTCCCGCTCAGGGGGCTGACCTCCGACGGGTTCGAGAACCTCAGTTTCTTCGGCAAGATCGCCGACTATTTCTGGCACATCACCCTGCCGGTCCTGGCCTCGACGATCTCCGGCTTCGCGACGCTGACGCTGCTGACCAAGAACAGCTTCCTCGACGAGATCAAGAAGCAATACGTGATGACCGCCCGCGCCAAGGGCGTGTCGGAGCGCAAGGTGCTGTACGGACACGTCTTCCGCAACGCCATGCTGATCGTGATCGCGGGCCTGCCTGCGGTCTTCATCGGCGTGTTCTTCGGCTCGTCGCTGATCATCGAAACCATCTTCTCGCTCGACGGTCTCGGGCGGCTCGGGTTCGAGGCGGCGGTGGCCCGCGACTACCCCGTCATCTTCGGAACGCTCTACTTCTTCGGCCTGATGGGTCTTCTGGTGAACATTCTTTCCGACCTCATGTACGTTGTGATCGACCCCCGCATCGACTTCGAGAGCCGGGAGGGCTGACATGTCTCACCAGCTCGACGCACAGGCGCAGGCTTCGGCCACGGCGGAACAGATGACCGATCTCGGCTACGAGATCCCCGAGGACAAGCGCGGCCGCTTCGCGATGTCCAACCTCAACCGCCGCCGCTGGCGCAACTTCACCCGCAACCGCCGCGCCTACTGGTCGCTGTGGATCTTCGCGGTGCTCTTCGGCCTGTCGCTGTTCGCGGAGTTCATCGCGAACGAGAAGCCGATCCTCGTGAACTACCGCGGCAGCTACTACATGCCGATCTTCAACTTCTACGCCGAGACCGACTTCGGCGGCGACTTCCGGACCGAAGCGGCCTACCGCGACCCGGAGGTGCAGTGCCTGATCGCCACCGGCGGCCTCGACGCCTGCTTCGACGATCCCGAGGGGCTGATCGTGCAGGCCGAAGAGGGCACCATCGACGACCCCGACTTTCACAAGGGCTGGACGCTCTGGCCGCTCATTCCCTACACCTACGACACGCCCGTCGAACGCTCGGGCGCGGCGCCGCTGCCGCCCGACGTGATCGGGTTCTGGAAGGGCGACGACGAGGAACGGCACTTCGGCCTCCTGCCCCCGGACAAGCGCGGCAACAACCTGCTCGGCACCGACGATGCCAAGCGTGACGTCTTCGCCCGGGTGATCTACGGCTTCCGCCTGTCGATCTTCTTCACCCTGATCGTGACCGCCATATCCTCCGTCATCGGCATCATCGCGGGCGCGCTGCAGGGCTACTTCGGAGGCTGGCTCGACCTCGTGTTCCAGCGGGTGATCGAGATCTGGGGCGCGATCCCGATGCTTTACGTCATCATCATCATGTTCGCGATCTTCGGGCGAAGCTACAGCCTGCTGATCTTCCTGATGATTGCCTTCAGCTGGACGGCGCTCGTGGGCGTGGTGCGCGCGGAATTCCTGCGTGCCCGCAACCTCGAATACGTCCGCGCGGCCAAGGCGCTGGGGGTGTCGAACAACACGATCATGTTCCGGCACATGCTGCCCAACGCCATGGTGGCGACCGTGACCTTCCTGCCGTTCCTCGTGACCGGCACGATCTCGTCGCTGGCCGGGCTCGACTTCCTCGGCTTCGGCCTGCCCGCCGCCGCACCGTCGCTGGGCGAGATGACGCTTCAGGCCAAGCAGAACCTCCAGGCCCCCTGGCTGGGGTTCACCGCCTTCACGGTCTTCGCCGTGATGCTCTCGCTGCTCGTCTTCATCTTCGAAGGGGTGCGCGATGCCTTTGACCCGAGGAAGACGTTTCAATGAGTGAACTGCTGAAGGTCCGCGACCTGAAGGTCTCCTTCCGCCAGGACGGCAAGGTCATCCAGGCGGTGAAGGGCGTCTCGTTCGAGATCGCCAAGGGCGAAACGGTGGCACTGGTGGGCGAATCCGGCTCCGGCAAGTCGGTCACCGCCCTCTCCACCGTGTCCCTGCACGGCGAATCCGCGGTGGTCGAAGGCTCCGTCCTCTACGCCGGGAAGGAGATGGTCGGCGCCTCCGACCAACGTCTGAGGGAGGTGCGCGGCAACGACATCAGCTTCATCTTCCAGGAGCCGATGACCTCGCTGAACCCGCTGCACACGCTGGAAAAGCAGATCCGCGAAAGCCTCGAACTGCACCAGGGGCTGTCGGGCGACGCGGCGCGCACGCGCATCCTCGAACTGCTCACCAAGGTCGGCATCCGCGACCCCGAAACCCGCCTGCAGGCCTATCCGCACCAGCTTTCGGGCGGGCAGCGGCAGCGGGTGATGATCGCCATGGCACTGGCCAACGGTCCGGACCTGCTGATCGCGGACGAACCGACCACAGCACTCGACGTGACGATCCAGGCGCAGATCCTCGACCTGCTGGCCGACCTCAAGTCGCAGGAGGACATGAGCCTCCTGTTCATCACCCACGACCTCGGCATCGTGCGCCGCATCGCCGACCGGGTCTGCGTGATGAAGGACGGCGAGATCGTCGAACAGGGCCGCACGTCCGAGATCTTCGCCAATCCGCAGCACCCCTACACGCAAAAGCTTCTGTCGGCCGAAAGCACAGGCGTGCCCAATCCGGTCAAGCCGGACGCCGAGGAGATCGCCAGCACCGACTCCCTGCGCATCTGGTTCCCGATCCAGCGCGGCCTGATGAAGCGCACGGTGGGCTACGTGAAGGCGGTGAACGAGGCGACCGTCGCCGTGCGCGCCGGGGAAACCGTCGGCATCGTGGGCGAAAGCGGCTCCGGCAAGACGACGCTCGCGCTGGCCATCATGCGGCTCATCAAGTCGCAGGGCGCGATCACCTACCGCGGCGAGGACGTGCGCGCGTGGTCGACCAAGGAACTGAGGCGCCTGCGCTCAGAGATGCAGATCGTCTTCCAGGACCCCTACGGCTCGCTCAGTCCGCGGATGACCTGCGAACAGATCATCTCCGAAGGTCTGGAAGTGCACGCCAAGGGCGACCGCCGCACCTTCCGGGCCGAAGTGGCGAAGGTCATGGCAGAGGTCGGGCTCGACCCGATGATGATGCACCGCTACCCGCACGAATTCTCGGGCGGGCAGCGGCAGCGCATCGCCATCGCCCGGGCCATGGTCCTGCGGCCCCGGCTGGTGGTTCTGGACGAGCCGACCTCGGCGCTGGACATGACGGTGCAGGTTCAGATCGTGAACCTGCTCCGCGACCTGCAGCAGAAGTACAACCTCGCCTACCTGTTCATCAGCCACGACCTGAAGGTCGTCCGCGCCATGAGCCACAAGGTCATCGTGATGAAGCAGGGCGACGTCGTGGAAAGCGGGCCGGCGGAACAGATCTTTGCCAACCCACAGACCGATTACACCCGCACGCTTCTGGCCGCGGCGCTCGATACCGCCTGAGTCTGGGCCTGAGCCTTCGGCGTCGGGCGGGCGTTGACCTTCTGCACGGCCCAGACCGACAGGAGCACCACGCCCGCGCCTGCCATCTGGCGCGGGCTCAGCGCCTGCCCCAGCAGCACCCAGCCCAGCGTCACCGCGCTGAGCGGGCTGAGGAACCCCAGACCCGAGGCAGCCGGCGCGCCAAGGGTCGTCATGCCGCGGAAGTAGATGACGTAGGTCAGCGCCCCGCCGATCAGCCCCAGCCAGACCAGCCCCGCCACCGCTTTCAGGTCGACCGCGGGCACCTCGCCACCGGCGATCAGTGCCAGCGGGATCAGCAGCACACCCCCCGCCGTCAGTTGCCACGCAACGAAGGTCAGGCGGTCCACCGGCGGCGTCCACCTGAGCGTCAGCACCATGCCCGTCGCCATGCTGAGCGCGCCGACCAGCGCCGCCGCCACGCCCACGGGATCGAGCGCGGCACCCGGCCCGAGGATCAGCAGACCTACGCCCCCTACCCCGGCCAGCGCCGCCAGCACCGCCGCCAGCCGGAACGGCGCCCCCAGCAGCAGGCTGGCAAGGACCGTGACGAAAAGCGGCTGCAAGGCGCCCAGTGTCGCGGCCACGCCCCCGGGCAGCCGGTAGGCCGCGACGAAGAGCGCGCCCCAGAAGATGGTGAAGTTCAGCGCCCCCAGAAGCGCGATCCGGCCCAGCCAGTCGCGTGACGGAAGTTTCCGGGTGACCGCCAGCAGGATCAGCCCGGCGGGCAAGGCCCGGAGCAGGCCCACCAGCAGCGGCGGCCAGCCCGGCAAGGCTTCGGTCGAGACGATGTAGGTCGATCCCCAGATGATCGGAGCCAGCGCGGTCAGCGCGACGACATTCAGGCGGGAGGACATGGCGAAACCTTTATCTTGAAGTCGAGATATTTATCTTGGCGTCAAGATATATACGGATTGCTTGACGTCAAGATAAAATTCCGCCACCCCTACCCGCATGGATCACGTCGACCGCATCAGGCAGCAATGGAACACCGAACGCCCCGACCTCGACGTCGGGCCGATGGTGACGCTCGGACGGATGACACGTCTGGCCCGGCGGCTCCGGCACTCTCATGAAGAGGTGTTTGCGAAGCACGGCCTGAACTCCGCGGGCTTCGACGTTCTGGCCACGCTGCGACGATCCGGACCGCCCCATGCGCTGACCCCGAAAGCGCTGCTCGCCTCCACCATGGTGACCTCCGGGACGATGACCAACCGGCTCGACCGGCTGGCCGCGCAGGGACTGGTGGAGCGTACGCCCGACCCCGCGGACGGACGCGGCACGGTGATCCGGCTGACGGAAAAGGGCCATAGCGTGATCGACGCCGCGGTCGGCGACCACGTGGCCAACCAGCACCGGCTGCTGGCGCATCTGAACACCGAGGATCGCGCCGCGCTCGACCGGATCTTCACCCGCTGGCTGGCCGCCCTCGAAGCCGAAGAGTCCGAGGGCGACACCCCCTGAAGGACGATCAGATCGCCGAACTGTGCCCGGCCTTGCTCAGGTCGTAGGCGTCGAAGGTGCGCGCCACCATCCGGGTCAGCGGGCGGGTCTTTTCGGGCAGGTACAGCCCGTCCTCCGTGACCTCGAGCAGGTTGTCGAACGCGGCGGCGGTATCCCGGAAGGTGCGGAACAGCCACTCGCGCGAGACGCCGTAGCCGGACACGATCTCGTCGGCATCAATGCGGAAATCGCACATCAGCGCTTCGATCAGCCTCCCCCTGAGCTTGTCCTCGCCCTTGAACGTGTGGCCGCGCGATGTCGCGAAACGCCCCTCGCGGATCGCGCCGGTATAGGCCGAGGTCGAGGGCGCGTTCTGCGCATAGCCCTGCGGGAACCGCGAGATCGAGGAGGCCCCCAGCCCGATCAGCACCTCCGAGGTGTCGTCGGTGTAGCCCTGGAAATTGCGACGCAGCTTGCCGGTCTTCTGCGCGATGGCCAGACCGTCGCCCGGCACCGCGAAGTGGTCGATTCCGATCTCGGCGTAGCCGTCCCAGACGAACAGCCGCCGCGCCGTCTCGAACAGGTCGAGCCGTTCCTGCGGCGTGGGCAGCATGTCCGACGGGATCATCTGCTGGCGCTTCGCCATCCACGGCACATGCGCATAGCCGTAAAGCGCCACCCGATCCGGCGCGAAGCTCAGAAGCTTCTGGACCGTCTCGGTGATCCGCGCGCGGGTCTGGTGCGGCAGTCCGAAAAGGATGTCGGTGTTCAGGCTGGCCACGCCACGCTCGCGGATCATCTCGATGGCTTTGCGGGTCACGTCATAGCCCTGCGGCCGCCCGATGGCCTCCTGGATCTGCTCGTCGAAGTCCTGCACCCCGATGGAGGCGCGGTTCATCCCGCCCGCCGCCAGCGCGTCGAGCCGTGCGGCGTCGATCTCGTTCGGGTCGATCTCGACCGAGAACTCCGCATGCTCGGCAAAGTCCGCCGTCTCGCGAATCTCCCCGATCAGCCGGGACATCATGTCGGGCGACAGCAGCGTCGGCGTGCCCCCGCCCCAGTGCAGGCGCGACAGTTTGACACCCGGCGGCAGGGCCTTCCGCAGAAGCTTCAGTTCGGCCTGCAAGGTCTCCACGTAGGCTTCGACCGGCTTGGCCGTGGCCGTGCCCTGCGTGCGGCAGGCACAGAACCAGCACAGCCTTCTGCAGAAGGGAACATGCAGATACAGAGATATGTTCCCGCCCTCCGGCACAGCGCCGATCCACTCGCCGAACCGGTCCGGGCCGACGTCCCCGGCAAAATGCGGGGCGGTCGGATATGAGGTGTATCGCGGAACCTTGGCGTCAAAGAGACCCAGCCGCGCGAGTTGTGTTCGTATCGCCATACGCGTACGGTTAGGCCCTGTGAGAGAGGGCGACCTTGACGCAGATCAAAAGGGGCAATCACGCCATGCTGAACGAGAGAAGTCTGACAGTTAACCAGCACTGTGACGACTGTCCGATCCGCCATCGCGCGGTCTGCGCCCGCTGCGAGTCGGACGAGCTCGAGCGGCTGGAAGAGATCAAGTATTACCGCAAGTTCGAGGCGGGCCAGATGGTGATCTGGTCGGGCGACAAGATGGATTTCGTGGGCTCCGTCGTGTCGGGCATCGCGTCCCTGACCCAGACGATGGAAGACGGACGCACGCAGATGGTGGGCCTTCTCCTGCCGTCGGATTTCGTCGGACGCCCGGGCCGGACCAACGCCGCCTACGATGTGGTTGCGACCACCGACCTCGTGATGTGCTGCTTCCGCAAGACGCCGTTCGAGGAGATGATGATGCGCACACCGCATATCGCGCAGCGCCTGCTCGAGATGACGCTCGACGAACTCGACGCGGCGCGCGAATGGATGCTGGTGCTGGGCCGCAAGACCGCGCGGGAAAAGATCGCCTCGCTCCTGTCGATCATCGCCCGGCGCGATGCGACGCTGAACATGCGCGGCAGCGATGCCCCCATCGTCTTCGACCTGCCGCTGACGCGCGAGGCGATGGCCGACTACCTCGGTCTCACGCTGGAAACCGTCAGCCGCCAGATGTCCGCACTGAAGAAGGACGGAGTCATCACGCTGGAAGGCAAGCGGCACGTGACGGTTCCGGACATGGACCGGCTGATGCAGGAGGCCGGCGACGATTCCGACGGTGGCATGCTTGCCTGATACGCTGAGCTTTGCCACCTGCGACGTCTTCACGACACGGCGTTTCGCGGGCAACCCTCTCGCCATCGTCGAGGGGGCGGATGGCCTGAGCACGGCGCAGATGCAGACCATCGCGCGCGAGTTCAACCTGTCCGAGACGATCTTCGTCATGGCGCCCGACGACCCGGCACACACCGCCAAGGTCCGCATCTTCTTCCCGACGGCAGAGATCCCCTTTGCCGGGCATCCGACCATCGGCTGCGCCCTGCACCTGGCGCTGAAGGACGCACCCGAAGGCGCGTTCGAAACCCGCATCGTGCTTGAGGAGGTCGCGGGCCTCGTCCCCGTCGATGTCTGGCGCGACGAGGGTGCCGCGTGGGCCGAATTCCAGGCGCCCGTCCTGCCCTTCGCGCCGGACAAGGGTGCAATCCCCGAGGATGCGCTTATTGGCGAGGCGCTTGGCCTCGCGCCGCAGCAGATCGGCTTCGGCTCGCACCGCCCCGGCCTCTGGCAGGGCGGCCCGACGTTCCTTTACGTGCCGGTCAGCGATATGGACGCGCTGGCCGCCGCCCGTCCGCTGGAACCCGCATGGTCGGCGATCACGGACCTCGCCGGCGTCGATTCCGCCTACCTCTATACCCCCGGCACCGCCTGCGATTTCCGCGCGCGGGTGTTCGCGCCGACCGCGGGCATCCCGGAGGACCCGGCCACCGGATCGGCCTCTGCGATCTTCGCGGCGCAACTGAAAGCCAGCGGAGCGCTGGAGGCGGACACAGCGCAGTTCACCCTTCACCAAGGCGTCGAGATGGGGCGCGCGTCGGAAATCGTCCTGACGGTGCATTCCGAGAATGGCGCACCCGGCCGCATCCTCGTGCGCGGCAGCGCCGTCCCGGTCAGCACCGGGCGGATCGTGCCGCCCGACGCATGACGCGACCCATCTCAGGCCGTTTCGGCAAAGACCGTGTCGAAATACCCGTAGACCATGCGCTTCCCGTCGAAGGGCATGGTCATCTCTTCCCAGCGCGGGTCGCTGCCAAAGCTCTCGTGGCAACGCGTCGCCGCCGCCTTGTCGGGGAAGACGACCCACGAGAACACCACCTTCTCGCCCGGCTCCCGCTTCACGGCCATCGGGAAGGAGGTCACCTCCCCCTCCGGCACGTCCTCTTCCCAGCATTCCCAATGCGCCGTAGCGCCGTAATCCCGGAACAGCGGCCAGCTCTTCTCGGCGCTTTCGATGTAGGCGGCCTTGTTCTCTTCCGGCACGGCCACCAGAAACCCCCAGACGTAAGACATGCGATTCCCTCCTGTTGACACGGACCACCTTAGAGGGCATTAAGTTGATATCAACATGAAACAGCCGGATCACCAGCTTCCCTATGCGACCACCCTCGAGGTGCGTGACCGCTGCCTCTGTTTCAGGGTGCAGCGCGCGGCCCGCACGCTGGCGCGCCGCTTCGATGCGGCGCTGAAGCCCGTGGGGCTGTCGAACGGCCAGTATTCCCTGCTGATGTCGCTGAACCGGCCCGAGCCGCCGCGCATGACCGACGTGGCCGATTTCCTTGCCATGGACCGCACGACGCTGACCGCGGCGCTCAAGGTGCTGGAACGCCGCGGGCTGGTGCAGACCACGCCGGACCCGAAGGACCGGCGCAATCGTCGCGTGTCGCTCACCCCCGACGGTCACTCCCTCCTGAAAGAGGCCGCGCCGATCTGGCGGGCAGAGCATGACGCGCTCGACCGGGAACTGGATGCGGACCCGGCCGCCCTGCGCGCCCTGATCGAGGGGCTGTCCTGACAGCCATATTCGAAAGGCTGTCCTGAGGCGGTCAGCCCCGCTCGCTCAGTGGGCCATGAACACCGGCAGCGCCGTCTGCTCCAGCATGCTGCGGGTCGCACCGCCCAGGATCGCCTCGCGGAAGCGGGAGTGCCCGTAGGCCCCCATCACCACGAGATCCGCTTCCACATCGGCGCAATGGCGCAGCAGCACGTCCGACACGCGCGGCATGGTCTTCGACAGCACGTCGATCTCCGGCTTCACGCCGTGGCGCGCCAGGTACTGCGACAGCATCCCGCCCGGGTCGGAGCGGTTCGGCCCGTGCTGCGGCGGATCGATCACCACCACGTGCACGGTGTCCGCCTGCTTCAGCAACGGCATGGCGTAGCGCACGGCGCGCAGCGCCTCGCTGCTTTCGTTCCACGCCAGCGCGATCCGCTTGGGGGCGGCGGTCAGCGTGACGCCGCTGCCCGGATTCACGATGACCGGCACCTGCCCGTCGAAGAGCGCACCTTCCAGCACCGGCTCAAGCTCGATCCCGCAGCCTTCGCCGTAGGGCTTGGGCAGAACCGCAAGGTCCGAGAACCGCGCACGTGCCGCGACGATTCGGCCAAGGTCGGCAAGCTGCGCCACGCCGTGATCGACCGCCCAGCGGACGTCGGTCCTGCCCAGCGCCTTGCGCGCCGCGGCGGCAAGGCTTTCGCCCTCCGCGGACGCGCGGCTCAGGGTCTCCTGCAGCACCATCGCGTTGGCGCCGGCGTAGTAATACCCGGTCTGCGTCCGGTCCACGCCGAGGCACAGCACATCGAGATGCGCATCCATCGCGGATGCAAGGTCAGCCGCAGCGGCGATGGTGGGGTCCACGAGGTCCGCGTCGGTGATGACGGTCAACAAAGTCTTGAAAGCCATGATCAGTCTCCTGTCCGATATCCTTTCACCCTAAATGCCAGCGAATTGTCGCACTTTGACGCCGGTCAAGCTATCGCCGCCGATCCATTGATGCAGATCAAGGTCCGGTTTTCCGCCAAACGCCATGAGGGTCCCAGTCAAATAACCGCCCAAGCGGTCTCTCGAATCGTATGGGTCTGACGAAGGGACGAAACATGACCAATTACCTCAAGCTGATCGTGCTTGGGCTGATCGCGATCTTCGCCGCGATCGGGGCCAACTTTGCACGTGATGTGGCTTACCTGGTGCACGCGCTCCTCGTGATGGCGATTGCAGCGGGTCTGTTCGTCTGGGTTCTGCGGAACACGGACGAGCCGGCGAAGCCCATCGATGAAACCCAATACTTCGACGGCGTGATCCGTTACGGCGTGATCGCAACCGCGCTCTGGGGCGTTGTCGGCTTCCTTGCCGGGACATTCATCGCCACCCAGCTGGCCTTCCCGGTGCTCAACTTCGACTGGGCGCAGGGGTACATGAACTTCGGGCGCCTGCGTCCGCTGCACACCTCGGCGGTGATCTTCGCCTTCGGCGGCAACGCGCTGCTGGCGACGTCATTCTACGTGGTGCAGCGCACCTCGGCGGCACGGCTCTGGGGCGGCAACCTCGCGTGGTACGTTTTCTGGGGCTACCAGCTCGTGATCGTGCTGGCCGCGACCGGCTATGTCCTCGGCTCCACCCACGGCAAGGAATACGCCGAGCCGGAGTGGTACGTGGACCTGCTGCTGACCGTGGTCTGGCTCGCCTATCTCGCTGTCTTCGTCGGCACCATCGTGCGGCGGAAGGAACCCCACATCTACGTGGCGAACTGGTTCTTCCTGTCGTTCATCATCACCGTCGCCATGCTGCACGTGTTCAACAACCTCGCGATCCCGGTCTCGATCTTCGGGTCGAAGTCGGTGCAGGTGTTCTCGGGCGTGCAGGACGCGATGACCCAGTGGTGGTACGGCCACAACGCCGTGGGCTTCTTCCTGACCGCCGGTTTCCTCGGCATGATGTACTACTTCATCCCGAAGCAGGCCGAACGTCCCGTCTTCTCCTACAAGCTGTCGATCATCCACTTCTGGGCGCTGATCTTCATCTACATCTGGGCCGGTCCGCACCACCTGCACTACACCGCGCTGCCCGACTGGGCCTCGACGCTCGGCATGGTGTTCTCGGTGATCCTGTGGATGCCCTCCTGGGGCGGCATGATCAACGGCCTGATGACGCTCTCGGGCGCATGGGACAAGCTGCGCACCGACCCGGTCATCCGGATGATGGTGATCTCCGTGGGCTTCTACGGCATGTCGACCTTCGAAGGCCCGATGATGTCGATCCGCGCGGTGAACTCGCTGAGCCACTACACCGACTGGACCATCGGTCACGTCCACTCCGGCGCGCTTGGCTGGAACGGCATGATCACCTTCGGCGCGCTCTACTACCTTGTGCCGAAACTCTGGAACCGCGAACGCCTCTACTCGCTCTCGATGGTCAGCTGGCACTTCTGGCTCGCCACCATCGGCATCGTCTTCTACGCCGCCTCCATGTGGGTCACCGGCATCATGGAAGGCCTGATGTGGCGTGAGGTGGATGCCAACGGCTTCCTCGTGAACTCCTTCGCCGACACCGTGGGCGCCAAGTTCCCGATGTACGTGGTCCGTGCAACCGGCGGCCTGCTCTACGTCGCGGGTGCCCTCATCATGTGTTACAACCTGTACATGACCGCGCGTCGTGCGCCTGCCGTCGAGGCAAGCACCGCCGCCGCTCATGCGACTCCGGCCGAATAAGGAGGACCGGACATGAGCATTCTCAAGAAACACGCCATCCTCGAGAAAAACGTCACCCTTCTGGCGATCTTCGCCTTCCTCGTGGTGACCATCGGGGGGCTGGTGCAGATCGTGCCGCTCTTCTACCTCGAGAACACCATCGAGGACGTCGAAGGCATGCGTCCGTACACCCCGCTGGAACTGGCGGGCCGGGAGGTCTACCTGCGCGAAGGCTGCTACGTCTGCCACAGCCAGATGATCCGCCCGATGCGCGACGAGGTCGAACGCTACGGCCACTACAGCCTCGCCGCCGAAAGCCAGTACGACCACCCCTTCCAGTGGGGATCGAAGCGCACCGGGCCGGACCTTGCCCGCGTCGGCGACCGCTACTCGGACGAATGGCACGTCGACCACCTGCGCAACCCGCAGTCGGTGGTGCCTGAATCGGTCATGCCGAAGTACGGCTACCTCGAACAGCGCATGCTGGACGAGAACGCCGGCCTGGTGTCGGGGATGCTGGCCGCGGCCGACATCGGCGACATCATGAAGACGCACAAGCTGATCGGCGTCCCCTACACGGACGAGATGATCGAGAACGCGGAAAGCGACTTCATGGCGCAGATCGACCCGGACGGCGACTACGACGGCCTGCTCGAACGCTACGGCGAGGCGATCAACGTCCGCAACTTCGACGGCCAGCCGGGCATCTCCGAGGCCGACGCGCTGATCGCCTACCTGCAGATGCTGGGCACGCTGGTCGACTTCTCGACCTTCACCCCCGACGCGCACCGTTAAGGAGACATGGACATGGACACCTATTCCCTCCTCCGCAGCTTCGCCGACAGCTGGGCGCTGCTCGCCATGACCGCCTTCTTCGCGGGCGTGGTGATCTGGGCCCTGCGCCCGGGCGCCCGGCGCGCACAGGACGACGCCGCCAGCATCCCCTTCCGGCATGACGACAGGCCCGCTGCGGCGGACCGGTCCGAGACATAAGGAGGCTCACGCGATGAGCGACGACGAGAAGAAGAACATCAAGCCGGGACACGACTACGAGACCACCGGCCACTCCTGGGACGGGATCGAGGAGTACAACAAGCCGCTGCCGAAGTGGTGGCTGTACACCTTCTACGCCTGCATCGTCTGGGGCGTGGGCTACACCATCGCCTATCCGGCATGGCCGGGGATCACCGGCTCCACGGCGGGTCTCCTGGGCTTCTCCACACGCGCCCAGGTCGCCGAGGAGATCGCCCGCGTCGAAGAGATGAACGGCCCGATCAACGACAAGCTGGCCAGCGTGGAACTCGCCTCCGTCTCCGCCGATCCGGAGCTTCAGACCTATGCCCGCAACGCCGGTGCGGCGGTCTTCCGGTCGTGGTGCTCGCAGTGCCACGGCTCGGGCGCCGACGGCGGGTCGGAGCCCAACGGCTACCCCAGCCTTGTCGACGACGACTGGCTCTGGGGCGGCTCGATCGAGGACATCCACACCACGATCACCACCGGCATCCGCCAGCCCACGGACGAGGACTGGCTGCGCCAGTCGCAGATGCCCGCCTTCGGCCGCGACGAGCTGCTTGAACGGGACAGCATCGACGCGGTGGTCAACTACGTGATGTCGCTCTCGGGCGAGCCGCGCGACGCCAGCCTCGTCGCCGAGGGTGAGACGGTGTTCATGGACAACTGCGCCTCCTGCCACGGCGAGGATGCGACCGGCGACCGCACGCAGGGCGCCCCGAACCTGAGCGATGCGATCTGGCTTTACGGCGGCGATTACGAGTCGCTGCACGAGACGGTCTGGAACGCCCGCTACGGCCAGATGCCCGCCTGGGGCCCGCGTCTGTCCGAAGCGGAGATCCGCGCGGTCGCAACCTACGTGCACGGCCTGGGTGGCGGCGAAGCCTCCGAGTAAGCCGCTGTTCCAGCGCCGATAATCATGAACCCTCCGCCCCCGTGGCGGAGGGTTTTTCCATTCCCGTTTTCGAAAAATTTGGCCGGTATCATTTACCAAATCTCAATCAGCCTCGCCGATATCTCTTCGTCAGGTCACCAGAGTACGTGTCGATGAAACCCATGAACGCCCCTGTCCCGACAGCGCGCCCCCGTGGAACGGAGCTTGTCGAAGCCGTCTTCCAGGTCTGCCATGACGCCGTGGTGTTCACCGATTCCTCCGGTCGCGTGCAGTGGTGCAACCGGCCCTTCGAACGTCTCACCGGCTACCGCCGCGCCGAACTGACGGGCCGCCCGCTCGACTGCCTTTACGGCGAGCAGGAGGAATTCGGCGTCACGCACCGGCTGTCGGGCCCGCGCATGATCGGCTCCGATCACCGGGTCATCACCAGCTACCTGCGCCGCGACGGCTCCCTGATCGAGGCGGAGACATCCGGCTGGACCTTCCTCGCCCGCGACGGGGCGATCCTCGGCCACGTCCGCATCCTCGAGGACCGCACCGCCGTCAACCGGCTGGTCCGCGTCAAGGACAAGCTGTTCGACATCGCCACCGACCACGCCACCTCACCCGGTGAAAAGATCGAGGCCATGATCTCGCTGGCCTGCGAATTCCTGCACATGCCGGTGGGGCTGGTGGGCCTCGTCCGCGACGCCAGCCTGCTGGTCCTGCATGCCCGGTCGACGCTGGCACCGATCCCCGTCGGCACGCTCTTCCCGCTGGAGGAAAGCGATTGCCGCATCGCGCTCGCCGGCGACGTCCCGTTCGAGACGCACGGCACCGAGGCCGCGCAGGACCATCCCCTGCTGCCGGAGATCGGGCTCAGGACCTACGTCGGCGTACCGCTGGTCGTCGGCGGCGAAAGGATCGGCACGCTCAGCTTCCTGAACCCGCTGTCGCGGCCGGGTTTCACCATCGCCGAGCGGCAGCTCATCTCGGATTTCGCGCGCTTCGCCGCCCAGCAACTGGCGCAGGAACGCCAGATCGCCGCACTGGAACGCGCCGCCACGCAGGACTGGCTGACCGGCGCGGGCAGCAGCCGTCAGTTCCGCCGCGACCTGGAAAACGTCTTCCGCACCGTGCGGCGCAACGACGCGCAGGCCAGCCTGATCCTGATCGACATCGACCACTTCAAGTCGATCAACGACGACTACGGCCACGACATGGGCGACCGCGTGCTCGCCGACGTCGCCCGCAGACTGGAGGCGGTGATCGGCGCCAACCGCCGTCTCTACCGCGTCGGCGGGGAGGAATTTGCCGTGATCCTGCCCGGCACCTGCGCCAACAGCGCCGCGATCATGGCCGAGCAGATGCGCCAGAGGCTGGCGGAGGCTCCCGATCCGGCCTCCGACATGCCGGCGCTCACGGCCAGCTTCGGCGTGGCAGAGCTCGACCCCGACATCACCAGCCAGGACGCCTGGGTGAAATGCGCCGACATCGCGCTTTACGCGTCGAAGAACAACGGCCGGAATCAGGTGACCAGCAACGGCAGCATCGCCGGGGTCGCCCTGCCGGACGAGATCTGGCGCGAAGTGCAGAAAAAACATTCGAAAACGCGCAGGCAGAGCCTCGCGATTTGACTCAGGTCAAGGCCCTGCGCCGCAGTGCGGCTATGATGGACGCATAAGCTTCGGGGCCCTCCCCCCGAACGCGAAACACCCGGCGGCAAGGCCGGATGTATGGCGCCGGTGTCCTGTCCTGTTCGCGCGTTTCCTGGGACACCGGCGTCCCTTTCCCCTTCAGTTCACGCCAGCCGCACTGCCACCGGGCGGTTCTTGCGGCTGGCGCGCTTTCACCAGAACAGCAGTCCCGGCACATGCCCCTTCGGAAGCGGGCGGGCCGAGCGGATGCGCCCGTCGCGGGGCACCAGCAAGCGGCTGAGGTAGATGACCGGATCAATCATCGTACCCCCTCCGGGCCCCGGCGTGGTTGCGGAAGGGCAGATCCTCCTGCGTCCACGAAAGCTTCGGCAAGGGCTCGTGCCGGGCCGTGTGCCGGGGCGCGGGCCGCACATCCTGAAAGGTTGCTATCATTGCGGTGCGTGCAAGAATATTGAACATGTCGCGTCTCCTGTGGTCGCGGTTTCGATACTGGAAACTTGACCCAGGACACCTTTTCATGCGAGCCAGGAATATATTCCTCATGTAAGCCAGACTTGAATATGCATTGGTCCCGCCTGCCCTCCCTCGCAGCCCTCCGCGCCTTTGCCGCCTATGCAGAGACCGGCTCTGTCAGCGCAGCGGGGGACACGCTCAACGTCAGCCACGCGGCGATCAGCCAGCAGCTCCGCGCGCTCGAGGCGCACCTGGGACTTGCCCTTCTCGACCGATCCGGCCGCAAGATGGCCCTCACCGCCGAGGGCGACACGCTGGCCCGCACCCTGCGCGAAAGCTTCGGCCAGATCGCCACCACGCTCGAGGCGCTGACCGGCGCCGATGCAGACCGCCCGCTGCTGATCTCCACGACGCCGACCTTCGCCTCCGGCTGGCTCCTGCCGCGGCTGGCCAGCTTTCGCTCCGAACATCCGGAGATCAACCTGATGATCGACCCCTCCGCCGACGTGCGCGGGCTGGAACCGGGCGGGATCGACATGGCGCTGCGCTACGGCAACGGCTCATGGCCCGGCCTCCAGTCAGAGCTTTTCGTCCGCTCCCCCATCGTGGTCGTGGCCGCGCCGGGGCTGGTGGGCGACAGGCCCATCGAAAGCCCCGCCGACCTGTCGCACCTGCACTGGCTGCAGGAGTACGGCACCAACGAGGCGACAAGCTGGTTCGCCCAGTTCGGGATCGAGCGCGACAGCGGCCTCGGCTTCACCTCCCTGCCCGGCAACATGATGCTCGAAGCGGCGCGGCAGGGTCAGGGCGTGGCGATCCTCGCCCGGGTCTTCGCCGAATCCGACATCGCCGCCGGACGCCTGCGGCTGCTGTTCGAGGACACCCGTTCGAAAGGCTACTGGATCGTCACCCGGCCCGGCGTGCCAAGGCCGCCGCTCAAGGCTTTCCTGCGCTGGCTCCAGCGCAACGCCGAGAAAACCTAGATCGCAGATTCAGAAATTGATGCAGGTCAAGGAGGTCGCGGGGCCGGTCTGTGAAAAGGCCCCTCAGACAAGCCTTTAACGGAGCGATTCCCCCGTGTCCGACACCCAACCGACCTCCCTCTACGCCGGCCGCGAACCGATCTTCCCGCGCCGCGTCAGCGGAAAGTTCCGCAATCTCAAGTGGATCATCATGATCGTCACGCTTGGCATCTACTACGTGACGCCATGGATCCGCTGGGACCGCGGGCCGCAGCTTCCCGACCAGGCCGTGCTGATCGACCTCGCGGGCCGCCGCTTCTTCTTCTTCTGGATCGAGATCTGGCCGCACGAGTTCTACTTCGTCGCGGGCCTCCTGATCATGGCCGGGCTGGGGCTTTTCCTGTTCACCTCCGCGCTGGGGCGGGTCTGGTGCGGCTATGCCTGCCCGCAGACTGTCTGGACGGACCTCTTCATCCTCGTGGAACGCTGGGTGGAGGGCGACCGCAACAACCGCCTGCGTCTGCACCGCCAGAAGAAGCTCGACTTCCACAAGGCGCGGCTTCGGATCACCAAGTGGGTGCTGTGGTTCCTGATCGGCCTCGCCACCGGCGGCGCCTGGGTCTTCTACTTCGCCGATGCGCCGACCCTGCTGCGCGACCTCGTGACCCTGAACGCTCACCCCGTCGCCTACACGACGATGCTGATCCTGACGCTCACCACCTTCTTCTTCGGCGGTTTCGCCCGCGAACAGATCTGCATCTACGCCTGCCCCTGGCCGCGCATCCAGGCCGCCATGATGGACGAGGACACGCTGACCGTCGCCTACCGCGACTGGCGCGGCGAACCCCGCGGAAAGGGCAAGACCCGCGACACCTTGGGCGACTGCATCGACTGCAACGCCTGCGTGAACGTCTGTCCCATGGGCATCGACATCCGCGACGGCCAGCAGATGGAGTGCATCACCTGCGCGCTCTGCATCGACGCCTGCGACGACGTGATGGCCAAGGTCGGCAAGCCGCGCGGCCTGATCGACTACCTCGCCCTGTCCGACGAACCGCGCGAGCGTGAGGGCAACGCCCCCCGCCCGATCTGGCAGCACATCTTCCGCGTCCGCACCATGATGTACACCGCGCTCTGGAGCCTCGTGGGCATCGGCCTCGTCTTCGCGCTGTTCGTCCGGCCCGAGATCGAGATGACCGTGGCCCCGGTCCGCAACCCCACCTTCGTGGTGCTGTCGGACGGCTCGGTCCGCAACACCTACGACATCCGCCTGCTCAACAAGCACGGCGAGGACCGGCCCTTCCGCATCACCCTGAACGGCAACGAATACCTGCGCATCCAGCTCGAAGGCACCCCCTACGAGACGGTGACCGTGCCCGCGAACGAGACCTACCTGCAGAAGGTCTTCGTCGTGGCGCCGAAAGGCTCCGACCCCGCCGAATCCGAACGGACGGAGTTCCGCTTCTGGGTCGAGGACCTGACCAACGGCGACCGCGCCCACAATGACACAATCTTCAACGGGAGGGTCAACTGATGGCCGATGTCCGCAAGGAATTCCGCCTCACCGGCTGGCACGTGCTGGCAGGCTTCGTCGCAGCCTTCGGGCTCATCATCGCGGTGAACGTCGCACTCGCCGTCAACGCGGTGCGCACCTTCCCGGGGCTGGAGACCCGGAACTCCTACATCGCCTCGCAGACCTTCGACGTCCGCCGCGCCGCGCAGCAGGCGCTCGGCTGGAACATCTCCGCCACCCACGACGGCGGTCTGCTGGTGCTGAAGATCGTCGACGACAAGGGCGTCCCGGTGCAGGCCGCAAAAATGGAGGTGATCCTCGGCCGCCCCACCCACCAGAAGGCCGACCGCGTCCCGCAGTTCCGCTGGGACGGCACCGCCTACGTCGCGCGCGAGGAGCTGGCGAAGGGCAACTGGGATCTCTGGATCAACGCCACCGCGATGGACGGCACGCCCTTCGAACAACGCCTCGAAATGTATCAGCCCTGAGCCGCGAAAGCCCCCCGTCATGACCGCCACCATGCGCCCGCCCGCCTCTGCCTGCCCCGCCTGCGTCGCCGCCCCGGCGGCCCAGTCGCTGGCCGATCTCGAGGTCCCGAAAGACGCGCATATCGTCCTCTCGCTGCCGACGATCCACTGCGCCGCCTGCATGTCGAAGGTGGAGCGCGCGCTGAACGCCGACCCGCGCGTGCACAGCGCCCGCGTCAACCTGACCATGAAGCGCGTGAGCCTCGCGGGCGACACCGGCCTGACCGCCGACGACGTGATCCCGCTCGTCGAGGCGGCAGGCTACGAGGCGCATGAACTCGACACCACGGCGCTCTCGGCGACCGCGACCGACCGCGCGGGCCGCGACCTCCTGATGCGCCTCGCCGTGGCGGGCTTCGCCGCGATGAACGTCATGCTGCTGTCGATCGCCGTCTGGTCCGGCGCCGCGGGCGAAACCCGCGACCTCTTCCACTGGATCTCCGCGCTGATCGTGCTTCCGGCGGTGGCCTTCTCCGCCCAGCCGTTCTTCGTCAACGCGTGGCGGGCGCTGGCCGCGCGCTCGCTCAACATGGACGTGCCGATCAGCCTCGCCATCCTGCTGGCTGTCTTCACCTCGCTCTGGGAAACGTCGCTCTCGGGCGAACACGCCTATTTCGACGCCGCCATCGCGCTGACTTTCTTCCTGCTCACGGGCCGCTATCTCGATCACCGCACCCGCTCCGTCGCGCGCTCCGCGGCCGAGGAACTGGCCGCCCTCGAAGTGCCCCGCGCCTGGCGCCTGACCGGGGCGGGCGAGGAACAGGTCAGCGTCGCCGACCTCCGCATCGGCGACCTGATCCGCGTCCGCCCCGGCGGCCGCATGCCCGTCGACGGCGAGATCGTGGACGGCACCTCGGAACGCGACCGCTCGCTCCTGACCGGGGAAACCCTGCCGGTGCTGGGCGCGCCCGGCACCGCCGTCAGCGCGGGCGAGGTCAACCTCACCGGCCCGCTGACCATCCGCGCCAGCGCCGTGGGCCGCGACACCTCGCTCGCCCGCATGGCCGACCTCGTGGCCATCGCGGAATCGGGCCGCTCGCGCTACACCTCGCTCGCCGACCGCGCGGCCAAGCTCTACGCGCCGGGCGTGCACATCCTCTCCGCGCTCAGCTTCCTCGGCTGGCTGGTCTACAGCGGCGACGTGCGCACCGCGCTGAACATCGCCGCCGCCGTGCTGATCATCACCTGCCCCTGCGCGCTGGGTCTCGCGGTGCCCGCCGTGACCACCGCCGCCTCCGGCCGGCTGTTCCGCAAGGGCCTGCTGATCAAGGACGCCACCGCGCTGGAACGGCTGGCACAGGTCGACACCGTCGTCTTCGACAAGACCGGCACACTGACCGCCGGCACGCCGGAGCCGGTGAACCTCGACGCCTTCACCACGGCCGACCTCGCCATCGCCCACGCCCTGGCCGAAGGGTCGGCGCATCCGCTCTCCCGCGCGCTCACCACGGCGGCGCGGGCGGCGGGCATCGCGCCTGCCCCCCTCTCCGACGTGACCGAGGTCCCGGGCTACGGCACAAGCGCCACCTGGCAGGGACGCAGGGTGCGCCTCGGCCGCGCCGCCTGGGTCGGCGGCAGCGCCACCGACCAGACCGCCGCCTGGCTGCAGATCGGCGACGCGCCGCCGCAGGCCTTCCTCTTCACCGACCGCCTGCGCGACGGCGCCGCCGAGGCCGTGGCCGCCTTCCGGCAATCCGGCCTGAAGGTCATCCTGATGTCCGGCGACACCACGGCAGCGGTCGAAAGCCTCGCCACCCGCCTCGAGATCACCCAGTGGATGGCCGAGGCCCTGCCGCAGGACAAGGCCGCCCGCATCAAGGCGCTCTCCGACCAGGGCGCACACGTGCTGATGGTCGGCGACGGGCTCAACGACACCGCCGCGCTGACCGCCGCGCATGTCTCGATCTCGCCCGCCTCCGCGCTGGATGCGGCGCGCGTGGCCTCCGACATCGTGCTGCTGGGCCAAAGCCTCGCGCCGCTCCCCGAGGCCGCGGCCACCGCCCGCAAGGCCGTGAAGCGCATCCGCGAGAACTTCACCATCGCCACGTGGTACAACATCGTCGCGGTGCCCCTCGCGGTGGCGGGCCTCTGCTCGCCGCTGATCGCCGCGCTGGCCATGTCGGCCAGCTCCATCACCGTCTCGCTGAACGCCCTCCGGCTGCGCTGAGACGCCCCCGAAACGGCCCGAAAGGCACACGACCGATGAATGTCCTCACCTACCTGATCCCGATCTCCCTCGTGCTGGGCGTCGCGGGCCTCCTGTTCTTCGTCTTCACGATCCGCTCGAACCAGTACGACGACCCCGAAGGCGACGCCCAGCGCATCCTTTCGGGCGACTACGACGACCGCCCGAAACAGGACTGACCCGCGAAACGCCCCCACCCGGGACCGCCCCGCCCTTCATCTTGGCCAAAATACCTCGGGGGAGTCTCCCGGAGGGAGACGGGGGCAGCGCCCCCCCCTCCCTGCAAGACACTCACCCGGCGAGGATCATGTCCGAGGCCTTCTCCGCCATCATGATGACCGGGGAATTGGTGTTGCCGCTCACGATCCGCGGCATGGCGCTGGCATCGACCACGCGCAGCCCGCCCACGCCCCGGAACCGCATCTCGCCGTCCAGCGGCGCACTGTCGTCCGTGCCCATCCGCACCGTCGACACCGGGTGGAAGATCGTCGTTCCGATCTGCCCTGCCGCCTCCGCCAGCTCCGCCGCGCTCTCGAAATCCGGGCCCGGCTTCAGCTCCACCGGCGCGTATTTCGCCATCGGCCCCTGCGCCATGATCCGCCGCGTCAGCCGGATCGCGTCGACGGCCACCCGCCGGTCGCCCTCGGTGGCGAGGTAATTCGGCGCGATCTTCGGCGCCGTGCGGAAATCGGGCGAGGCCAGAGTCACCGTGCCCCGGCTCTCGGGGCGCAGGTTGCACACGCTCGCCGTCAGCGCCGGAAAGTTGTGCAGCGGCTGGCCGAAGGCTTCCAGCGACAGCGGCTGCACGTGGTACTCCAGGTCCGCCGTGGCCAGCCCCTCGCGCGAACGGGCAAAGGCGCCCAGCTGCGACGGCGCCATGGACATCGGCCCGGACCGGCGGAACGCGTATTCCGCCCCGATCAGCGCCTTGCCGAACAGCGAATTGGCCAGCGTGTTCAGCGTCTTTGCCTTCTCCAGCCGCCAAGCGCAGCGCAATTGCAGGTGGTCCTGCAACTCCGCCCCCACGCCCGGCGCCTCCGCCACCACGTCGATGCCGTGCTCCGCCAGCAGCGCCCCCGGCCCGATCCCGGACAGCTGCAGGATATGCGGCGACCCGATCGCCCCCGCCGAGAGGATCAGGTCAGACACGCAGCGCACCTCCCGCTCCGTGCCGCCCTGCTCAAAGAGCACGCCCACCGCGCGCCCCTCCTCGACGATCAGCCGCTTCACGTGCGCGCCGGTCTCCACCTTCAGGAAATCCTTGCGCGCCCCGCGCAGGAAGGCCTTGGCGGTGTTCATCCGCCAGCCGCCCTTCTGGTTCACCCGGAAATAGCCCACACCCTCGTTGTCGCCGGTGTTGAAGTCCTCGGTGCGCGGCAGCCCCTCGGCCTCCGCGGCGGCCATCCAGTCGTCCAGCACCTGCCAGTGCAGGCGCTGGTTCTCCACACGCCAGGGGCCGCCCACGCCATGGAACGCCGACTTGCCGCCGACATAGTCCTCCGACTTCAGGAAATAGGGCAGCACGTCGTCCCAGCCCCAGCCGGTCAGCCCCATCTGCCGCCAGCCGTCGTAATCCGCCGCTTGCCCGCGCAGGTAGAGCATCCCGTTGATCGACGAACAGCCGCCCAGCACCTTGCCGCGCGGATAAAGCAGTTGCCGTCCGCCGAGGCCCGGCTCGGCCTCCGTGCGGAAACACCAGTCGGTGCGCGGGTTGCCGATACAATAGAGGTAGCCCATCGGGATATGAACCCAGTGGTAGTTGTCGCGGCCCCCGGCCTCCAGCAGCAGCACCCGCCGCCCCGCGTCCGACAGCCGCCGCGCCAGCACGCAGCCCGCACTGCCCGCGCCCACCACGATGTGATCCCAATCGCCCTGCATTTCTGCCCCCCTCTCTGCTCCGCCGCCACCTTGGCCCAGCGCGGGGGGCACCGCAATGTCACAGGGGCGCGTGCGTCACGGTCCCCGGGGCACGGGCAGGTCCGGCGACCTTGCGTCCGGGCGGGACAGGCGCCCCGCCTCAGACCGGCAGCGCCGTGGTCTTGAACACCGTCTTCAGCGCAAAGGACGACTGCATCTGCGCCACGCCCGGCAGGCGCGTCAGGTACTGGCGGTGGATGCGGGCGTAATCCTCCGTGTCCTCGGCCACGACCTTCAGGATGTAATCCGCCGTGCCCGCCATCAGGTGGCACTCCAGCACGGCCGGCACCCGGGACACGGCGGTCTCGAAGGCCTCCAGCACCTCGTCGGCCTGCGCCTGCAGGGTGATCTCCACGAAGACGGTGGTCGGCAGCGCCAGCTTGCGCGCATCCAGAAGCGCCACGTAGTCGCGGATGTAGCCCTCCGCCTCCAGCCGCTGCACCCGCCGGTGACAGGCCGAGGGCGACAGGTTGACCTGTTCGCTGAGGTCCGCGTTCGACATGCGGCCCTTGCGCTGAAGCACCCTGAGGAGTCGCCGATCCGTCTCGTCCAGCGCCATATTCGAAGATTCCTCCCGCTTGCCCTGCAAACCGTCGAACAATCGTGCGCGGCGGTGCGCAAAGTTGCCCCAGTCTCGCACCCTTTTGCAAGGCTCCCATGGCATAATTGCGCACCCCAACAGGACCAAAGGCACAAAGGATCACGACATGAAGATCGGATGCCCCACAGAAATCAAACCACAGGAATTCCGCGTCGGCCTGACGCCCAACGCCGCACAGGAAGCGGTGGCGCACGGCCATTCGGTGATCGTCCAGAAAGGCGCGGGCCTCGGCGCCGGTTTCACCGATGAGGATTACACCGCCGCCGGCGCTGCGCTGGCCGACACCGCGGCCGAGGTCTTTGCCACCGCCGACATGATCGTCAAGGTGAAGGAGCCGCAGGCCCCCGAACGCGCCATGCTGCGCGAGGGCCAGGTGCTGTTCACTTACCTCCACCTCGCCCCCGATCCGGAGCAGACCCGCGACCTGATCGCCTCCGGCGCGACCTGCATCGCCTATGAGACCGTGACCGACGCGCGGGGCGGCCTGCCCTTGCTGGCGCCCATGTCCGAGGTCGCGGGCCGTCTGGCGCCGCAGGTCGGCGCATGGTCGCTGCAGAAGGCCAACGGCGGCCGCGGCGTGTTGATGGGCGGCGTCCCGGGCGTCGGCCCCGCCAGGGTGGCGGTGATCGGCGGCGGCGTCGTCGGCACCCACGCGGCGCGGGTTGCCGCAGGCATGGGCGCGGAGGTCACCGTGCTCGACCGGTCGCTGTCGCGGATGCGCTACCTCGACGACGTCTTCGGCGCGGTCTTCCGGACGCGCTACGCCTCTGCCGGGAACACCGCCGAGCTGGTGGCCGAGGCCGACATGGTCATCGGCGCCGTGCTGATCCCCGGTGCCGCCGCGCCGAAACTGGTCAGCCGTGCGCAGCTTTCGACAATGAAACCCGGCGCGGTGATCGTCGACGTGGCCATCGACCAGGGCGGCTGCTTCGAGACCTCGAAGGCCACCACCCACCAGGACCCGATCTACGAGGTGGACGGCATCGTGCACTACTGCGTGGCGAACATGCCGGGCGCCGTGGCGCGCACCTCGACGCTGGCGCTCGGCAACGCGACGCTGCCCTTCATGCTGGCGCTGGCAGACAAGGGCTGGCGCAAGGCCTGTGCCGACGACCCGCACCTGGCCGCCGGCCTGAACGTGCACGCCGGCCGGATCACCAACGCGCCGGTGGGCGAGGCCCTGGGCCTGGATGCGATCACGCCCGCGGCGGCGCTGGCGGCCTGAGCGGTTTCGCCGTGCTGCGCACGGCGACCCGTCGGGGAGGCTCTGCCTCCCCGAACCCCTCCGGAGTATTTCGGAAGCAAAGAAGCAAGGGCACCGGTCGTTTGCAAAGCGTGATTGGCCCGGTGTGCAGGGCCCGCGGTGGCGGGTTTTGGCGGCCGTGGCGGCGCAGGGCCTTACCAGCCCTCCTCGCGGATATGCGCGTCGAGCGTCCGCGCCCGCGCCCAGCCGCGCGCCTCCAGTTCCGGGCCGTCGAACAGCTCCTTCACGTGGCCCATGCAGAGGTATGCCACCACACGGACGTGCGCGGGCAGGCCGAGGATCGGGCGCAGGTCGGCCTCGTCGAAGATGCTGACCCAGCCTATGCCGATGCCTTCGGCCCGCGCCGCCAGCCACAGGTTCTGCACGGCGCAGACCGTCGAATAGAGATCCGTCTCCGGCTGATGGGTGCGTCCCAGCACCACCGGCCCGCCGCGGGTGCGGTCGCAGGTGACGCAGATGTTCAGGGGCGCCTTCTCGATGCCTTCCAGCTTCAGCGCGGCATAGGCCGACCGCTTCTCCGGCGGGAACATCGCCTGCGCGGCCTCGTTGGCGCGGGTGAACGCGGCCCGCACCTGCGCGCGGCGCGCCGGATCGCGCAGCAGGATGAAGTCCCAGGGCTGCGACAGCCCGACCGAGGGCGCGGCATGGGCCGCGCCCAAGATGCGCCGCAGCACATCCTCGTCCACCGGGTCGGGCAGGAACTCGTTCCGCACGTCCCGCCTGTGGGCGATCACGTCGTAGAGCGCCTGCCGCTCCTCATCCGAAAACACGCGCGCCGCAACCGGCGCAGGGGATCGGCTTTCCACCGCTCCTGTCATGGGGACACCTCCCGAAGGCCTGCGCGCCCCCGCTCTCCAGGCGGGGCCGCCATGCCGTCAGGCCGGTCTTCTGGCTTCGGATCCTCCGGAAGGGACGCCTTCCCGAACGCCTGCGCGGCGCCCAGTGGCCTTGTGTCCTTCCCGTCCCCGTCACAGCGGCGGGCCCGCGCCGGTTCTTCCCCGGCTTCCCGATTCTCCCCCACGGGCGGGGGCACCTGACCCGGAGGGGATCGCAAATCCCGCCCCCTCGCGCAAGTGCCCCGGCCTTGGCCGTCAGCGCTTCAGCGCGTCGCGGATCTCCAGCAGCACGTCGAGCTCGGTGGGGCCGGAGGGCGTGGCCTCTGCCGGCTGGCCTTCCTCGCGTTCGCGGATGGCGGCGGCCTTGGCGCGGTTGACCATCTTCACAAGCATGAAGACCACGAAGGCGATGATGAAGAAGTTGATGACCGCCATGATGAACTTGCCGATGGCAAAGACCGGGGCGCCTGCCTCCGTTGCCGCGGTGAGCGAGGCGTATTCGTTGCCGTCGAGCGCGTAGAACCAGCCCGAAAAATCGATGCCGCCGGTGAACAGCGCGATGATCGGGTTGATGATATCGCCCACCAGCGACTGCACGATGGCCGTGAAGGCCGCGCCGATGATGATGCCCACGGCCATGTCCATGACATTGCCCTTGGCGATGAAGTCCTTGAATTCCTTAATCATTGTCCCATTCCGTCAGA
Organism: Sagittula sp. P11; assembly: GCF_002814095.1. Taxonomy (NCBI): domain Bacteria; kingdom Pseudomonadati; phylum Pseudomonadota; class Alphaproteobacteria; order Rhodobacterales; family Roseobacteraceae; genus Sagittula; species Sagittula sp. P11. Next base: position 859,506 of record NZ_CP021913.1, read on the forward strand.
GCGCCGGCATGCGTTTTCGCATGTCCTGCGGGGTGTTTTCTCACAAACCGGATTATGTCACGGCGGATCGGCTGGGAAAGCGGGAAATGCCGGGCTAGGGTCGCCCGGACGATCTTCATCAACCGGGACACGCTTCATGACCGCTCTTGCCGACCATCCGATCTCGCGCCGCTGGCCCGCGACGCACCCCGACCGCATCCAGCTTTATTCCTTCCCGACGCCCAACGGCGTGAAGGCCTCGATCATGCTGGAGGAAACCGGCCTGCCCTACGAGGTCCACAAGATCACCCTGGCGGACAAGGACGTGAAGAGCCCGGAGTTCCTCGCGCTCAACCCGAACAACAAGATCCCCGCGATCATCGACCCGAACGGCCCCGACGGCGCGCCGCTGGAGCTGTTCGAATCCGGTGCCATCCTGCTTTACCTCGCCGAAAAGGCCGGGATGCTCCTGGGCGACACCGCGACGGAGCGGCACAAGATCACCCAGTGGCTGATGTTCCAGATGGGCGGCGTCGGCCCGATGTTCGGGCAGCTTGGTTTCTTCTGGAAGTTCGCGGGGAAGGACGTGAAGGACCCCCTTCCGCGCACCCGTTACGTGAACGAGGCGCGGCGGCTTCTGGGTGTGGTCGAAGGGGCGCTGGAGGGCCGGGACTGGATCGCCGGACCGTATTCCGTGGCCGACATCGCGCTCTGCCCGTGGCTGAACGCGCTCGAGTTCTACGGCGCGCGCGACGTGGTGGGCTGGGAGGATCACCCCAACTGCGTGGCCTACGTCAAACGCTTCTACGAACGCCCGGCGGTGCAGCGCGGCATGAATACCCCCGCGCGCGAGGGCTGACGCGCGAGGGACGCGGCGCAAAGCCCCGCGCCACGGGGTGTCGCGCTGCGTGGAGGGTACGCACCGGCCTGTCCGGCCGATGCATGGCGCCGAGTTCCGGCCACCCCCATGCAGGGCGGCGGGGCTGTGCGCCGCCTTGCGCCTGGCCACACAACGGGTGCACCGGCCGATGCGCCCACAGCAGGCCCGGTCGCGCCCTCACGTAGGGCGGGGCTCCGCGCCGCCCCCCCCGTCAGCCCGGCAGCGTGCCGGTGATGACGTAGGCGAGAAGCTGCACCACCTGCTCCGGCGTGCGGGCGACGGCCAGCGCCGCGGCGTCGACCTCCTTCAGGGCGTGGTCATGCTCTTCCGGCTGCAGGATGATCAGCGACTTGCCCAGCGCCGCGGCATAGCCCGCGTCGAAGGCCGCGTTCCACTGCTTGTACTTCTCGCCGAAGCGCACCACGACCACGTCGGCCTCCGCGATGCCCTTGCGGGTGCGGATCGCGTTCAGCTTGGCGCCCTTGTGGTCGTGCCAGAACTTGTCGTCCTCCGCCCCGAGGATCGCCACCCCGCAATCGTCGCTGTTGCCGTGATCCGTCACCGGACCGTCGAAATCGATGCCCAGACCCGCCGCGCCGTCGCGGATGCGGTCGCGCCAGTCGGTGTGGATCTCGCCCGACAGGTAAACCCTGAATGCCATGCTGCGGCCTCCCCTTCGCTTGGATGATCCCAGACACCTAACCGACCCGCCCGGAATGGCAAGTCACCGCCCGTCGAGCGCCCTCAGACCGATCCACGCCCCCGCGAGGATCAGCAGCGGCAGGACCAGCACCTTGAACAGGAACACCGCCAGCAGCGCGATCAGGCTCTGCACCAGCGCGTCCGAACGGTCGTAGAGCGCGCCCGCCATGGAGGAATAGCGCTCGAACTCCATCCGCGCGCCCTGCAGCGCGCCCATGACGCCGCTCCCCTCCGACGGCACGGCAACGGCAGGATCGACCTGCGCGGTGATCTCCTCGACGATGGCGCTGTGGCGGGCCCAGACCTCCTCCGTCATGCGGTCCGCCAGCAGCGCCGACAGGAGGAACGCCCCCGGCAGGGCCAGCGCGAGGAAGGTGCCGTAAAGCCCCATCCGCCGTGCCACGTGCCCGCCCCGGCCGCGCCCCGCCGTGACCAGCGCCAACAGCGCCGCGCCCGCCAGCACCGCCCAGCCCAGGCCCGACGCGGGCGCCAGCGCCACCGACAGCGCGCCCGTCGCCACCATGACGAAGAACACCACCTGCGCGATGCGCTCGACCGTGTCGTCCACCGGCTCGAGCCATTTCAGCGGCTGCGCGCTGCCCTGCACGACAAAGCTGCCGCCGACCTCCAGTTCCTGCGCGGTCGACAGGAAGGCGTTCAGCGTCCGGAGCGTCAGGTAGGTGCCCGCGCTGGCCACGGCGATGTCGCGGGCATAGCCTTCGGCGGCGCGTGTCGCCGGGTTCCTCGCGGAAAAGGCCGCCGCCAGAAGGGCGACGGCCAGCACGAGGATCAGCACCGGGCGGAGGAGCCGCCCGGTACGGGTATCAGGGGTCAGACGTCCTTGCGGATCGTCTCGTTCTTCGGATCGTAGGGGCTGTCGCACGTGATCTCCGCATCCCAAAGCTGGTCGAACATCCTGACCTTAAGCTTCGTGCCCTCCACAGCCAACTCCGGCTTCACGTAGCCCATGCCGATGGACTTGCCGAAGGCCACGGAATACCCGCCCGAGGTCAGACGGCCCACGCGCACGCCCTCCGGCGTGTACAGCGCCTCGCGGCCCCAGGGATCGGCGTCCGCCGGGCCGTCGACCAGCAGCGTCACGCACTTGGAACGGATGCCCTTCGCCTCCATCTCGGCCTTGCCGTAGAACTCCTTCGACAGGTCGATGAAGCGCGGCAGGTCGGCTTCCGCGGGGGTGGCGTCGCGGCCCAGTTCGTTGCCGAAGGCGCGGTAGGACTTCTCCTGCCGGAGCCAGTTCTGGGCGCGGGCGCCGACCGGCTTCAGCCCGTGTGCCTCGCCCGCCTTCATCAGCAGGTCCCACAGGTAGTTCTGCATCTCGATCGGGTGATGCAGTTCCCAGCCGAGTTCGCCGGTGTAGGCCACGCGGATCGCGTTGACCGGGCACATGCCCAGTTCGATCTGCCGGGCCGAGAGCCACGGGAAGCGCTTGTTCGACAGCGCGGTCTCCGGCTCCGCGTCGCGGATGACTTGGCCCAGCACGTCGCGGGTCTTCGGTCCGGCGATGGCAAAGACGCCCCACTGCGTGGTCACGTCCTGCACGATCACCAGCTTGCCGGTCTCCGCCATGAAGTCCTCGGCCGCCTTCACGAGGTAGTCGTGGTCATAGGCCTGCCATGCGCCCGCCGAGACGAGGTAGTAATTGTTCTCGCCGTTGCGGACGATGGTGTACTCCGTCCGCGTGGTGCCCTTCGAGGTCAGCGCGTAGGTCAGGTTGATGCGGCCCACCTTCGGCAGCTTGTTACAGGTGAAGCGGTCGAGGAACTCGGTCGCGCCCGCGCCGGTCACGGTGTGCTTGGCAAAGGCGGTGGCGTCGATCAGGCCCACGCCCTCGCGGATCGCCTTCGCCTCCTCGACGGCATACTGCCACCAGCCGCCGCGGCGGAAGCTGCGCGCATCGTGGTCGAAGTTGTCGTCCGCATCCAGCGGGCCGTAGTAGTTCGGACGCTCGAAGCCGTTCACGCAGCCGAACTGCGCGCCCAGCGCCTTCTGACGGTCATAGGCCGGGCCGGTGCGCAGCGGACGCGCCGCCGGGCGTTCCTCGTCCGGGTGGTGGAGGATGTAGACGTGCTCGTAGGCTTCCTCGTTCTTCTTCACCGACCATTCGGTGGTCTGCCATGACCCGAACCGCTTCGGGTCGAGCGAGGCCATGTCGATCTCCGCCTCGCCCTCGACCATCATCTGGGCCAGGTAGTAGCCCGCGCCACCGGCGGCGGTGATCCCGAAGGAGAAGCCCTCGGCCAGCCACATGTTGCGCAGGCCCGGCGCCGGGCCGATCAGCGGGTTGCCGTCCGGCGTGTAGCAGATCGGGCCGTTGAAGTCGTCCTTCAGGCCGACCGTCTCGGACGACGGGATGCGGTGGATCATCGACATGTACTCTTCCTCGATCCGCTCAAGGTCGAGCGGGAAGAGGTCGGCGCGGAACGAATCCGGCACGCCGTACTGGAAGCGCGCGGGCGCGTTCAGCTCGTAGGGGCCGAGGATCCAGCCGCCGCGTTCCTCGCGGACGTACCACTTGGCGTCGGCGTCACGGATCACGGGATGCTGTTCGTTGGTCTTGCGCCATTCTACCAGCGCCGGGTCGGGCTCGGTCACGATGAACTGGTGTTCCACCGGGATCGCGGGCGTGCGGATGCCCAGGAGTTTCGCGGTGCGCTGCGCGTGGTTGCCCGTCGCGGTGACGACATGCTCGGCGGTGATGACCTGCTGTTCCTCGGAGGGGACGAGGTTGCCGCCCTTCTCGACCATCTTGGTGACGGTGACCTTCCATTCGGAGCCGGTCCACTCGTAGCCGTCCACCTGCCACTTGCGCTCGATCAGGACACCGCGCTGGCGGGCGCCCTTGGCCATCGCCATCGTCACGTCCGCCGGGTTGATGTAGCCGTCCGTCGGGTGATAGATCGCGCCCTTCAGATCCTCGGTGCGGATCAGCGGCCAGCGCTCGGAAATCTGCGCGGGCGTCATCCACTCGAACGGCACGCCGCAGGTCTCGGCGGTGGTGGCATAGACCATGTATTCGTCCATGCGCGCGTCGGTCTGCGCCATGCGCAGGTTGCCCACCACGAAGAAGCCCGCGTCGAGGCCGGTCTCTTCCTCCAGCGTCTTGTAGAACTTGATCGAGTAGTCGTGGATGTGGGTCGTCGCATACGACATGTTGAAATACGGCAGCAGGCCCGCCGCGTGCCATGTGGAACCGGAGGTCAGCTCGTCGCGCTCCAGCAGCATGACATCGTCCCAGCCCGCCTTCGCGAGGTGGTAGGCGATGGAGGTGCCGACGGCACCACCGCCGACGACTAGGGCTTTGACATTGGTCTTCATCGGGGGCGCACTCCACTGTCCGGGGCAAGGATTCTTTCCCGCCTTTTTATCGGATCATGCAACCGGCGCGCGGCCCACCCGACATGTCGACGCGCAAAACCGACAGCGGAGGCAGAGAGCGACAGACCGCCCCTCCCCCGCAACTCCCCGGGGACTCGGACAAAGAGCCACCCGCGCCCGCCGGCGCCCGCAATGCAAAGCCCGCTGCGCCCCCGCCGCCTTCCGCCGCATCACCGAACCGTCATCGTCCCGGCAACGGTCCGCCGCCGCGCGCCGCGCCATGACGGGCCCGGCCGGCACTGCTGCATTGCGCGCCGTCACAAATCACGCCCTTGAAATACAAGCGGAATGAGACGGTGGCCGCGAACCTCGGTCAACGCCGGCGTCCCCCCGGGCTTATCCACCGCCGCGCCCCTCATGCGGCGATTCCCCGCTGATTCAACCCGGAGGCCCCCTTTCGCCCCTGCTGCACCACGCCTATAAGGACGACGTTCGCGTCACCTTTCGGAGTCGCGGACCCTTCGAGCAATGACACGCAGAGATGCAAAGCCTTAGGGCAGCGAGGCAGTAGGAATGTTTGGCATGGATCGGCTCCTTGGCATGTTTTCTTCGGACATGGCCATCGACCTCGGAACCGCGAATACGCTGGTTTACGTTAAGGGGAAGGGTGTCGTCCTATCGGAACCCTCCGTCGTCGCCTATCATATCAAGGACGGCGTAAAGAAGGTTCTGGCCGTGGGCGAGGACGCCAAGCTGATGCTTGGCCGTACCCCGGGCAGCATCGAGGCGATCCGCCCCATGCGGGAAGGCGTGATTGCCGACTTCGACACCGCCGAAGCGATGATCAAGGAGTTCATCCGCAAGGTTCATCGCCGCTCGACCTTCTCCAAGCCCAAGATCATCGTCTGCGTGCCGCACGGCGCAACGCCGGTCGAAAAACGCGCCATCCGCCAGTCGGTCCTGTCGGCCGGTGCGCGCAAGGCGGGCCTGATCGCCGAACCCATCGCGGCGGCCATCGGTGCGGGCATGCCCATCACCGACCCCACCGGCAACATGGTCGTCGACATCGGCGGCGGCACCACCGAGGTGGCGGTGCTCTCGCTCGGTGACATCGTCTATGCCCGTTCCGTCCGCGTCGGCGGCGACCGCATGGACGAGGCGATCATCAACTACCTGCGCCGCCAGCAGAACCTGCTGGTCGGTGAATCGACCGCCGAGCGGATCAAGACCTCCATCGGCACGGCGCGGATGCCCGACGACGGGCGCGGCTCCTCCATGCAGATCCGCGGCCGCGACCTCCTGAACGGCGTGCCCAAGGAAACCGAGATCTCCCAGGCCCAGGTGGCCGAGGCGCTGTCGGAACCCGTGCAGGCGATCTGCGAGGCGGTGATGACCGCCCTCGAAGCGACCCCGCCGGACCTTGCCGCCGACATCGTCGACCGTGGCGTGATGCTGACCGGGGGCGGAGCGCTCCTTGGCGACCTCGACCTCGCGCTGCGCGAACAGACCGGCCTTGCCGTCTCCATCGCCGACGAATCCCTGAACTGCGTGGCCCTCGGCACCGGCAAGGCGCTGGAGTACGAAAAGCAGCTCCGCCACGCCATCGACTACGACAGCTGATCCATGGGTGGCGCGGTTTTTCCCCGGAAAAATCGCGCGCCGCTCATGCCTTGCGACAGGCCCCCGGCCTTCGGTACCCTGAGACATGGCCAGTGACCGCTCATCCTCGGACGATTTCACGGCACCGCTCAAACGGCTGCTGCTGATCATCCTCGTCCTCCTGCTGTCCGGCATCTTCCTTGTCTGGCGGATCGACAGCCCGCGCGTCGAACGCTTCCGCGCGCAGGTCATCGACCGCGTGGTGCCCAACATGGACTGGGCCATGGCCCCCGTCACCGGCACCATCAGGCTGATGCGCGATTTCCAGAGTTACCAGCGCCTCTCCGACCAGAACGAGGAACTGCGCCGCGAACTCCGCCAGATGACCGCCTGGAAAGAGGCCGCGCTCCAGCTCGAACAGGAAAACGCCCGCCTGCGCGATCTGAACAACGTCCGCCTCGACCCGCGCCTGACCTACATCACCGCCGTGGTGCTGGCCGACAGCGGCTCGCCCTTCCGGCAGTCGGTGCTGATCAACGTCGGGAGCCGCGACGGCATCGTCGACGGCTGGGCGACCATGGACGGCATCGGCGTCGTCGGGCGCATCTCGGGCGTCGGGCGCAACACCTCGCGCGTGATCCTGCTGACCGACGCGACCAGCCGCATCCCGGCCGAGATCCAGCCATCCGGCCAGCGCGCGCTGATCACCGGCGACAACACCGCCGCCCCGCCCATCGACTTCCTCGAGAACCCCGACCTCGTGCGCCCCGGCGACCGGATCGTGACCTCCGGCGACGGAGAGGTCTTCCCCCCCGGCCTGCTCATCGGACAGGTGGCGCAGGACCCGGGCGGACGCCTGCGCGTGCGGCTCTCGGCGGATTACGAACGGCTCGAATTCCTGCGCGTGCTGCGCGACCACGGCGCGCGCCGGGTCGCCAACCCCTCCGGCCTGATCCTGCCCGAGGACCTGCCCGACGCCGGTCCCGCACCCTCCGCGGACGGCGCGCCCACGGACGAGGACGGCACGGAGACCGGCGAAGACACCCGGCAGGACGGCTGACATGGCCGAGAAGCACAGCCCCGCCCGCCTCTGGACGATGCGCGCGCTCTACCCGGCGCTGGCGCTGCTCCTGATCTTCGTGCACCTCCTGCCGCTGCAGATGCTGCCGCAGCGAATCGCCGGGCCGGACTTCCTGACCGCCCTGACCTTCGCCTGGTGCCTGCGCCGCCCCGATTACGTGCCCGCCCTCTCCATCGCCGGGGTGATGCTCTTGGCCGACCTGGTGTTCCAGCGGCCCCCCGGGCTCTGGGCGCTCCTGATGCTGCTCGCCTCGGAATTCCTCAAGAACCGCGCCCGGCAACTGCGCGAGAACACCTTCGCCACCGAATGGGCCGCCGCCGCCGCCACGCTGCTGGCGATCACCGTCCTTTACAGGCTCACTCTCGCGATCTTGATCATCTCGCCGGGTATGCTTTCGCTCGCCCTGATGCAATATGGTATGACCGTGCTTGCCTACCCGCTGGTGGCCGCGGTGTCCTACCTCGCCTTCGGCGTCCGCCGCACCGCCCCCGGCGAATTCGACCACACGGGACGCACCCTATGAGACGAAGCCCGAAAGAGACCGCAGAATCCGCCCGCCGCATCACGCGCCGCGGGCTTGTCCTCGGTGGCCTGCAACTTGGATTCGTCACCACGCTCGGCCTGCGGATGCACCACATGCAGGTCGACCAGGCCGACGAATTCCGCCTTCTGGCCGAAGAGAACCGCATCAACATCCGGCTGATCCCGCCGTCGCGCGGGCGCATCTTCGACCGCAACGGCGTGGTCATCGCCGACAACGAACCGACCTACCGCATCACCCTCACGCGTGAGGACGCGGGCGACGTGGCCACCGTGATCGCCCACCTGGGCCAGCTTGTCGAACTGGACGAGAACGACCTCAACCGCGCCCTGGCCGAGATGGAGCGCACGCCGCCCTTCATCCCCGTCACCATCGCCGAACGGGTCAGCTGGGAGGACATCTCGCGGGTGGCGGTCAACGCCCCCGCCCTGCCCGGCGTCACCACCGAGGTCGGCCTGTCCCGCGTCTACCCGCAGAAGGAACTGTTTGCCCATGTGGCGGGCTACGTCGGCCCGGTCTCCGAACGCGACCTCGCCCGCTACGAGGACCCGCCGCCGCTGCTGCGCATCCCGCGCTTCCAGGTCGGCAAGGTCGGCGTCGAGGTCCGGCACGAAGAGGACCTGCGCGGCACCGCCGGCGCGAAGCGGGTGGAGGTCAACGCCGTCGGCCGCGTCATGCGCGAACTCGACCGGCGCGAGGGCGAAAGCGGCGCCGACATCCAGCTCACCGTGGACACCGATCTGCAGGACTACACCCAGGCGCGCCTCGGCGAGGAAAGCGCCTCCGTCGTGGTGCTCGACCTCGAAAAGGGCGACGTGCTGACCATCGCCTCGGCGCCGTCCTACAACCCGAACCTTTTCGTGCGCGGCATCTCCCACACGGATTTCAACGCGCTCAACACCAACGACCACCGGCCGCTGGCCTCGAAGACGGTGCAGGATGCCTATCCGCCCGGCTCGACCTTCAAGATGGTCACGGCGCTCGCCGCGCTGGACGCGGGCCTGCTGGCGCCCGACGACACGGTCTATTGCCCCGGCCATTACGAGGTCGGCTCCCGCTCCTTCCGCTGCTGGAAGCGCAGCGGCCACGGCTACATGAACCTCGAACAGTCGCTCCGCGAAAGCTGCGACGTGTTCTACTACGACCTCGCGCTGAAGGTGGGGATCGAGCGCATCGCCGACATGGCCCGCCGCATGGGCCTTGGCGTGGCGCACGACATCCCCATGTCCGCCGTCACCTCCGGCCTCGTGCCCGACAAGGCGTGGAAGGTCCGCGAACGCGGGGCGGAATGGGTGATCGGCGATTCGGTGAACGCCGCCATCGGTCAGGGCTTCGTGCTGACCTCGCCGCTGCAACTGGCGGTGATGACCGCGCGCGTGGCCACCGGCCGGTCGATCTCGCCCCGGCTGGTGCGCAGCATCGACGGGGTGGAGACGCCCTCGCGCGGGGGGACAGACCTCGGGCTGAACCCGAACCACCTCCTGCAGGTGCAGCGCGGCATGTTCGCCGTGTCCAACAACCGGCGCGGCACCGGCTACGGATCGCGCATCATCGCCGAAGGCATGCGGATGGCGGGCAAGTCCGGCACCGCGCAGGTGGTCTCGCGCATCACCACCGAAGCCGACCCGTGGGAAGACCGCGACCACGCGCTGTTCGTAAGCTTCGCGCCCTTCGACAACCCGAAGATCGCCGTGGCGGTGGTGGTGGAACACGGCGTCGGCGGGTCGCGCACCGCCGCGCCCATCGCCCGCGACGTGACGCTTCAGGCGCTCTACGGAGAGGACCCGCCGCTTGACGCCTACCCGGCAAAGGACCGGGGCCGCATCAAGACCCAGCAGGAAAAGCTCTCCAGCCAGCGCCGCGCCCGCAAGAGCGAGGAGCCGAGCCGCGCATGACCCCGATGCCCGCGTTTCCGCAGACCGCGCCGGGCGCGGAGGCCGTTCGCCGCGCTGACGCGCGCCCCAGCGCGCCGGATCGTGCATGCCCCCCCGCAGGCAGCGCCACGCCGCGTAGGGCGGGGCTTCGCGCCGCCTGCGCCGGACAGGGGGGCGCCGCGTGACCTATCTCGAGTACAACGTAAAGACCGTCCCCAGCGGCTGGCGCAAGATCCTGCACCTGAACTGGCCGCTCATCATCCTGCTGACCACCGTCGCCGGTGTCGGCTTCCTGATGCTCTATTCGGTCGCCGGTGGCTCTTGGAGCCCATGGGCCGAACCGCAGGCCAAGCGCTACATCCTCGGCCTCACGGCGATGTTCGTCGTGGCCATGGTGCCGATCTGGTTCTGGCGCAACATGGCGCTCGTGGTCTACGCGCTGGCCTTCTTCCTGCTCCTGCTGGTCGAGTTCTTCGGCGCCATCGGCATGGGCGCGCAGCGCTGGATCGACCTGGGCTTCATGCGCCTCCAGCCGTCCGAGCTGATGAAGGTCGCCATGGTCGTCCTGCTGGCCGCCTATTACGACTGGCTGCCGCTGTCCAAGACCTCGCGCCCGCTCTGGGTGCTGATCCCGATCTTCATCATCCTCGCGCCCACCGCGCTGGTGCTGACCCAGCCCGACCTCGGCACCGCGCTTCTGCTGATGATCGCGGGCGGGCTGATGATGTTCCTCGCAGGCGTGCACTGGCTCTACTTCGCCACCGTGCTGACCGCGGGCGTCGGCACCGTCTGGGCGGTGTTCAAGAGCCGCGGCACCGACTGGCAGCTCCTCAAGGACTACCAGTTCCGGCGGATCGACACCTTCCTCGACCCCTCGTCGGACCCGCTGGGCGCGGGCTACCACATCACCCAGGCCAAGATCGCCATGGGTTCCGGCGGCTGGACCGGGCGCGGCTTCATGCAGGGCACCCAGAGCCGCCTGAACTTCCTCCCCGAGAAGCACACCGACTTCATCTTCAACACGCTGGCCGAGGAATTCGGCTTCGTCGGCGGCATCTCCCTGCTCATCCTCTACGCGCTGATCCTGTTCTTCTGCGTGGTCGCCGCCCTGCAGAACCGCGACCGCTTCTCCTCGCTGATGATCCTCGGGATCGGCATGACCTTCTTCCTGTTCTTCGCCGTGAACATGTCGATGGTCATGGGCCTCGCGCCCGTCGTGGGCGTGCCCCTGCCGCTCGTCTCCTACGGCGGCTCGGCGATGCTGGTGCTGATGATCGCCTTCGGCCTGGTGCAAAGCGCGCACGTCCACCGCCCGCGCTGAGACCGCGCCGAGACCGGCGCCGGGGGCCCGCTTAGGGTTGCCCCCGGCCCCGCTTCCTGCTTCACCTTGAACGAACCGGGCCCTGTCCCGCCTCCGAAAGGTCATCCATGCCGAACATCCTCTTCGCCGCCCGCTCCGAGAAGTGGGACGACTACGAACGCCCCCTGCGCGACGCCCTCGCCGCCGAAGGCCTCGACCACACGCTGGGCACCGACCTGCCGCCGGAAACCGTCGACTACATCGTCTATGCGCCCAACGCCTCGGTGCAGGACTTCACCCCCTTCACCCGGCTGAAGGCCGTGCTGAACCTCTGGGCCGGGGTCGAGCAGGTGGTGGGCAACCCCACCCTGAAAGTGCCGCTGGCGCGCATGGTCGACGACGAGGGCCTGACCCAGGGCATGGTCGAATGGGTCACCGGCCACGTGCTGCGCCACCACCTCGGGATGGACGCGCATATCGTGAACCCCGACCGCATCTGGGACACCACCCCGCCGCCGCTCTCGAAGGACCGGCCCGTCACCATCCTCGGCTTCGGCGCCCTCGGGCAGGCCTGCGCCGCGCAGCTCGCCGCCCTGGGCTTCCCCGTCACCGGCTGGAGCCGCACGCCCAAGGACCTCGACGGCGTGCTGACCAGCCACGGCGAGGACGGCCTCGACGCGGCGCTCTCCAGCGCGCAGATCCTCGTCCTGCTGCTGCCCGACACGCCCGCCACCACCGACCTCCTGAACGCGGAACGGCTGGCCCGCCTGCCGCAGGGCGCGGTCATCCTCAACCCCGGGCGCGGGCCGCTGATCGACGACGACGCGCTTCTCGCCGCACTGGACGAGGGACGGATCGCCCACGCCACCCTCGACGTCTTCCGGACCGAACCGCTGCCACAGGACCATCCTTTCTGGGCGCACCCGCGCGTCACCGTGACGCCGCACATCGCCTCCACCACCCGGCCCGACAGCGCCGCCCGCGTCATCGCGCGCAACATCGCCCGGTCGGAATCCGGTGCCCCGCTCCTGCACGAGGTCGACCGCAGCGCCGGCTATTGACCCGGCCCCGCCCCCCGTCCAAAACCCTCCGGCAAACCCCTCCGGAACCGCCCACCTCCGCCCCCGCACAGGAGCCGCCCATGTCCTTCGACCGCAGCGTGAAGATCGCCCCCTCCATACTTTCCGCCGACTTCGCCGACTTCGGGCGCGAAATCCGGGCGGTCGAGGCGCAGGGCGCCGACTGGATCCACGTCGACGTGATGGACGGCCACTTCGTGCCCAACCTCACCTTCGGCCCCCCGGCGGTGAAGGCCTTCCGCAAGCACGTGAAGACGGTGATGGACGTGCACCTGATGATCGCGCCGGTCGACCCCTACATCGACGCCTACGCCGATGCGGGCACCGACATCCTGACCGCCCACGTCGAGGCAGGCCCCCACACCCACCGCACGCTGCAGGCGATCCGCGCGGCGGGCATGAAGGCCGGCGTGGCGCTGAACCCGGGCACCCCGGCACAGGCGGTGGAACACCTGCTCGACCTCACCGACCTCGTCTGCGTGATGACCGTGAACCCGGGCTTCGGCGGGCAGAAGTTCATCGACATGACCGCCAAGATCCGCGCCCTGCGCGCGATGATCGGCGACCGCCCGATCCATATCGAGATCGACGGCGGCGTGACGCCGGAGACCGCGCCGCTGGTGGTCGAGGCGGGCGCCGACGTGCTGGTCGCCGGGTCCGCGGTGTTCAGGGGCGGCTCGGTCGAGAACCCCGCCCCCTACGGCGAGAACATCCGCGCCATCCGCGCCTCCGTCGCCGGGACGGCCGCGGCGTGAAGACCATCGCCTTCGACCTCGACGGCACGCTGATGGACAGCGTGCCCCACATCCACGCCGCCGTGGCGCAGGCGCTCTCCGAGCTGGGCCTGCCGACGATCACCGTGGAAGAGACGCCGGGCTTCGTCGGACGCGGCCTGCCGGTGCTGGTGGAGCGCGTGCTGGCCCATGTCGGCGCCGCGCCGGACCACCACAAGGCGCTCTACGACCGGACGATGCACCACTACGTGACGACCCCCAGCGATCCCGCCTGCCTCTACCCGGGCGTGCCGGAGGCGCTGGAGGCGCTCAGGTCGGCGGGCCACCGGCTGACGCTCTGCACAAACAAGCCCTTTGCCGCGACCGAGACCGCGATCCGCGACACCGGCCTCGCGCCGTTCTTCGAGATCGTGATCGGCGGCGACAGCCTGCCCACGCGCAAGCCCGATCCGGCCATGCTGATGGCGGCGCTCGGCGGCGCGGCGCAGGCGCTCTACGTGGGCGACAGCGAAACCGATTGCGAAACGGCGCAGTCGGCGGGCGTGCCCTTCGTGCTGTTCACCGAAGGCTACCGCAACGCCCCGCCGGAGGCGCTGCCGCATGTGGCGCTCTTCTCCGACTGGACCCGGGCCCCGGACCTTTTCGCGACGCTCTGGTAAGGCGGTCGACGGCGTAGGGTGGGCGTTCCGGCCCGGCGGGCCGGGTTGGCCACCCCTGCCCCGATGTCCCCGGTTAACGGGAGAATCCGCACCGCAACAGCGGCACCGGCCTGCCCGGGCCAAAAGGTTACCAACCGGCCGTTTCGACCCCCTCAACCGGCCGGTTCACCCCATAATTTTCCGTAAACGCGTCCGATCCGCCGTTAACCCGGCTGCCGCGGCAGCGCATGGCCCACAAGATCTGCCCGGCGCGCGCCCCGTTCACCACAACGCGCGCACCGTCAGGAACCGGTCCCGGATCACGCTCCCCGGCGATACCGGAAGACGCCGGTGCCTTTGGCGACGACCTCTCCGGTCTCGTCCTTCAGCACCCCTTCGGCAAAGAACGTGCTCTTCCCGCCCCCCGTCCGGAAGCCCTCTCCGATCAGCATTTTGCCTTTCGGGCGCGAGATAAATTGCACGTTCAGGTTGAGCGTCAGGCACATCTGGCGACGGTCCCTGTCGCCTGTCCAGCACCCGGCATAGCCCATGATCGTATCCAGCAACGAGGCATAGACCCCGCCATGCGGATTGCCGTGCCGGTTCATCAGCTTGTCCGCCAAGGGCAGTTCGAACCGGGCATAGTCCTGCCGCCAGTCCGCCATCTCCATCCCCAGGAGTGCGGAAAAGGCGTAAGGGCCTTCGCGAATGTCGTCATCCATAGGCATGCCGTGCGTCCCATCCAAGTCTTGCGAATTCGGGAACGTAAGCACCCAGTTTCAAACCCTTTTCCGGGTTCGCCGCGTTGCCGTCAAGCGCCCGTTTCTTCACCCCCTGAAGGATCGCCGCCATGCGGAAGGCACAGAAGGCCACGTAGAACCCGAAGTCGCCCGGCACCGCGATGCCCCGTGCGGCGCAGTATCCGGCGATGAAACCCTCGTCCGACGGCAGCCCCGCCGCCGCCCGGTCGATGCCCCTCAGGCCCCGCCCCTCCGCGCCCGGCGGCAGTTGCCATTGCAGGATCACCCCGGCCAGATCGGCAAAGGGATGGCCCAGCGTCGACAGCTCCCAGTCGAGCACGGCCACGCACTCCGCCCGGTCCTGCGCAAACAGCAGGTTGTCGATCCGGTAGTCGCCATGCACCAGCGTCCGCTGGCCGTCGTCCTCCGGCAGGGCGCCCTGCAACCATTCTCCCAGCCGGTCCATGTCCGGCTGCGCCTCCGTCGCCGAAGCCTCGTACTGCTTGGCCCAGCGGCCCAGTTGCCGCGCGAAGTAGTTGCCCTGCGGGCCAAAATCCCCCAGCCCCACCGCCTCCGGCTCCACCGCGTGGATGGCCGCCAGCACGCGGCCCATCTCCGCCACGACCGCCCCGCGCATCGCGGGCGTCTCACCGGGCATGGAGGGGTCGACGATGTTGCGCCCGGTCACGTGGTCCATGACGTAGAATGCAACGCCCAGCACGGCTTCGTCCTCGCAGAGCGCATACATCCTCGGGACCGGCACGGCGGTGTCGCGCAGCGCGCGCTGCACCCGGTATTCCCGGTCGACCGCATGGGCCGATTTCAGCAGCTGCCCCGGCGGTTTGCGCCGCAGCACGTAGGACCCCGAGGGCGAGGTCAGCCGGTAGGTCGGGTTGGACTGCCCCACCGCGAACTTCTCGGCGCGAAGCGGTGGTTCAAACCCCTGCACATGCTCCGCCATCCACCGCGCCACGCGGGCGAGTTCCTCTTCGGTCATCCGGCCAACCCGCACCGTTGCGACACAACCCTGACGCGATCAATCATTGCGGTACTTCTTCAGCTCGGCCCGCGCCACCTGCCGGCGGTGCACCGCATCCGGGCCATCGGCAAAGCGCAGTGTCCGCACATGCGTCCACATATGCGCCAGGTCGAAATCCTGGCTGATTCCCGCAGCACCGTGCATCTGCATCGCCTCGTCGATCACCTTGCCCGCCATCAGGGGCGCCACCACCTTGATCTGCGAGATCCACGGCTGCGCCGCCCGTACCCCCGCCGTGTCCATCATCCACGCCGCCTTCAGGCACAGCAGGCGCGCCATCTCGATCTCCATCCGGGCATTGGCGACGATGTCGAAATTGGCGCCCAGTTCCGCGACCTTCTTGCCGAAGGCCTCCCGCGCCAGACCGCGGCGGCACATCATCTCAAGCGCCTTCTCCGCCTGCCCGATCGCCCGCATGCAATGGTGGATGCGGCCGGGGCCAAGCCGCCCCTGCGCCACCTCGAATCCGCGCGCCTCGCCCAGCACGATGTTCCTTGCCGGGACGCGCACATCTGTGAAACGCAGGTGCATATGGCCATGCGGCGCGTCATCCGCGCCAAACACCTGCATCGGCCGCAGGACCTCGATCCCGGGCGTGTCCGGGTCCATCACGAACATCGTGTGGCGCTGGTGTTTGGCCGCCTCCGGGTCGGTGCAGGCCATGAGGATATACAGCCCGCAGCGCGGGTCGCCCGCACCGCTGATCCACCACTTCTCGCCGTTCAGCACGTAATCGTCGCCGTCCTTGCGGGCGGAGAACGCCAGTTGCGCCGCGTCGGACGAGGCCACGTCCGGCTCCGTCATCACGTAGGCAGAACGGATCTCTCCCTCCAGCAGCGGCGCCAGCCAGCGGTCCTTCATCCAGTCCTCACCGTAGCGTTCGAGGACCTCCATGTTGCCGGTGTCGGGGGCGTTGCAGTTGAAGACCTCCGCCGCGATGCCGACCTTGCCCATCTCCTCGGCAAGGTAGGCGTATTCGACCGTCGTCAGCCCGTAACCACGGTCGGAGTCCGTCAGCCAGAAGTTCCACAGCCCGCGCTCACGCGCCTTGGCCTTCAGCCCGTTCAGGATCTCGAGCTGGCGGTCGGTGTGGTGGAACCGGCCCTGGGGGTGCTTGCCGATCTCGGCGTGGAACTCCCGGTCGAGCGGCGCGATCTCGTCCTCGATCATCCGGCGCACCTGTTCGACAAGCGGTTTCACCCGCTCCGTCATGCCAAGATCCATGTCTCTCTCCCTGTCTTTCTCCGGGGGCGCGGCGGTTCCCTGCGACGGGTGGCGCGCGCACCGTTAACCTTCGGCCAAGTAAAACCGCGTTATCCAGTTGGCCACAAGCGCAGGACGCGCCTCGCCTTCCTTCTCGACCTCGACGTCCCAATGCACGTCCAGCCAGCCTTCACCCTCGTCGACCCCGGCCACGGAGAATCGCCCCCTCACCCGCCGCCCGACACGCACCGGCGAGACGAACCTGATCCGGTCGAAGCCGTAGTTCACGCTTGAGGAGAAGCCGGTCAGCTCCTTCGTCACCTGGTAGGACATGGCGGACAGCATCGACAGCGTCAGGAAGCCATGGGCGATGGTCCCCCCGAACGGCGTTTTCGAGGCGAACTCCGCGTCGAGGTGAATGTCCTGCCAGTCCTCGGTCGCATCGGCAAAGGCCTTCACGCGCCGGGCGTCCAGCGTGAACCACTCGCTTTCACGCGGCGCCATGATCCTCAGGTCGTCAGCCAGCATCCGGCATCTCGTATCCTTCGAAGCGTTTGCGGAGCGTCAGTTTCGACACCTTCCCGGTGGCGGTCAGCGGCAGGTCCTCGACGAATTCCATCGCGTCCGGCAACTGCCATTTCGCCACGTGCTCCAGCATCATGGCGTGGATGTCCTCAAGCCGCGGCCCGTCGTCCTTGGGCACAACGACCAGCAGCGGGCGTTCCTCCCACCTCGGGTGCTTCACGGCAATCACCGCGCAGTTCGCGACCTTGGGATGGGCCATGGCGATGTTCTCGAGGTCGATCGATGAAATCCATTCGCCGCCCGACTTGATGAGGTCCTTGGAGCGGTCCTGGATATGCAGAAAGCCCGCGCCGTCGATGCTCGCCACGTCGCCGGTGCCGAACCAGCCCTCGTGATCGAAGGCGTGCGACGTCGCCTCGGGGTTCTCGAAGTACCCGGAAATGATCGAGTTTCCGCGCACGTACAGCTCACCCACGGCCTTGCCGTCATGCGGCAGCCGGTTGCCGTCCTCGTCGTTCAGCTTCAGCTCGACGCCGAACACCCGGCGGCCCTGCTTCGACTTCAGCGTCATGCGCGTCTCGTGCGGCAGGTCCTGCATCGGCTCGGACAACTGGCCGTGGGTGCCGACCGGGCTCATCTCCGTCATGCCCCAGGCGTGGCAGACATCCACGCCGCGTTTCTCGAAGAACTCGATCATCGCACGCGGCGCGGCAGAGCCGCCGATCACAAGCTGCTCAAGCTTCGAGGGCACGGTGCCGCGCTTCTCCACCTCGGCCCGCAGACCCAGCCAGACCGTCGGCACGCCCCAGGAAGCGGTGACACCTTCGCTTTCCATCAGTTCGAACAGCGACGGGCCGTCCAGTCTGGGACCCGGCATGATCAGCGAAGCGCCCACCAGCGGCGCGGCATAGGGCAGCCCCCAGGAATTGACGTGGAACATCGGCACGACCGGCAGGATGCGCCCGCCTTCACGCAGCGACTTCGGCACGGTGATCGCGATGAACATGGCGTGCAGCACGGTCGAGCGATGGGAATAGAGCGCGCCCTTCGGGTTGCCCGTGGTCCCGGAGGTGTAGCACAGGCCCGCGGCGGCGTTTTCGTCCATCAGCGGCCAGTCGAAGGTGGTCTCCTGCTCGTCCAGCAGGTCCTCGTAGCACAGGAACCCCATGTCGGAGTCGGGCATGTGCGACCGGTCCGCCATGACCACCAGCACCAGCCCGTCCGGCAGGTGATCGGCCAGCGCCTCCACCAGCGGCACGAAGGTCAGGTCGAGGCACAGCACCCGGTCGCCCGCATGCTTGATGATGTAGAGCATCTGCTCGGCCGACAACCTTGGGTTGATCGTGTGGCACACGGCGCCCATGCCCGAGACGGCATAATAAAGCTCGAAATGCCGGTAGCCGTTCCAGGCGAGCGTCGCGACCCGGTCGCCCTCGCCGACGCCCAGATCCTTCAGCCCGTGCGCCAGCTGCGCCACGCGGGCATAGGTGTCGCGGTAGCTCTGGCGGTGCAGGTCGCCCTCGGTGCGGACCGAAACGATTTCTCCCCCCGGATGCGCCCCGGCCGCATAATCGAGAATCTCGATGATCCTCAACGGCATCTGCATCATCATGCCCTGCATCTGGCCCTCCCTTGCCGTCCGCGTCCTTCCTCCTAGACTGCGCAACATGACCGCCCGGGTGCAACAGCTTTCCACAGGCGCCCGGAAGACAAACAGGAAGAGGAACCAGACATGCCTTCACAGATGACCCGTATCGCGATGGCCCGCCATCCGGAGGGCGACCCGGTGGCCGAGGATTTCTCTGTCGAGAAGCAAGCCATGCCGGAACCGTCGCAGGGCGAGATCCTCGTCGAGGTCACGCTGTTGTCGCTCGACCCCTACATGCGCGGGCGCATGGCCCCGGTGAAAAGCTACGCCCCCTCGCTGAGCGTGGGCGACACCATGACCGGACAGGGCGTGGGCCGCGTGCTCGTGTCGAAGGCGGACGGCTTTGCCGAGGGCGACCTCGTGACCGGCATGACCGGCTGGGCCAGCCACGCCGTGCTGAAGGGCACCGAGGCGCGCAAGCTGGACAGCGACCTGCCGCCCTCGACGGCGCTTGGCGTGCTGGGGATGCCGGGCTTCACCGCCTGGACAGGGCTGGCAAAATACGGTCGCCCCAAGGCGGGCGAGACACTGGTGGTGGCTGCCGCAACCGGGCCGGTGGGGGCCATGGTGGGGCAGCTTGCGAAGTCGCAGGGCCTCAGGACAGTGGCCATCGCCGGCGGTGCCGAGAAGTGCCGGATCGCGACGGAGACCTTCGGCTTCGACGCCGCCATCGACCACCGCGCACATGACGCCTCCTCGCTGCGCAAGGCGCTGGCCGAGGCCGCCCCGGACGGCGTCGACATTTACTGGGAGAACGTCGGCGGCAAGGTTCTGGAGGCCGTGATCCCGCTGATGAACGTGCATGGCCGCATCCCGGTCTGCGGCACGATTGCCTGGTACAGCGGCGCGGAAGAGACCACCGACCAGCTCCCGCTGGTCTGGCGGAGCGTCCTGACCAAGCGGCTCTCGGTGAACGGCCTGATCATCTTCGACCACTGGGACGGCTTCCCGGACTTCCTGCGCGAGGTCACTCCGAAAGTCGCCGCGGGCGAGATCAACTGGCTGGAGGACGTGGCAGAGGGGCTGGAGAACGCACCGGCGGCCTTCATGGCGATGCTGAAGGGCGGCAACACCGGCAAGCAGATCGTCAAGCTGTCCTGAGCTGACCAAGGGCCGGATCGGACGGGCGTGGATCGTGCCCTTTCGGTCCGGTCTGCGGCTCAAGCCCGTCGCACAGCACCACGCGGTTCCGGCCCTGCTCCTTCGCGCGGTACATCGCGCGGTCGGCCACGGCCACCGCCTCGGTCAGCGACCGTCCGACCCCCTTGTCGACGATGGTACAGCCCAGCGAGGCTGTGACCACCGGAAGGCCTTCCGTGCTGCGGGTGGCCTCCGCGATCCGCACGCGCAGGACCTCGGCCCGGGCGCGCAGGGCCATCGGATTGTTCAGCGGAAACATGACGGCGAACTCCTCGCCACCCCAGCGCGTGACCATGTCGGTCATGCGCATTTCCTCCTGCATGGCGCGCGCCGCTGTCTGCAGCACCGCGTCGCCCACCGCGTGTCCGTAGGTGTCGTTCACGTTCTTGAAGTGATCGAGGTCGACCATGATGACGGCCACATGCGACCGCCAGATGCGGTCCTCGAACCACGCCCTTGCGGCGCGTCTGGTGGCGGCGCCGGTCAGGGAGTCCGTCTCCACATCCCGGACAAGGGCCCGTTCAAGCCTGCGCGCGTTGTCCAGAAGCGCGACGAAACGGATGCCGAAATGCAGGATGCCCAGCAGGATCAGGCCCATCTGCGCGGTGTAAAGCGTCGGGAAACTGCTGTCGTGGGACAGGTTCAACAGGGGCATCAGCCGTGTGACGAGGGGCAAGGACACCGCCAGCAGCGTCCAGATCACCAGTTGCTGGCGGACCAGGTGGCCCGCCGGGTTGTCGACCAGCATCAGCCGGATCGACTTGTGCCGCGCAAAGCGGGTCGCATTGACGACGGCCAGCGCCAGGAGGCAGATGGCCGTGGGCACCGCCATGCTTCCGAAGAATTCCCGGTCGCCGTGAATGAACCCGATCGTCGCCACGGCCGGAGCGAACAGCGCCAGCAAGGTGCAGACCATTCCTATGGTCGGCTGCGCGCGGCGCAGAAGTTGCCCCGCGCTCAGAAGCAGCAGGCTGGCGGCAGTGTTCCAGCCGACCCCGTTCCCCGCGCCTGCACCGGTCGGCCCCGGCAGCACCAGCCCGGTCAGGCAGACCAGCACGACCCCCGCCCAGAGCAGACTTTCGGCGCGGCTGGTGTGCCGCAGAGGTCGCTGCAGAGAGGTCGCGACGATGGCCAGCGCCATGGCAGCGTAGAGCAGCATGTTGGTGTGGGGCGCCGTTCCCGCGGGGTACAACCCGTCAAGCAAATGAAACATCCGGTCGAGCAGCGCGAGCGTCAGCATGGACGACGCCAGAACAAGACCCGCGATACGGACGGTCAGGACGATGCGTATCGGTACCGAGTACCAACGCTTTCGCCTTCCAGCCGTTCTTGTCCTGCTCGTCGCGTGAAACGACATTTTCCAGAGAATCTCCCGAGGGCGCCACTGAACAACTGTTCATTCACAGTGGTTAACAACTCGTTACCAACTCGTGTTGACGCTAGGGAAACTTTTCATGGCAGGCAGGATTGACCGGAAATACTGCGAAAACCGTCCCGCGCAATCGGTTCAGGCGCCGGCGGACGGGTCCTGCGCTTCGAGGGTCAGGGGCACCGGCGTGCCGCCGAGGTCGTCGATCCTCAGGCCTTCGGAGGGCTTCGCCAGCCTGTTGCGCACGACCCAGAACAGCCTCGACTGCGCACGCGTGATCGCCACGTAGGCCAACCGTTTCCACAGCGGCTGCCCCGCCTCCACCCGCCCCATCCGGGCCGCCGCGTAAAGATCGGGCGCAAAGACCTGGACGTTCTCCCACTGGCTGCCCTGGGCCTTGTGGATCGTCACGGCAGCGCCGTGCAGGAAGGTGGCCCCCATGCTGGCGGCGTAGGGGATGAAGGGCTCTTCCTCGTCCGGTTTCTCGATCTTGACGATCGACGCGGCCGAGACCTGCGGTTCCAGCGCGCCAACCACGTGCAGCTTCGAGAACCCCGGCTTCCGGCCGGGGCCGAGGTAGATCACCTGCGCACCCTTGATGAGGCCGCGCGCCTCCAGATCGAGCCGCTTCTTGCGATGCTTCAGGGGCAGCTCGATCCCGTCGCAGACCAGCGGCTCTCCGGGCAGAAGGGCGGTTTCCGGTGCGCCGTGTACGTGACGGAAGGCGTTGATCAGGCGGATGCGGGTGGCGTTGCGCCAGACCAGCACCGGGGAGCGGGCCATCAGGTCGACCTCGACCCGCTGGGCATAGACCACCCGGTCGTCGCGCCGCGCCGCGTCTTCGACCAGTCGTTCGAAATCCTCGAAGCCGATGGCCGGGTCAGCCAGCGCATGGGCCAGGTCGAGGATCGGGTTGTCGGCCTCCTGCCGGTGAATGCGGTGCAGCTCCAGCTTCTGGCTGTCCTTCAGCCCGTCGAAGACCATCTTGCCGGACTGCCCCACCGGAGCCAGCTGCGCCGGATCGCCGAACAGGACGAGGTTTGGAAAGATTTCCTGCAGGTCCTCGAACTGCTTTTCATCAAGCATCGACGCCTCGTCGACGAACCCGATGTCGAGCGGCTCTTCCCGGCGCTTCCAGCCGGTGATGAAGTCCGATCCGCGCAGCCCCGCCGCCGCCAAGGCCGCCGGGATCGACTTGTGCACCTCGTAGGACGCCTGCGCGCGGGCCAGTGCCTCTTCCGACAGTTCCTCGATTTCCGGGGGATCGCCATTGCCCATCAGCCATTCCGCGACCTTCTCGTACTCCGGGTCGTAGACCGGCGTGTAGATGATGCGGTGGATCGTCGTGGCGGGCACGCCCCGCATCCTGAGGACGGAGGCCGCCTTGTTCGTCGGCGCCAGCACGGCCAGCGTGCGCGACTCGCGCGACCGGCGGCTTTCGTAATCGCCGGAGACGGTCTCGACCCCTACGGCATCCAGCGCCTTGACCAGTTCCGACAAAAGCAGCGTCTTGCCGGAACCCGCCTTGCCCATCAGGGCCATGACACGGGCGTCGCTTTCCTTGGCGGGCAGGCACAGGCCATTGTCGAGGTCCACGCCCGCCGCGCGCAACAGATCGCTGACGCGGTCGTGCGCCTCTGCCTGATCGGGGGAGTATACGATTGGGCTGGCGTCGTTCATGGCGCGCACCCTACTTGCGGTGCCCGCCAGCCGCCAGATGCGAAAACGCGCGCGCCCTGTCAGGACACGCGCGGCACCGCCAAAGATGACGATATCAGGCGGCGACCAGCCCCGCCTCGTCGATGATCTCTCCGAAAGACAGCTCGAACCAGCGCTTCGACAGCTCCGGGGAAATGTCTGCGCTGCGGGAAACCTTGGCCTGCGCCTCCGGCGTGAACTCCCACAGGCCCACGGCAATCATCGACCGCCCCTCGCCTTCGCGGCCAAGGATGTCCGGCGAGGATCCGATGCGCTTGTAGATGCGCACCATGCGCGCGTCGAACACGCCCACGTAGTGCATCACCCCGAATTCCTGCATCACCTCGCCTCCCGCAAGCATGAGCGCCGCCGCGACGCCCGCCCCGGCGCGCCGCGACAGGCAGAAGCGGGTGCATTCCCAGATCAGCGGGCTTTCGATGCGGACGCCGTCGGTCAGATGGACGAAGTGGTCGTTGACCATGGTCCGGCCCACGGTCGGCAGCAGCCGCATGGATCCGCCGTGCGAACCGTCCCTGTTCTCCCAGATCACGTAAAGCGGGTTTTCGTCGTCGTAGGCATCACGCTCGAAACCACGGTCGTCCACGGTGACGTCCCAGCCGAGGCGCGTCTTGAACTGGTCGGCGCGGTCGAGGAACATGGTGCGGGCGAGCTTGGGGAACTTGTGCAGGTCGTTGCCGTAGATGTAGCGGATCATGGGTCCATCCTTCGCAGTAAGGCGTTGATGGACCGAGCCTGCCGCCGGCGTGGTTAACGGATTTCGGCGCGGGCGCGCGCGGAATTAACCAATGATTCAATCACCGGGATGACATCCTTGCGCGTGTGTACTGGCGCGAAGGAGACGAGATGCCCCTTTTGTCAGATCACGATCACACCGCGGCTGAGCGCCCGGGCCACCGCATGCGTCGTGTTCATCGCACCGAGCTTGTGGCGGGCGCTTTCGACGTAGACCCGCAGCGTGTGCTCCGAGATGGAGAGCGTGTCGGCAGCCTGGGCCCGGCTGTAGCCGATGGCCAGCAGCGTCATCGCCTCGATCTCCCTCGGGCTGAGGGGTTGTGCCGGTTCGGGCGTGCGGCCCGGCTCGAACTCCAGCGCCTTCGAATTGAAGGAATGCGCGACGAGGATCAGGTCGCGGCGGTTGCCGGTGGTGAACGCCTCCCATTCGTCGTCGTTGCAGGTGTGGGACATGCTGAACAGGGCGAACTGGCCGTTGGGACCGCGGATCGGGATGGAATACCCCTGATTGCCGATGCCGTGGGCAATGGCATCCTCAAGGAAGGCCCTTGCCGATTTGGACGACCAGTCGAGGCGCTTCCAGTTCACCGGGTGAAACCGCTGGTAACACCCCTGAATGACCGGATCGATCCTCAGATATCCTTTCTCGATGTAGTGGTTGACCCATTCCAGGTCGTAGGTGCCGCAGCCGTACTGCTCTCCGGCGCTGTTGACCCAGTGATAGACGATATGATCGACACCATATTCGTCCCGCAGTTCCTCGATCAGGAGCTGGAGATCCTCCAGCCCCTCAGCGGACTCCAAACGTTCGATCAGCCCGTTCAGACGCGGCGCGTTTCGCAAAAAGCCCAAGCCCCTTACCCTCGGCAAGCGACGTCAGTTCCGCCTGAGCGACGAAGGACGCGTCGTCCAGTTGCGCAGCCAGAGACGGCATGCCGTTGGCTCGCGCAAAGGTTTTCAGGTCGGTCAGTACGTCCAAGATCCAGTCATGTCCCATGGCAAGCCTCATCTGCTGGTGGTTAACGTTTGATTAAGACAACTCTACCATGTGCCCAAGCCGTCGGGTATTCACGGAAATTTCCTCCCCAGAAATGGCGAAGGTGCGATCCGGCAAGGCACTGGAATTGCGTTGTCCGCCGCGCGGACAAGAGAACGCCCGCGAACCGTATGCGATTCGCGGGCGTTCCGGATTGGCCCCGGGGCGTCTTGGAAACCCCGGGGATTCGCCGATTGCGCTTACTTGCGCGCGTCGAGGCAATCCTCGATCGTCCGCAGACCGGTCTTCGGCGCCTGCACGAGAACGGCCATGTTGCCGGGCTTGTGCTCGTTGCGCATCATCTTCATGTGCGCGGCCGGGATCTGGTCCCACGGGAAGACTTCGGACATGCAGGGATCAAGCCGGCGCTCGATCATCAGCCGGTTGGCAGAGGCCGCCTGCTTGAGGTTGGCGAAGTGCGAGCCCTGCAGGCGCTTCTGGTGCATCCACATGTACCGCACGTCGAAGGTGCAGTTGAAGCCGGAGGTCCCTGCGCAGATCACGACGATGCCGCCCTTCTTCACCACCAGCGTGGAGACCGGGAAGGTCGCCTCGCCCGGGTGCTCGAACACCATGTCGACGCTCACACCCTTGCCGGTGATGTCCCAGATCGCCTTGCCGAACTTGCGCGCCTCTTTCAGCCACTCGTTGTACTCCGGCGAGTTGACCGTCGGAAGCTGACCCCAGCAGTTGAAGTCCTTGCGGTTGATGACGCCCTTCGCGCCCTGGTCCATCACGAACTGGCGCTTGCTCTCGTCCGAGATCACGCCGATCGCATTGGCGCCCGCGGTGTTGGCCAGCTGGATCGCGTAAGAGCCGAGACCGCCCGAGGCGCCCCAGACCAGCACGTTCTGGCCGGGCTTGAGCTCGTGCGGGTGGTGGCCGAACAGCATCCGGTAGGCGGTTGCCAGCGTCAGCGTGTAGCAGGCCGCCTCTTCCCAGGTCAGGTGCTTGGGGCGCGGCATGAGCTGCTGGGCCTGCACACGTGTGAACTGCGCAAAGGACCCGTCACCCGTCTCGTAACCCCAGATGCGCTGCGACGGAGAGAACATCGGATCGCCGCCGTTGCATTCCTCGTCGTCGCCGTCGTCCTGGTTGCAGTGGATCACGACCTCGTCGCCCACCTTCCAGTTCTTCACCTTGTCGCCGACCTTCCACACGATGCCCGAGGCGTCGGAGCCCGCGATGTGGTACTCCTGCTTGTGAACGTCGAAGGGGCTGATCGGAACGCCCTTCCCGGCCCAGACGCCGTTGTAGTTAACGCCGGCCGCCATCACGAGCACCAGAACCTCGTGGCTGTCGATCTCCCATGTGTCCACCACTTCGACCTGGAACGACTTGTCGGGATCGCCGTGACGCTCGCGGCGGATGTTCCACGCGTACATCTTCTTCGGAACGTAACCCATCGGGGGCATTTCGCCGATCTCGTAGAGGTCTTTCTCCGGCGCGTCGTACTGAGCGATGCCAGTCTGCTGATCCAGTGCCATGGGGGCCTCCTGTTCTAGGTCCTCGGTCGTTAACGGATGCCGCCTCTGCAGCGCAGAATCGCGGCGTTGGACCATTGGATACGAGTCGCCGCGCAACATTGCAACACCATTTGGCGCAGTTTTGAAATTTTATAACCCAGCAGTCGCAGAAATTCTGATTGCCCGCGCAGAAAGCTGCCGGATCGTGCGGACGCAAAACGGGCAGACGAATGCCTGAGCACTTGGCTTCACCAGACTGGCGGACATCACTTCAAACAGTAGACGCGGATCGTGGCCCGGCGCACAGTTTCCGCGACAGCAGTGCCGCAACGCGGCGAATTGACAGCGACATATTATTTCGCATAACAGAATACAAACGTAACAAGATTGCCCGACAGTTTCACGCCGCGCCTGCGCCAGACCCGCGCCGCGGCAGCGCCCACGAAGGAGGCCCCGATGACCGAGACCGCCAAAAGCGACACACCGAAGAGCGCGCCCGCTCATCAAGCCGACCGCCCGTGGCTGATCCGCACCTACGCCGGCCACTCCACGGCAGAGGCGTCGAACGCGCTCTATCGCTCCAACCTCGCGAAGGGACAGACCGGGTTGTCGGTGGCCTTCGACCTGCCGACCCAGACCGGCTATGACAGCGATCACATCCTGTCCCGGGGCGAAGTGGGCAAGGTGGGTGTTCCGGTCTGCCATCTCGGCGACATGAGGGCCCTGTTCAAGGACATTCCCCTCGAACAGATGAACACCTCCATGACCATCAACGCGACTGCACCCTGGCTTCTGGCGCTTTATATCGCGGTGGCGGAGGAACAGGGCGCCGATGTCTCGAAGCTGCAGGGCACCGTTCAGAACGATCTCATCAAGGAGTACCTCTCGCGCGGGACCTATATCTGCCCGCCGAAGCCCTCTTTGAAGATGATCGGCGACGTGGCGGAGTACTGCTACAAGCACGTCCCGAAATGGAACCCGATGAACGTCTGCTCCTACCACCTGCAGGAAGCGGGTGCGACGCCGGAGCAGGAACTGGCCTTCGCGTTGGCCACCGCCGTCGCTGTTCTCGATGAACTGAAGGGCCGGATCGCGCCCGAGGATTTCCCGGGCGTCTGCGGGAGGATCTCCTTCTTCGTGAACGCCGGCATCCGTTTCGTCACCGAGATGTGCAAGATGCGCGCCTTCGTCGACCTCTGGGACGAGATCCTGAAGGAGCGCTACGGCGTCGAGGACCCCAAGATGCGCCGCTTTCGCTATGGCGTGCAGGTGAACTCGCTCGGGCTGACGGAACAGCAGCCGGAGAACAACGTCTACCGCATCCTGATCGAGATGCTGGCCGTAACCCTGTCGAAACGCGCCCGGGCCCGCGCCGTCCAATTGCCCGCGTGGAACGAGGCGCTCGGCCTGCCGCGCCCCTGGGATCAGCAGTGGTCCATGCGGATGCAGCAGATCCTCGCGTATGAAACCGACCTTCTGGAATACGGCGACCTGTTCGACGGCAACCCGGCAGTGGATGCGAAGGTCGAGGCGCTGAAGGAAGGCGCCCGAGCGGAGCTTGCGAACATCGACTCGATGGGCGGGGCGATCAGCGCCATCGAGTACATGAAGGGACGGCTCGTCGACTCCAACGCCGAACGCCTGAACCGGATCGAGCGAGAGGAAACCATCGTCGTCGGCGTGAACCGCTGGCAGCAGACCGAGCCATCGCCGCTGATGGGCGAGGACGGCGGCATCATGACCGTCGATCCGGCGGTGGAGGAAGACCAGAAGGCGCGCCTCGCCGAATGGCGCAACGAACGTGACGCGGAGGCGGTGAGGAGCGCGTTGGCCAAGCTGCGGTCTGCCGCGCAGAAGGGCGAGAATGTCGTGCCTGCCTCGATCGAATGCGCCAAGGCGGGCGTTACAACTGGCGAATGGGCGAGTGAGATGCGCGCCGTCCACGGCGAATTCCGCGGGCCGACGGGAGTTTCGCGCGCCGTGTCCAACAAGACCGAGGGCCTCGACGATCTGCGCGCCATGGTGGATGCCGTGTCCGACCGTCTGGGCCGTCGCATGCGCTTCCTTGTCGGCAAGCCGGGTCTCGACGGGCATTCGAACGGTGCCGAACAGATCGCCTTCCGCGCACGCGACTGCGGGATGGAGATCGACTACGAGGGCATTCGCCTGACGCCGGAACAGATCGTCACCGCCGCCCAGCAGGGCGCGCATGTGGTCGGCCTGTCGATCCTGTCGGGGTCGCATATTCCCCTGGTCGAGGACGTGATGAACCGGCTTCGGGCTGCGGGACTGGGCGATCTGCCCGTAATTGTCGGCGGCATCATTCCCGAGGAAGACGCAGTGCGTCTCAAGGCGATGGGGGTCGCGCGGGTCTATACTCCAAAGGACTTTGCACTGAACACGATCATGAAAGACATCGTGACACTGGTGGATCCGCAGTCCGTCGCGGCAGAGTAAGTTACGCTGAAAACGTTGACGGCCAAGCCTTGTGCTTGGCCGTTTTTCTTTCTGGATACAGACCCGAGAAAATCAGAATTCTGACCAGACCGCCTCCAGAGAATTGACGCCAATGAGAGACAATTTCCGAATTTAGTTCTGAAATTGTGTCTATTGCCGAATTCCTACCTATAAGTCTATTTCCGGTCATCCCTACTTGTTAACAGTTGGTTTACATTGCATACCCTAACCTCGACTTGCAGTTCATTCACAATAGAATTATGAGCTGCGGGTTACCAACCACCAACGGATAAAGGGCTTGGCTATGAATGTTGATCTGGAGTCTCTTTCCCGTGACGAGTTACAGAAACTGGTTTCCGATGCACAAAAGGCGCTGAGGACTGTCGATGCACGTCGCATGGCAGAAGCCAAACGCGCTGCCGAACAGGCAGCGAAGGAATATGGCTTCTCCCTTGAAGACGTCATGACGGCCGGGCCGAAAGGCTCGAAGAGCGCGCCGAAATACGCCAATCCCGCAGATCCGTCGCAGACCTGGACGGGACGCGGGCGCAAGCCGAACTGGCTGATCGAGGCGCTGAACGAAGGCAAGTCGCTGGAAGATATGGCGCTTTGACTTTCAGGCAACCAGGCGTTTTACAATGACTATCCATATCGGAGCCGCACCGGGCGAGATCGCCGAAACGGTCCTGATGCCCGGCGATCCGCTTCGTGCGGAATGGGCTGCGCAGACCTTTCTTGAAGATGCGCAATGCGTGAACCGTGTGCGCGGCATGCTGGGCTACACCGGCACATGGAAAGGCCATCGCGTCACGATACAAGGGTCGGGCATGGGTATGCCCAGCCTTTCGATCTACGCGAACGAATTGATCCGGGATTATGGTGCGAAAACCTTGATCCGGATCGGTTCCTGCGGGGCGATGCAGAATAGCGTCAAGATTCGCGATGTGATCGTTGCGATGACGGCGTCTACTCTTTCGACCCCTTCACGCGGCATCTTTCGCGAATTGAATTTCGCGCCATGCGCGGATTTCGGCCTATTGGAAAAAGCCGTCTCTGCGGCGCGCGCCAAGGATTGCGGAGTGCATGTCGGAGGCATCTATTCGTCGGACGTTTTCTACGACGAAAGGCCGGATCTGAATGATCAGATGGTTCGCCATGGCATTCTCGGCGTCGAAATGGAAGCGGCGGAACTCTACACTCTGGCGGCCCGGCACGGTGTGCGGGCGCTGGCGGTTCTGACCGTGTCCGATCACCTTCTGACGCATGAGGCGCTGCCGTCCGAAGACCGGGAGCGCAGTTTTGGCGACATGGTCGAGATCGCGCTCGAAGCCGCGTTTTCCTGAAAAGAGAGTCCACCCGGGCCGATGCGGCCCGGGTGGAGTTCACCGTCCGTGGCTGCGGTCATAGCCATTGGCCGAAGGCACCACCCATCCATTCAGACTGTTTTCGGCAGGCGCCAGGATTTCGACATCCAGCGGTGCGCAACGGGCGGTGTCGGAACTGTGCTCCGATCCGCAATCTCCTCCCGGGCAGGCGCTGAGTGCGCCGAGCAGATCGATTTCCGCAAAGAATGTCAGGGAATCCCCGGGGCGCACGGGTGACGCCTTCATGAAATACTGCCCGGTGTCGCGGGTGAAGCCCGTGCACATGAAGACATTCAGGACATCGTGGACGTGACGTTCCGCCTCTACCAGTGGCAAATCACGGGCATCGGCCAATGCACGTGTCAGGTTGGAATGACAGCAATGATGATAGGCCCCGCCTGACAGCAGCGCATGGGTGTAGGGGTCGCACCGCGTGCCGATTACGTCATGGACCGACCCGCCGAATGCGTCGATGCCGTACCAGTCCAGCGTGTCCGCGACGATGGTCGCCATGGGCCGCAGATAGGGCAGCACGGACCAGAGCCGGTCGCCCGTCGAGACGTGCGTGCCGTGCAGCGCCCGCGTCTTGCCCGAGAAGAACCGCTCGCCGAGATCGTTGGCGTTCCACAGGTTCAGGTCTCCGACCTGCGGGGCCTCGGGGCACGTGATGCGAAAGAAATGGCCGGCGGGCACCTCGAACGCGCAGGCGTCGCGCGGCGGGGCGGTGACACGATGCGTCACGCGCGCAGATCCCAAGGCAGCCGTGTAAAGCCCAAGGTCCGGCTGTGGCAGCGTCTCTGTCGGGTAACATATCACCGGAGGAACGGCGCGGCGCGCCTCGGCATCTTCGGGAGCGTTCATCATGTACCCTCGGTTTCGTGGCGTCTGACCCACTTGCGGACGTAGTCGGACGGCTCTCCGGGTTTGGTTCGGGAGGCGGCTTCGCGTTCCGCTGTCTCCTCCGGCGTCTCGGCGCGGATGTCGGCGTGCGGCGGGGCCAGCCGGCGCTCGAACGGCACGACCTGCACCATGGGCGTGCCGGCCGGCAAAAGGACCTGTTCATCGGCGGCGGTCCAGCGGAAGGGAATGTCGACGGGCTTGTGCAACACGTCGCAATCGACAACCGCGTCGAAGATCCGGAAAGGCAGCTCGAAATGATTGAGCGGGTGCAGAAAGGCCGCGGACCAGCCGGGCGGCAGCTTGACCCGCCAGGGGTTCACGAACTTCAGCGGCAAGGCGTTCTGAAAAGGCGGTTTGTCTGCGCCGATCTGCGCCGGGTTCATCAGCTCGACCGGGGCGAAGGGCACGTTCTCCGGCCACTGGAAGATGAGCTGCCCGTCCTCGTCGCTTCCGACGCCAAGGTCGAAGGGCGTCGGCAGCACCCAGCCCAGGGCAAAGGCGTCGTGCACGGGGAGGCAGGCGCTCATGGTCTTCCACGGCTGCCCATCGGCGCCCGGCATGCCCAGCTCCATCGGCAGCTTGCGGAACCAGTCGGGGACGTGTTGCGCTGCGGGGGTCGGGAACGGGATGTGGCCCGCCAAGTCCGGCGGACAGACGAAGGACAATTCCGTCGGCTCGACCGTCTCGGTCTCTGGACTGGTCATCAGGCGCGTCCTTGGCGATAGCAGGTCTGCGGGCGCTGTCCCCGCGGCAGGCTTACCGTGGCGCCACAGTGCACGCATGTCCAGGGCACGTCATCCGTTTCCCGGAATTCACGCCAGCGGCACAGACGCGTCTCTGGCCGGTTGAAGATCAGCAGCAGGACAAACGCGACGACAAGCAGGATCGGGACGAACATTCCCTGCCCTACCGCGGAACGCGAGCGTTTGGAAGCATATGCGCTGATGGCGGGCAGGCCCGGTCATCGGCCTGCCCGGGGTGCGCCGTCCCGGTCTATTCCTCGACGAAACGGATGTCGCCGACCAGCGGCTCCGCGTCTTCGACGGGCGTCCCAGCCGGTGCGAAGGTGACCTGCGGCGCGGGCAATCCGTCCGTGGCTTCGGCCGTCAGGACCGCCATGTGATCCGTCACGTCGAAGGCAAAGACGGCATCGCTCTTTTCCGCCTCCTCCACCGAAGCGGTGGCGTTGAAGAAGTGGATCTGACCCACAAGCCACTCTTCCCGCTGCTCCCGGGCCACCTCCGGTCCGCCGAGGTACACGTCGTAGACGACGCCCGGCTGGATCTCTGTCGCGAGCGATCCGATGACAAGGTACAGCCGCGTGTCGGACGGCCCTCCGAGCGCGAGACTCTGCTCTGGCGCGGCGACGCGGGCGGTGACGGGTTCCGCCCCCAGCTTGACGGGCCCGGTGTCGACACTTGCGGTCAGGGGCACGTCTTCCGCCGCGGCCAGGACCATCGGGGCGCTTTCGATCAGCGTGTCGCGTTCCACCATGGCAGTCAGAGGCGCAGGCGCCGGGATCAGGTCCTGGTAGGTGTAGCCCAGCTCCTCCGTCGTCGTTACGCTGCCTGACGGCACCGAGACCAGTTGGTTTTCCACCGGATCGTAGAACTGGAATTCCTGGTCGGTCCACGCGGCATCCGTCGGGTTCGCGTTGCCCGCCGCGTTCCAGCTTGCCCAGCAGCGGTCGATCTGTGCGTGGTGCACCCAGAACACCGGGTCATTGGCGGCAGTCGGCACGTTGCCCATGTTGGTGGTCGTGCCGACCATGACATGCACCGCGCCGTGCGGGTTGTTGTCCAGCGTCCGGTTGAACCCGATCTGCCCGAGGTAGGCCGTGCGCGACATGAAGGCCAGCGACAAACCGTTCATCACGGCGGTTCCGTCGTTGATGCCCGGATTGCGGTCGGCGACAAACAGCGGCGACGCGGGATCGCGGAACTCTTCGGGAATGGCGAGGCTCGCCGGGTCGGTGTAGTTCCAGTAGGGCAGCGTGAAGTCGTCCTCGCCGGACACCTGCCGCACGATCTTTTCGAGGTAGAGGACGTACATCCTGTGCCACGGGACGAAGAAATCGGCCTGGCTCGCCCAGGTGATGTGACCACGGCAGGTGTTCCACATCGCCTCAGCCGCCATCTTCTCGGGCGAGGCATCCGGTCCGTAGATGCGGTCGATCGCTGCTGCCTTCTGCTCATCCATCCAGTGGGTGAAGAACTGGAATTGCCATGAGGTCGGGTCGGACGGGTCCCGCGTTTTCATCTGGCCCACGGCGCTTGCGTAGATACCAAGCATCTCCTTGCCCTCGGGCGAGGCCGCATCGTAGCGCGTCCGCATGTATTCGGCGCGCGCTCCGTGCATCCATGTGGCGAGGGGAACGGTTGTTGCGAAAAGCCCTGCGGATCCGAGCGACAAGGCCCGTCTGCGTGTCATCGTCATTGTAAATGCCTCCCTGAAAATAGGTGAGGCGATCATGCCACGACTCGCGGAAAAACTCAACGCAAGGGTGTATTCACCCTTTACGCCACGCGCAAAGGTTAACCCCGCGCGTGACGCCTGGCCGAATGTGTCATGTCAGCTTGCCAGCGGCAGGTCTTCGTAGTCCGGGGTCAGCGCGACGATGCGCTTTTCGGGCATGTAGTAGGACCATGCCTCGTCCAGAACGGCCAGCGCGGCTTGTGCCTTGGTGGGTTGCTGTTCTTTCAGGGGGCGGACGTTCGCCATGGGAATGACCTTTCTTGTCGTGGTTCCTCCCGTGCCGCCCAGATACGCCTTCTGCACCGCAGCGACATCCCCCCTTTGGTCAAACACGCCATGCACAGAGGTCATGGCCTTGATGGGAAACGAAAAAGGGTGCCGCTGGGGCACCCTCATGGTTTTCCGAACGTCAGGCCGGAGTTCTAGTCACGACCCAAGGCAAACCGCATCGCCGATTTCGGACAGTCGTCGAAACGCGCCGGTCCCGGGTGCGGAACCCGTCGCGACTCCTGTTTCAGGCGAACGAAACGGTCGTCGCGCGCCGTGCCCTCACGGGCGTCGGTCTGCTTGTCTTGCGTGTTGTCTTGATGGCCCCCGGAGAGGCCGTCGCGGATCATGTCCATCGATTCTCTCCCTTCCAGATATCGCATTCACTATAACATCTTTAGCGGGTCGGGTCATGACTCAAGTCAACCTGGCTTGGCTTTTCGACCATATCAGGCCCAAATTTTCGGTGCATCGGGCACGTCCCCGTTCAAGCGAACTTACCTGAAACCCGGCGCCGCTTTCCCGGTCTTTGAACCTGTGCAGCGTCGGACGGCCCCTGCCAAACCGCGACACGGCACGAATAAGCCCGGACCAGCACTTCAGGCTGCTCCGGGCTGTTGTGCCTGCAGAAAGTCGGTCGTCAGACCGCGCGTTCCAGCATCATCTTCTTGATCTCGGCGATGGCCTTCGCCGGGTTCAGACCTTTCGGGCAGGTCTTGGTGCAGTTCATGATGGTGTGGCAGCGGTACAGCTTGAAGGGGTCCTCAAGCTGGTCCAGACGCTCGCCCGTGGCCTCATCGCGGGAGTCGATAATCCAGCGATAGGCATGCAGCAGCGCTGCGGGGCCGAGGTACTTGTCGCCGTTCCACCAGTAGGACGGGCATGCCGTGGAGCAAGACGCGCACATCACGCACTCATAGAGGCCGTCGAGTTTCTTGCGGTCCTCGATGGACTGCCTCCACTCCTTCGCCGGGCGGTTGGTCTTCGTCTCCAGCCACGGCATGATCGATGCGTGCTGCGCGTAGAAGTGCGTCAGGTCGGGGATCAGGTCCTTTACCACCGGCATGTGCGGCAGCGGGTAGATCTTCACCTCGCCGTCGATCTCGTCGAGACCGTAGATGCAGGCCAGCGTGTTGATTCCGTCGATGTTCATCGCGCAGGACCCGCAGATGCCTTCGCGACAGGAGCGGCGGAAGGTCAGCGTCGGATCGACCTCGTTCTTGATCTTGATGAGTGCGTCCAGAACCATCGGGCCGCATTCGTCCATGTTCAGGAAGTAGGTGTCGACGCGCGGGTTCTCCCCGTCGTCGGGGTTCCAGCGGTAGATCTTGAACGCCCGGACGTTGG
Source organism: Sagittula sp. P11 (assembly GCF_002814095.1). Lineage (NCBI taxonomy): Bacteria > Pseudomonadati > Pseudomonadota > Alphaproteobacteria > Rhodobacterales > Roseobacteraceae > Sagittula > Sagittula sp. P11. The sequence continues at coordinate 894,676 of NZ_CP021913.1, forward strand.
TCGCCCCTTCCGGCTTCGGCCAGGTCTTGCCGGTGCGGATCTTGGAGTTCTTGGGGAGCGTGAATTGAACCATCTCTCTCTCCTTATCGAAGCAGGGCTGGCAGGCCTTTGGTCGCCAGGCAGGTTACGGTCTCGGGTTTCGAGACGATCTGGGTGACGATCTGGACCGAGCTTTCGGTCGGGCCGCCGACGGTATCGGCCGCCAGCGCGTAGATCTGCGCTGCCTCGGCATTGTCGATCACGCAATCGATGGCGGGCTGCACGGGCACCCCGGGGAAGCGGTTGACGACCACACGGGAGACGGTCGAACGCGCGGCTTCACGTGCCACGGCGTCCTGCGCCTGCGGCGTGCACGCACCAAGCGCCACGGCCAGAGACAGCCCTGCGGCGGCCTTGAACATCAGTTGAGACAATAGAGCGTTCCCCGGTACATTTTCGGTGCGCCCGGCGGGCAGGTTGCGGTGATCCGCGCCCGGTTGCGGTGCGGCGACGGGATGTAGCCCGCATATCCGCCGCTGTACCGCGCAAGGCACGAATCGTAGGCGGCCTGGTATTCAGCGGCATATCCGCTCTTGGCCCCGGAGAACCCCACGCCGTTTGCGTATGCCTGGCAATCCTGAACTGCGGTGCCCTGACCGTATCCGTTGGCCAGAGCGGGCGCCGCGAGGGCCGTGAAAGCCGCGGTGTAGATTGCCAGGTGTCGCATCAGAATGTCCTCGCCTTTGGTGCGATTTTCTTGAGGCTGATGCCACCTTCGTCCTCGGCGGTCAGCGGATCAACAATCACAGGACGGTAGGACAGATCGACGGCGTTTCCAGAAACGCGCGCCACGGTGTGCACGCGCCAGTTTTCGTCGTCACGCTCGGCGAAGTCCTCATGCGCATGGGCGCCGCGCGATTCCTTGCGGGCCTCCGCACCGACGATGGTCGCCAATGCGTTGGGCATGAGGTTGGTCAGCTCCAGCGTCTCCATCAGGTCGGAGTTCCAGATCAGCGACGTGTCGGTCACCCGCAGGTCGTCGATCTTGCCGGCGATGGCGGTCATCTTCTCGACGCCTTCCTCGAGCGTCTTGGAGGTGCGGAACACCGCGGCGTCGGCTTGCATGGTCTTCTGCATTTCCAGACGCAGCTCGGCGGTCGACGTGCCGCCCTGCGCGTAACGCAGGCCATCGAAGCGGTCGAACGCCTTGTCGATCTGTGCCTTCGGCGCCGTGGGGATTGCCGAGTCGCGATCAACCACCTTGCCGGCACGGATCGCCGCCGCACGTCCGAAGACCACGAGGTCGATCAGCGAGTTGGAGCCGAGACGGTTGGCGCCGTGCACCGAGGCGCAGCCCGCCTCGCCCACGGCCATCAGGCCCGGAACCACGGCGGTCGGGTTCTCTTCGGTCGGGTTCAGCACTTCGCCCCAGTAGTTGGTCGGAATGCCGCCCATGTTGTAGTGCACCGTCGGCAGAACCGGGATCGGCTCTTTCGTGACGTCGACACCGGCAAAGATCTTCGCGGACTCGGAGATGCCCGGCAGACGTTCGGCCAGCGCCTCTGCGGGCAGGTGGCTGAGGTTGAGGTGGATGTGGTCGCCGTCCTTGCCGACGCCCCGGCCCTCGCGGATCTCCATGGTCATGGAGCGGGACACGTAATCGCGCGGCGCGAGGTCCTTGTAGGTCGGTGCATAGCGCTCCATGAAGCGCTCGCCCTCGGAGTTGGTCAGGTAACCGCCCTCGCCGCGCGCACCCTCGGTGATCAGGCAGCCGGAGCCGTAGATGCCGGTGGGGTGGAACTGCACGAACTCCATGTCCTGCAGCGGCAGGCCCGCACGGGCCACCATGCCGCCGCCGTCACCGGTGCAGGTGTGGGCGGAGGTGGCGGAGAAGTAGGCCCGGCCATAGCCGCCGGTGGCGAGCACGACCATCTTCGCGTTGAAGACGTGGAAGGTGCCGTCGTCCAGTTTCCAGGTCAGGACACCGGTGCAGACGCCGTCCTCCATCAGGAGGTCGATGGCGAAGTACTCGACGTAGAATTCCGCGTTGTTCTTGACCGACTGGCCATAGAGCGTGTGCAGAATCGCGTGGCCGGTCCGGTCGGCGGCGGCGCAGGTGCGCTGCACCGGCGGGCCTTCACCGAACTCGGTGGTGTGGCCGCCGAAGGGACGCTGGTAGATCTTGCCCTCTTCGGTGCGCGAGAACGGGACGCCGTAGTGCTCAAGCTCGTAGACCGCCTTCGGCGCCTCGCGGGCGAGGTATTCCATGGCGTCGGTGTCCCCCAGCCAGTCGGAACCCTTCACCGTGTCGTACATGTGCCACTGCCAGTTGTCGGGGCCCATGTTGGACAGCGACGCGGCAATGCCGCCTTGTGCGGCGACGGTGTGAGAGCGGGTCGGGAAGACCTTGGTCACGCAGGCGGTTTTGAGCCCCTGCTCTGCCATGCCCAGCGTGGCGCGCAGCCCGGCGCCGCCGGCCCCCACGACAACGACGTCATAATCGTGCGTCTCGTATTCGTATGCAGCCATGTGTCAGCCTCGTGTCTTTGGCGCGCGTCCAGACCCGCCAGGGGCCGTCGCACCGCCCGAAATGTCGTTAGAGCGCCAGTTTGACCAGCGCGAACAGCCCCGCCGCGATCAGCACGTAGGAGAATGCCGTCACCGCAACCGCCAGCAGCTTGCCGGTGGTGCCGTGCACATAGTCCTCGATCGCTTCCTGCACTTCGCCGTTGAAGTGGATCACGCCGACCACCAGCATGAGGGCGGTGATGATCGCGGGGAACGGACGGGAGAAGAACGCCAGAACGTCCTCGAAGCTGCCGCCGAAACCGACGCCGAAGCTGAAGACGAAGAGCGGCACCAGCACGACCAGCGCCATGGAAGTCACCAGCATGCGCTTGTGGAACTGCGTCCCGGTGCGGCCAGAACCGAGACCCTGAGCGCGTTTGCGATCCGTGAGATATTGCATGACCGTTCCTCCTCAGACCACGATTGCGGTAAAGATCGCCATGACGCTGGCACCGATGAACATGATCCAGCCCATCATTTCGGAGGGCTCCAGCTCGACCATGTAGCCCAGGTCCCAGATCACGTGACGGAGGCGGCCGAGCATGTGATACCAGATGGCCCAGCTTGCCAGCAGCATGAGGATGTCACCGATGAAGCTGGTCAGGATGCCGTTCACCACGGCGTAGGCATCCGGAGAGGTGGCGGCGCAGAGCAGCCAGAGAACCAGCAGAGCTGCAGTACCGAGCGAGGCGATGCCGGTGATGCGCACCATGATCGACGAGATGGATGTCATCTGCGGGCGGTAGTACTGCCCGATCATGAAGGGCGATAGCGGGCGGTTGCCCCGGTTCACGTCGGCCATGGTCATGTCCTTGCGTTGAATTCCGTTGCCCCCCGTTTTAGTGGGTTTTGCTGCGCTGTCACGTGGGCTGCACTCTGCAAACCGCGGTTTTTTGGCACAAATAGGCGGATTTTTCAGTTTTGTGATCACGGCCCGCAAGGGTGTGATCACAGTTTGGGCGGTAACGGCGCCGCGGTGCGGCGCCGGCGATACACATGTCGCGATCATGAGAGATTCGGTCGGGAAAGGGCGCCGGGGCGTTCTGCCGCTTCCCCGATCTTCGATGAGGCACGGTGACTTACCAGCGCTTTTTCAGGTGATCCGGCCGGCGTGGCCCTGCGCCCTCGCGGCGAACAGAGCCGGCCCACGATACGACGGCCTCAGACCGGCATCAACGCCCAGTAATCCAGATCGAGCAGAACGTCGGGAAGGTATTTCCCGTCGGGCCCCTTGAGCTCGAACGGATTGCCGCCCTTGGTCGCCACCAGCCTCAGACGGATCGCTCCGACGCCCGGGGCCGAGGTTTCGGCCTTGTCCAGCACTTCGGACCACGCCTTGACCGTGTTCCCGGCAAGGCAGGGATTGGCATGTGCGCCGCCGTTCAGTCCGACGATCATCTGCGCATTGGCGAGCCCGTTGAACGATAGCGCCCGCGCCATGGAGATCACGTGGCCACCGTAGATCAGGCGCTGGTCCGGGCGGGCCGTCACGTCGAAGTGCACCTTGGACGTGTTCTGCCACAGCCGTGTCGCCATCATGTGCTCGGCTTCCTCGATCGTCACGCCGTCGACGTGGTCGATCTTCTCACCGATCTCGTAATCGCCAAGCCGGTGCGGTTCGCCCGCCAGGGTGTAATCGTATTTCGTGAAATCAAGGCCTTCCAGGATCACAAGGTCCGCGGGATCCAGCACGGATTTCAGATCCGGAAGAACCGCCTCAGGTGCGGGCGCATCGAGGTCGCGCTTCCGCAGCATGACCCAGCGCTTGTACTCCATCACGCATTCGTCGCGCTGGTTGAAGCCTTTGGAATGCACATACACCACCCCGGTCCGGCCATTGGAGTTCTGCTTCAGACCGATCACTTCCGACGAGGCGCGGAGCGTGTCGCCCGGCCAGACCGGCTTCAGCCACCGCCCTTCCGCATAGCCGAGGTTCGCGACGGCATTCAGCGAGACATCCGGCACCGTCTTGCCGAAGACGATGTGGAACGCCGCAAGATCATCGAGCGGACCACCGGCCAGACCACAGGCTTTCGCAAACTCGTCGGAGGAATAGAGCGCGTGCCGCATGGGGTAGAGCGCATGATAAAGCGCCCGCTCACCGCCCGATACGGTCCGCGGCACGGCGTGGTCGATGACTTGCCCGACCTCGTAATCCTCGAAAAAGCGCCCGGGGTTGGTCTTCTGCATCAGTACTCCCCCAGCTTGATGTCGGGGGTGTAGGTGCCATGCACCTCCTTCACGACCGCCTGGCCACAGCGCATGACGCCATTGGCCGCGTCGAAGGCATAGGTCGGAGTGCCGTACAGTTCCCAGCCGGCATTCAGCGCGGCCGTGACCTTGTGACAGAAGGCCGAGGTGTCGTCCTCGGACAAGAAGCGATAGAGTTTCATGAGTTTACCCGAATGCAGGTGGGCCGATCAGCCCGTGGACATAACCGATCACCACGAGCAGCACGAGAGAGATCGCCAGGAACATGGCGTCCTTCGCGATGCTGCCTTTGGCCGGGGCGACCCAGCCGGGCTCGGCACGGTTGATGACGATCATCTCGACGATGGCCCAGAGGCCCAGACCGCCGAACAGCACGAAGGACGGCACGTCGCCGTTCACCAGAAGGTGCGCCAGCGTCCAGAGCAGGAACCCCGTGAGCATCGGATGGCGCATCTTGTAGAGCAGCGCGCCTTTCTTCGGCCCCGGCGAAGTCAGGTAGAGCGCGAAAAGCATGATGAGGTTGTTGATCCCGACCGTCGCCGGGTGACGCCCCCAGAAGAACGCGCCATCTGCCATACGGTAGCCGAAGATCATCAGCAGGATGGACACGACCAGCGCCAGCGCGACGACGCCCTTGCCCTTGTCGCCCATGGGTTCGCGCACACCCGGTGCGATGCGTTTGAAGAGGTGCGCAGCCCACCACAGCGCGACACCTAGAATCAGTATAAGCATGGCTCAGTTCCTCATCCTGGTCGGTGCGCACCCTGCCCTTATCCTGCAAGCGCAGCAATGGCCTCCGCCTTTGCGAGGGTCTTCTTCGCGGTCTCGACGTGCAGGTTCTCGACGATCTTGCCGTCGACCACCGCGACGCCCTGCCCCTGCGCCTTGGCCTCTTCGTAGGCTTCGATCTGGCGGCGGGCGAGGTCGATCTCCTTCTCGTCCGGCGCGAAGGCGGCATTGGTGATGTCGACCTGTGCGGGATGGATCAGCGTCTTGCCGTCCATGCCCATGTCACGGCCCTGCGCACATTCGGCCGCCAGTCCCTCGTCGTCCTTGAAGGCGTTGTAGACGCCGTCGACGATGACCTTTCCGAAGGCCTTCGCCGCCAGCACGCAAAGCCCCAGCCCGGTGATCATCGGCAGACGGTCGGCGCGGAAGCGCGCGTTGAGTTCCTTGGCAAGGTCGTTGGTGCCCATGACCATGCCCTGCAGCCGCGGATGAGCGCCAATGTCCCTGGCATTCAGCATGCCCATGGGCGTTTCCATCATAGCCCAGAGGGGTTTGTCGGTAATCTCCGCGAGGCGGTCGAGTTGCGCGGTCGTCTCTACCTTGGGCAGGAGGATCGCGTCGCTGTCCATCGCGGCCGCCGCTTTAGCGTCGTCCAGACCCCACTCGGTGTCGAGCCCGTTGATGCGCACGATCCGGGTGCGCTGGCCGTAGGACGTTTTCAGCGCCTCGGCGAGCGTGGCGCGGGCGGCCGGCTTCTCTTCCGGCGCGACGGCGTCCTCGAGGTCGAAGATGATCGCGTCGACCGGCATCGAACGCGCCTTTTCGAGCGCGCGCTCCTTGGAGGCGGGAATGTAGAGGACGGACCGAAACGGTCGGGTCGCCATGTCCATTTGAGTCTCCTTGCGCAACTTTATTGCGCAGGGATGCGCATTTTTTGTCGGAAAGTTCAAGAGGAAATTCGCTGCGTCGCAGAATAGGCGGTTTCTTTGGGCGGTCCTACCAGCCATTTCGATTGCATTTGAGCCAGCGCACGCAGCGTTAACCGGATTTAAGCCGCTCGGGGCAGAGGATGTTCGCAGGTCGTTCCAATGCGACAGCGAATGATCGAGGGCGCTTCCGGACAGGGTTGGCGCCCGGGAACCGAGAGGACTCACGAAGCGTTCTCCGTGTGACGGAGCGCAAGAGCCGAAAGGTGAAGACGATGATTACGATGAAACTGGGATTGCTCTCCGCCGGATTCATTCTGGGCGCCGCGTCCCTCGTGGAGGCGCAACAGCTTCAGAACTGCGCCCCGCGCGAGAAGGTGGTGGCGCGCCTTGCTGACAAGTACGGGGAAACCCGCCAGAGCATGGGGCTCGGCTCCAACAACGCCGTGATGGAGGTGTTCGCATCGGTCGAAAGCGGGTCGTGGACGATCACCGTCACCATGTCCAATGGCATCACCTGCCTCGTGGCCTCAGGCCAGGCCTTCGAGGAACTGGCCGAGGTGCTCCCGCCCAAGGGAGACGATGCATGAACTGAACCGGGCACGATCCTGAACAATCGTGCCCGTGTCGTGGACGTCAGGTGAGCGCGTCCCAGATCAGCTTTGCCCCCGTCAGCGTCAGCGCGACATAGGTGATCCCGAAGAACACGCGCTCTGGCAGCATATGATGGGCCCGTATGCCGAACCATGTACCGAGCACGGCAAAGGGGACGAGGATCAGGTCCAGCATCAGCGTCTCGTGCGTGAAGATGCCCATGAAGGCATAGAAGACCGACTTGAAGAGGTTCACGGCCCAGAAGACCAGCACGGTCGTGGCCTGGTATGACGTCTTCGACATCCCCTGCCCCAGCATGTAGACCGCAGCCGCCGGGCCCCCGGCATGGCTGACAAAACTGGTGAACCCCAAAACGACGCCCGAAGCGACGCCGGTCTTTGGACCGAAACGCATGCCCAGCCGGATCAGGCCCACCGCCCGGGCCGCCTGCCAGCCGACGAACAACAGCGCCACCATGCCGATCAGGAACCGGATGGCGTCCGGGTCGGCCCAAGCCCAGAACAGCGCCCCAAGGATCGTGCCCGGGATCGAGCCCACCAGCAGGATCTTCGAAACCTCCCAGTCCCACTTCTTCCAGTAGGCCCAGAGGCTGGTGGCATCCATCATCATCAGGAGCGGCAGCATAAGGCCCACTGCCACATGCGGCGGCAGCACCAGCGCCAGAATCGAGCTGCTCGCGAAAGCGACCCCGGAGCCGAAACCGCCCTTGGAAATGCCTGCGAAAATGACCGCGGGAAGGCAGAAAGCGATGACGGTCCAACTGACCAGTTCCACGCCACACTCCTCTAAAACGCCGCGCAAACCGGGCTTTATCCCAGCCATCCCCGGTTTGATAGCCCTAACGGCGCCTCGCTGCAGCGCCGCACTCTTGCGTTGCGCCAGCAAGCGGCGTAGGCAACTTGCCAAATTCAAGCAGGACCGGAGATCAAATCCATGGCCAGACCCAAGATCGCCCTGATCGGCGCGGGACAGATCGGTGGCACTCTTGCCCACCTCGCTGCAATGAAGGAACTGGGCGACGTCGTCCTCTTCGACATCGCCGAAGGCATCCCCGAGGGCAAATCCCTCGACATCGCCGAATCCGGGCCGTCCGAGGGTTTCGACGCGAAGCTGAAGGGCACGCAGGACTACGCCGACATCGCCGGCGCCGACGTCTGCATCGTGACCGCCGGTGTGCCGCGCAAGCCGGGCATGTCGCGCGACGACCTTCTGGGCATCAACCTGAAAGTCATGAAGTCCGTGGGCGAAGGCATCCGCGACAACGCACCGGACGCCTTCGTGATCTGCATCACCAACCCGCTCGACGCGATGGTCTGGGCGCTGCAGAAGTTCTCCGGTCTGCCGGCGAACAAGGTCTGCGGCATGGCGGGCGTGCTCGACTCCGCGCGCTTCCGCCACTTCCTGTCGCTGGAATTCGGGGTGTCCATGAAGGACGTCACCGCCTTCGTTCTGGGCGGCCACGGCGATACAATGGTACCGTCGGTTCGTTACTCGACCGTCGGTGGCATTCCGCTGCCCGACCTGATCGAGATGGGCTGGACCACGCAGGAGAAGATGGACGCCATCGTCCAGCGCACCCGTGACGGCGGCGCCGAGATCGTCGGCCTGCTGAAGACCGGCTCCGCGTACTATGCACCGGCGACCTCTGCCATCGAGATGGCCGAAGCCTACCTCAAGGACCAGAAGCGCGTCCTGCCCTGTGCCGCCTACTGCGACGGCGACCTGGGCGTGAAGGACATGTACGTGGGCGTGCCCACCGTGATCGGCGCCGGAGGTATCGAGAAGGTGGTGAACATCAAGCTCAACAAGGAAGAGCAGGAAATGTTCGACACCTCCGTGAAGGCCGTTCAGGGCCTCGTCGAGGCGTGCAAGGGCATCGACAGCTCGCTCGCCTGACAGTTCAGACGCAAGTCGTCATTCGATGCCGGTCCCTGCAGGGGGGCCGGCATTTTCGTTTCAGGGATCGACGTTTTTCACATGCGCGTAGCCGGCTCCGGTCCATCGCCAAAGGCCGAACGGCATGTCCACACCGCGCACTTGCTGCATCCACAGGTCCGGCCAGCCTTCCGTCGTGTTCGCGGTGTCCGCCCAGATCATCGTGCCGACCTGCTGCGCGATCTGCCAGGCCGCGCCGTCCTCGACGATGGCCAACGTGACGGCAGACCCGGACGGGCCGTAAAGCTCGGTGGACGGGCCGGTCTCGATGGCAAGGAGCGCGGTGCCCTCACTCACCGGCAAGCGTGTCACGGACAGAATGCCGTCCGGCCCGATGACCTCCAGCTGATCGGCGAGCAGGACGGCAGCCCGCGACAGGTCCTCCGAAGACGCCTCGCCACCGAACATCGGCACGAAGCGGTCGGAAGGCTGACCCGGCACGGGACGATCCTCCTCCGCCTTGTCTTGGCCGCTGTCCCGACAGAGGCTCTCCGCCTGTGCCAGCGCCCTCGACGAGCCTTTGAGCGGCAGCGGGAAGGACGCGATCCGTCCCCTGTCCAACCCGACGGTCGCCAGGACCCCGCGGCCGAGCGCCTCAACCAATACATCGTCACGGCTCGCAACAAACCCCGTCGAAGCGACCCCTCCGGAGATCGCCATGTCCAGGCTGTAGGTGCCACCGCCAATCGCAAGCGAAACGCCAAGGTCCCCGTCGTCCGGCATTTCGGGTAGGGTCATCGCCCATCCGAGGCCGTCCTCGTCGCACCTCAGGACCAGACAGGCCTGAGCACCGCCGATGGTCGTGCAGCCCTGCGCGCCCTGCCCCATGCCGTCCCGTTCGCCAAGCACGCTCCAGTCTGCGAGCGCCTCCGACGCGGGCAAGATGCCCAGGCCGATGGCAGCCACAACCGCATGACAAAACGACGAAGCCATAGCTCTGCCCACTCCCGATAAATCGCAGGCAGCCTAGGCTGCCCATGCCATCGGGACAAGATAGCGCTTGATTCCTTGACAAACGCTAACACCGCAGATGCTTGTGATCACACTTTTCGGGGCTGTGATCACAGATGTCGGAAAGTAACGCCTTTTTCACGTACATTGGCATTTTTTGTTTAACCCCACCCGCAATGCGTGCCTATACCCGAAGCAAATCGCAGCAAGCACGGGGATCACGGACCCATGAATATCCACGAATATCAGGCCAAGGCACTTCTGCGCAGCTACGGTGCTCCGGTATCGGACGGCCGCATCGTCCTGAGGGCCGAAGAGGCGAAGACCGCGGCAGGTGCACTGGATGGCCCGCTCTGGGTGGTCAAGGCGCAGATCCACGCCGGCGGCCGCGGCAAGGGCTCCTTCAAGGAGGCCGACGCGGGCGAAAAGGGCGGTGTGCGCCTCGCCAAGAGCGTGGAAGAAGCGGCGGAAGAAGCCAAGAAGATGCTGGGCAAGACGCTCGTCACCCACCAGACCGGCCCCGCCGGCAAGCAGGTGAACCGCATCTACATCGAGGACGGCTCCGACATCGAGCGCGAACTCTACCTCGCCCTGCTCGTGGATCGCCAGACCTCGCGTATCTCCTTCGTCTGCTCCACCGAGGGCGGGATGGACATCGAGGAAGTGGCCGCAAGCACCCCGGAAAAGATCCTGTCGTTCTCCGTCGATCCGGCCACCGGCTACCAGCCGTTCCACGGCCGCCGCATCGCGTTTGCGCTGGGTCTGGACAAGGCCGGTCAGAAGCATTGCGTGAAGCTGATGGGCATCCTCTACAAGGCCTTCGTCGAGAAGGACATGGAGATGCTGGAGATCAACCCGCTGATCGTCCTGAAGGACGGCACGCTGAAAGTGCTGGACGCCAAGCTGGGCTTCGACGGCAACGCCATGTACCGCCAGCCCGAAGTGGCCGAGCTGCGTGACGAGACCGAGGAAGATTCGAAGGAACTCCAGGCCTCCAAGTACGACCTGAACTACATCGCCCTCGACGGCGAGATCGGCTGCATGGTGAACGGCGCGGGCCTCGCCATGGCGACCATGGACATCATCAAGCTCTACGGTGCGGAGCCTGCCAACTTCCTCGACGTGGGCGGCGGCGCGACCAAGGAGAAGGTGACCGAGGCGTTCAAGATCATCACCTCCGATCCGAACGTGAAGGGCATCCTCGTCAACATCTTCGGCGGCATCATGCGCTGCGACATCATCGCCGAGGGCGTCATCGCCGCGGTGAAGGAAGTCGGCCTGCAGGTCCCGCTGGTCGTCCGTCTCGAAGGCACGAACGTAGAGAAGGGCAAGGAGATCATCGCGACCTCCGGCCTGAACGTGATCGCCGCCGACGACCTGAAGGACGGCGCCGAGAAAATCGTGAAGGCCGTCAAGGGCTGACCTGACCGCCGGCGCCCCGTCCAGGGGACGCCGGCCCTCTCCCCTCCTTGAACCGGGACGATACATGACCCTCCCCTTCCACATGTCCGCTGCAAGACGCCGCGACCGTTGCGGCGGTCCCGGTGCCGTTGCTTCCGCCGCGGAACTCGGAACGGGCTTGGCGGGTTGTCCCTTCAATGGAGGGAACTCGGATGAACAAGATCTTACGTCATGGCGACCTGCCCGGTCGCGCGGCGCTGAAGCGCATCACCACGCCTGCCGCGAAGAACACGGACCGCTGGACCCCGCTGCTGTTCGGCGGGGCTCTGATTGGGCTCGGGGCCGTGCTGCTGAAGGTCAAGCCGCGCATCGGCCATGTGCCCAACCCGACGCCGTTCAGGGACGGGAAGACTGCCAAGCGCCGGCATATCAACGCGCGCAAGGCACGCGACACGGTGAAGGCCTTCGCGCCCACCAATGTCACCGACCAGATCGGCCGTTCGCTGGTGCTGGGCGGGGCCGCGCTGCTTCTGACACGTCTGCTGGACGAAGCCTCCGGTCGCGAGCGGCGGTAGACTTCCGCGCGCCCGGGGCACCGGCCAGCGCAATCATCATCCCGAGACGGGACCCGCGGGCATCGGCCTGCGCGGTCCCGTTTGCATGTCCGGTCCGTGGCAAGGCTGCCCGGCCCCCCCAAACCCCGTAATTCACTCCACGAAGAAAGCGTACATCATGGCCGTTCTCATCGACGAAAACACCAAAGTCATCTGCCAGGGCTTCACCGGCTCGCAGGGCACCTTCCACTCGGAACAAGCCATCGCCTACGGCACGAAGATGGTCGGCGGCGTGACGCCCGGCAAAGGCGGTCAGACCCACCTCGACCTGCCGGTCTTCGACAGCGTGCACGAAGCGAAGGCAAAGACCGAGGCGAACGCATCGGTGATCTACGTGCCGCCGCCGTTCGCCGCGGACTCGATCCTTGAAGCGATCGACGCGGAGATGGAACTGATCGTCTGCATCACCGAGGGCATCCCGGTGCTGGACATGATGAAGGTCAAGCGCGCACTGGAGAACTCCAAGTCGAAGCTGATCGGCCCGAACTGCCCGGGCGTCATCACCCCCGACGCCTGCAAGATCGGCATCATGCCGGGCCATATCCACAAGCGCGGCAAGGTGGGCGTCGTGTCCCGCTCGGGCACGCTGACCTACGAGGCCGTGAAGCAGACCACCGACGTGGGCCTCGGCCAGTCGACCTGCGTCGGCATCGGCGGCGACCCGATCAAGGGCACGGAGCACATCGACGTGCTGGAGTGGTTCCTGGCGGACGACGAGACCGAGGCGATCATCATGATCGGTGAGATCGGCGGCTCTGCCGAAGAGGACGCGGCCGCGTTCCTCGCCTCCGAAAAGAAGAAGGGCCGCTGGAAGCCGACCGCCGGTTTCATCGCGGGCCGCACCGCTCCTCCGGGACGCCGCATGGGTCACGCCGGCGCTATCGTCGCCGGCGGCAAGGGCGGTGCCGACGACAAGATCGAAGCGATGAAGTCCGCGGGCATCATCGTCGCAGACAGCCCCGCCACTCTGGGCGAGGCCGTGCTCGAGGCGATCAAGAACGGCTGAGCGGATCGGGTGCCCCGGCAGGGACACCCGGCCAACGCCGTTCGGGGAGGATGAATGCGACCGTTTCCGCGCTCTTCACTTCCCGACCGTAAGACTGGCCGCGGGCGACGCCACAGATCGCCCGGGCTGCACCTCAAGAACGAGCCCCGAGGAAAGGCGGGAGCGATGGATCGAATGGCACATCAAGGAGCATGTTCCGGACGGACCGCACCGACAGCGTGCGGCCTTTGCGCATTCATGACATCGCCCCTCGCCCCGCTGCCGGGGCAGCCGGTTCCGCTTGTCCGCGCGCGCCGTCAACTGGCCGCCTCGCAGGACATCCTGTCATCAACCCATAGCCTTCGGGGAGCCGCGCGATGACCTCGCCCGACAAGCCGAAGAAAAGGACCGGACTGCGCATCATCGTGACGTTCGTCGGCGTGGTCGGTGCCTTCATGCTCTGGGACGAACTTATGCCACGCGGCCCCGTTTCCGAAGAGATGCAGGCCCGGCTGCGCTGTGTCGCGAAATCGGTCGCCCTGCATCAGGCGCTGTTTTCCCTCGACGAGGAAGGCACCCCGCCGGAACGCGACTTCCGGGAGGAGTTCGACATGGTGTTCAACGATTTGCAGCGCTTCCAGGGCGGGCTTGTCCGCCGAGACGATCCTGAACGCCACGCCTTCCGCCCGATCATGATCGAGGAGGAAGACGCGAAGGACGCCGCGCTGGCCGAAGATCCGCAAGGTTACGTGACCGGCAAATGGGCGGAGGTGCAGGCCTGCCATGACGGGCTCTTCGGGGACGACGCCACTGCCCGGCAAGGGCGGGAGGTGTTTGCATGACCCGCAGCTTCCTCTCCAAGGCGGTCCTGACCGCAGCCCTGTGCTGGGGCCCGGTTTCCCTGTCCGCGCAGGAAGATGACACCGCCGCGACACTGATCCAGTTCCAGAACGCGACCTGCGCTTCGCCGGTCGCCACGCCCCTGTCGCAGGTCGATTTCGGCGGCGACTGGCGGGAGGCACAGGATGAAGAGGCCGAGGCCCTCGTGGAGCTTCTGGCGGACTTTGCGACCCGGATCGACTTCCTCACCAACCAGCACGGCGATGCCGATCCCAAGGCCGTTCTGGCCGGTCACCGGCTGCGCTGGCAGCACGCCATCCTCGCCACCGATCCCGCGGCGCCGCAGGCCCGGATCATGCGGCACACCACCGTCGGCGCGCTCACCTCGGCGCTGTATGCCGAGCAGGCGGAGGGCGAGGCGATGCTGTCGTGCACGCTTGTCCTGCAGGGGCCGACCGAGGACCTGATCGACGGGCTTGCGCTGCGCTTCGAGGTGATGCCGGTCTACGAGAACGCCGTGACGCGCCACTGGCAGGCAACGGACACGGTGACCGCTCCGGACGGCGAGTCCCGCGACGCCCTGCGCAGCCTGACCCTGCGGCTCTCGCCCGCCGACCAGTCGGTCACGCACGCCGTGCTGACCTACCGGACGACCCTTACCAAGGGAGGGGAATGACGATGCGACAACCCTCTCTTTCAGTCACAATCCCGTCGGGGGCCTTGCCACCCTCGCTGAAACCCGGTCCCAACGAATACGGTCCCAACCCACAAGAGGTGCCCCAATGACCGACCAAAGCCCGAACGATCTTTTCCACGCTTCCAGCTTCATGCAGGGGCACAACGCGGAATATCTGGAGCAGATGTACGCCCGCTACGCCGCCGATCCGAGCGCGGTGGACGATGCCTGGGCGGCGTTCTTCAAACAGTTGGGTGACGACGAAACCTCGGTCCGGCGCGAAGCGGAAGGACCGTCCTGGGCGCGCGCCGACTGGCCGCCCGCCCCGGCGGACGACCTGACGGCGGCGCTGACCGGCGAATGGCCGATGCCCGCCGCTCCGGCAGAGGCGAAGGGCGCCGCAAAGAAGATCGCCGCGAAGGCAGATGAACAGGGCGTCTCCGTCTCCAACGAGGCGATCCAGCGCGCCGTTCTGGACTCGATCCGCGCGCTCATGCTGATCCGCGCCTACCGCATCCGCGGCCACCTGGCAGCCGACCTCGACCCGCTGGGCCTGCGCGACACCTCGAACCACCCGGAGCTCGATCCGAAGTCCTACGGCTTTACCGAAAGCGACATGGACCGCCCGATCTTCATCGACAACGTGCTGGGGCTGCAGATCGCCTCCCTGCGCGAAATCGTGTCGATCGTGAAGCGCACCTACTGCGGCACCTTCGCGCTGCAGTACATGCACATTTCCGACCCGGAGCAGTCTTCCTGGCTGAAGGAGCGGATCGAGGGTTACGGCAAGGAAATCCACTTCACCCGTGAAGGCCGCAAGGCGATCCTGAACAAGATGGTGGAGGCCGAGGGCTTCGAAAAGTTCCTGCACGTCAAGTACATGGGCACGAAGCGGTTCGGCCTCGACGGTGGTGAATCCCTGATCCCCGCGATGGAACAGATCATCAAGCGCGGCGGCAACCTCGGGCTGAAGGAAATCGTCATCGGCATGCCGCACCGCGGCCGTCTGTCGGTACTCGCGAACGTGATGAACAAGCCTTACAAGGCGATCTTCAACGAGTTCCAGGGCGGCAGCTTCAAGCCGGAGGACGTGGACGGTTCGGGCGACGTGAAATACCACCTCGGCGCCTCCTCCGACCGGGAGTTCGACGGCAACACCGTGCACCTGTCGCTGACCGCCAACCCTTCTCACCTCGAGGCGGTGAACCCGGTGGTTCTGGGCAAGGTCCGCGCCAAGCAGGACCAGTTCGGCGACGTGAACCGCACGCAGGTCATGCCGATCCTTCTGCACGGCGACGCGGCCTTTGCCGGCCAGGGCGTCGTTGCCGAATGTTTCGCGCTCTCGGGTCTGCGCGGCCACCGCACCGGCGGCACGATGCACATCATCGTCAACAACCAGATCGGCTTTACCACGGCACCGCACTTCTCGCGTTCGTCGCCGTACCCCACGGACAACGCGCTGGTGGTCGAGGCACCGATCTTCCACGTCAACGGCGATGACCCGGAGGCCGTGGTCCACGCCGCCAAGGTCGCGACCGAGTTCCGCCAGAAGTTCGGCAAGGACGTGGTCATCGACATGTTCTGCTACCGCCGGTTCGGTCACAACGAGGGCGACGAGCCCATGTTCACCAACCCGGTGATGTACAACAAGATCAAGAAGCAGAAGACCACACTGACGCTCTACACCGAGCGGCTGGTCAAGGACGGCCTGATCCCCGAGGGCGAGATCGAGGACATGAAGGCCGCCTTCCAGGCCAAGCTGAACGAGGAGTTCGAGGCCGGCAAGGTCTACAAGCCGAACAAGGCCGACTGGCTGGACGGCCGATGGTCCCACCTCGACAAGCAGAAAGAGGGCAAGTACCAACGCGGCAAGACGGCAATCAAGCAGGAGACCTTCAAGGAGATCGGCTCTGCGCTGACCACCGTTGCGGACGGCTTCCCGATCCACAAGACCGTGGGCCGACTGATCGAGGCACGGGCGCAGATGTTCGAGACCGGCAAGGGTTTCGACTGGGCGACGGCTGAGGCACTGGCCTTCGGCTCGCTCCAGCTTGAAGGGTATCCGGTGCGCCTCTCTGGTCAGGACTCCACCCGCGGAACGTTCAGCCAGCGCCATTCCGCCTTCGTCAACCAGGAGAACGAAGAACGGTACTACCCGCTGAACAACATCCGCGAAGGACAGGCCCGGTTCGAGGTGATCGACTCCGCGCTGTCCGAATACGCGGTGCTGGGCTTCGAATACGGCTACTCGATGGCCGAACCGAACGCCCTGACGCTGTGGGAAGCGCAGTTCGGCGACTTCGCCAACGGCGCGCAGATCATGTTCGACCAGTTCATCTCGAGCGGTGAATCGAAGTGGCTGCGGATGTCGGGTCTCGTCTGCCTGATGCCGCACGGCTTCGAAGGCCAGGGGCCGGAGCACTCCTCCGCCCGTCTGGAACGCTTCCTGCAGCTCTGCGGCCAGGACAACTGGATCGTGGCCAACTGCTCGACGCCAGCGAACTATTTCCACATCCTGCGCCGCCAGTTGCATCGGTCGTACCGCAAGCCGCTGATGCTGATGACGCCGAAGTCGCTTCTGCGCCACAGGCTCTGCGTCTCGGAGATGGAGATGTTCACCACCGGCTCGTCCTTCCACCGCGTCCTCTGGGACGATGCGGAAACCGGGCATTCTGAAACCAAGCTGGTTTCGGACGACAAGATCAAGCGCGTCGTCATGTGTTCGGGCAAGGTCTACTATGACCTGCTGGAAGAACGCGACGCGCGCGGTCTGGACGACGTCTACCTGCTGCGGGTCGAACAGTTCTATCCGTTCCCGGCGATCAGCCTCGTCAAGGAGCTGGAACGCTTCAAGCAGGCAGAGATGATCTGGTGCCAGGAAGAGCCCAAGAACCAGGGCGCCTGGTCCTTCATCGAGCCGAACATCGAATGGGTCCTCGGCCGCATCAAGGCAGAGCATCCGCGCCCGCGCTACGTGGGCCGCGCCACCTCGGCCTCGCCCGCAACGGGCCTGGCCTCCACCCACAAGGCACAGCAAGCCGCGCTTGTCGACGAAGCGCTGACGATCGAATGAACCCACGGCCGCGAGGCGCAAGGGTATTGAAAAAGGAAGTGAAGACATGACCGAAGTACGCGTCCCCACCCTTGGGGAATCGGTGACCGAGGCCACCGTGGCCACCTGGTTCAAGAAGCCGGGCGACAGCGTTGCCGTGGACGAGATGCTGTGCGAGCTGGAAACCGACAAGGTGACGGTGGAGGTGCCATCGCCCGCCGCCGGCACCCTCTCGGACATCGTGGCGAAGGAAGGCGACACCGTTGGCGTCGACGCGCTGCTTGCCAACATCGCGGAGTCCGGCAACGCCGGCCCCGAGGAGACCAAGCCGCGCGCGAAAGAGGCGGAGACCAGCAGCGGCAGCGCCTCCGGCGGCGGCGACAGCGTGGACGTGATGGTGCCGACGCTCGGCGAATCCGTGACCGAGGCGACCGTCTCCACCTGGTTCAAGAAGGTTGGCGACAGTGTCACGCAGGACGAGATGCTGTGCGAACTGGAAACCGACAAGGTGTCAGTCGAAGTACCCGCACCGGCCTCCGGCACGCTGACGGAAATCGTCGCCCAGGAAGGCGACACGGTCGAAGCCAACGCCAAGCTGGCGGTGATCGCTTCCGGCGAGGGTGTCTCCGCCGCGCCGAAGGCAGAGGCCGAGCCGAAGGACACGCAATACTCCACCCCGCCCGCCGGCAACGGCGGTCCGGGCAAGGACATCAAGGATGGCCCGGCAGCCGAAAAGGCCATGGCCGAGGCGAACGTCTCCCGCGATCAGGTGAAGGGCACCGGCAAGGACGGCCGCGCGACGAAGGCCGATGTGGCCGCCGCCGTGGCCGCTGCGAACGCCTCCCCGGCAGCCTCCACTCCGGCCTCTGCGCCGCGCGCCCCTGTCGCGGCCGAGGACGAGGCGCGCGAGGAGCGGGTGAAGATGACCCGCCTGCGTCAGACCATCGCCCGCCGCCTGAAGGACGCGCAGAACACCGCCGCGATCCTGACCACCTACAACGAGGTGGACATGACCGAGGTCATGGCGCTGCGGTCGGAGTACAAGGACCTGTTCGAGAAGAAGCACGGCGTCCGTCTGGGCTTCATGTCCTTCTTCACGAAGGCCTGCTGCCACGCGCTGAAGGAGGTTCCCGAGGTCAACGCCGAGATCGACGGCACCGACATCGTCTACAAGAACTTCGTGCACATGGGCATCGCGGCGGGCACGCCGCAGGGTCTGGTGGTTCCGGTCATCCGCGATGCCGACAGCATGTCGTTCGCGGAAATCGAGAAGGCGATCAACGAGAAGGGCAAGCGCGCCCGCGACGGCAAGCTGTCCATGGCAGAGATGCAGGGCGGCACGTTCACCATCTCGAACGGCGGCGTCTACGGCTCGCTCATGTCCTCGCCGATCCTGAACCCCCCGCAGTCCGGCATCCTCGGCATGCACAAGATCCAGGACCGCCCGATGGTCATCAACGGCGAGATCAAGATCCGCCCGATGATGTACCTTGCCCTGTCCTACGATCACCGCATCGTCGACGGCAAAGGCGCGGTGACCTTCCTCGTCCGCGTGAAAGAAGCGCTGGAAGACCCGCGCCGTCTGCTGATGGACCTGTGATGGTGGGTTGAAAACCCACCCTGCGGCGGGCGCACACGGGTGCGCCTGCCAACACTGAACGGTGCGAGACGGGTCCATGGCAACGCCGGGAACAGCCGAAGACATGCACGCCGACATTGCGCGTCTTGCGCATGGTGTCGATGTCTACCGCGCGTGGCGGATCGCCCTGCATCGGCTGGCTTTCGGAACTGACCCGGCCATGACCACCATTGTCGAACCCGGCCATGTCTTTACCGACGTTCTGGGGGATGCGCCGGACAGGTCGAGGTTACGCTTCGTCCTCGACGAACTGCGGATGTGGTATGACGTGACCGGCAACGAGCTTTCGGACATCATGCGCGGGAGCGCCGAGGGTGCCGCGGAGGTGCGGGCCTTTCTCGACCAATTTCGCGCCGAGGCGTGCTTTGGGTTTTTCGAGGCGGGCGGCATGGTCCAACGCACGGCAGAAAAGGTGCTGACGCGCGGACGGGTCGCCACACGCGACGAATGGTACAAGCTGGCCGACTTGGCGAACCTGACGGACCAGAAGATCCTGACGGCGGAGGAGACGGCCCGGTTGCAGGGCTTGTTGGCCGACTACGAGGCGGCGCAATGACGTCAGCTTTCACCGATGCCATCCGCCGCCGCCGCGCGTTTTCCCTGCCGGGGTACAGAACCCTTGCGGAGGAGGGTTTCGACGGCGACTACGTGTCGCCGATCCAGATGACCAGCGGCAACCTCACCGGCCCCATGCTGATCTCCAAGGACTGGCTGGATGCGCCCTCCGCCCGGGCGCATCGGGCGCTGTTGCAAGAGGGCGGCTACCTGCCCGGCAACCCCTACAACCGCGTCATAGACAGGGTTCTGGCCCTCGTGGGCCTTGCGCGCGCTGACATCTACATCACGCCCGTCTTCGCCCTGCTGACTGCAAAGCGGTCTTCGGTCATCCCGGCGAAGGACAGGCGCGCGTCGTTCGAGGCGGTGGGCCAGTACGAACTTCTGGGTCGCCGGCCCATCGCGCTCGGGACGGACGCGGCCTCCGTCCTACGTTGGTTCGGTATCGACCATATCGAAACCATACATCCCTCGGCACGCGGCCTCACCTTCGACGACCGCGCCCGGCGGATCGCCAAGGCACTGGAGGCCGCATGACACACCAACTTCTTCTCAGGTTCGACAGCTTCGATCCGTCCGCCTTCGACGCGGACGCGGAGGCGCGCGGACAGGCGGGCCTGACGCTGCTGCAGATGTGGCGCGAGGGCACGGGCGCGCATTGGGCGCTGTTCTCCGTCAACGACACCGACAAGGCAAAATCGTGGCTCTCGAAAGAGACCGGACTCGGCCATCCGCCCTCCGCCTCGCACATGCTGGAGACCGTTTGACGTGACGACCCCGGCCCGCATCGCGCTTGTGTCCTGCATGAGGAACGAAGGCATCTTCGTTCCGGAATGGCTGGCGTACCATGCGGGCCTCGGTTTCGACCGGATCGTGGTAGCGACCAACGACTGCACCGACGGCACCGATGCGCTGCTGTCGCACCTGGCCGCGCGGGGCATCGTGGACCACATCGACCACGATCCGGCGGGCCGCCCGCCGCAGGACGCCGCGATGGATCAGGTTCTCGCCTGGGCGCGGGAGGAGGGCATCACCCACATCCTGCACATCGACGCGGACGAGTTCCTGCACCTCGCCGACGGAGATCTTGCCGACCTGATGGCACGCACCGAAGGCGCGGACGTAGTACCCCTGCCATGGCGCACCTTCGGCGACAGCGGCGTGACGGAATGGATACCGGGCGACCTCGTGCTGGAGCGGAACACCCGGGCAGAGGCCGCGCCCGAACCGGGTGTCACCAAGTTCAAGTGCCTGTTCCGCGTGGCCAGCTTTGCCCGCGCCACCGACCACAACCCACTGGACCCGCAGGTGGCCGACCCGGTGGTGATGACGCCGGACGGCGCGCCGCTGTCCAGTGCCTCGCTCTACCAGAAGAAGTCGGCCCGCTTCCGTCCGCATGAGGTTGCGGCGCGCGCGGCCTCTGCCCAAGTGTATCACTACGCGGTGCGCTCAGAGGATGTGTTCCTGCTGAAGAACGACCGCGGCGACGGGCAAGGCAAGCGGGGCGACACGAAATACCACCTGAATTCGCATTGGCACAGGCAGGCCAACCGCAACGACGCCGACGCGCCGGAGATGCTGCAACATCTGCCCGGCGTCCGGGCACGGCTGGCGGAGTGGCGCCGGGATGCCGCCTTCGCCCGGCTGGAAAAGACCTGCGCCGACGCCTTCACCGCACAGCGGGCCGCGGTCCTGACGGCAGACAACCGCGCCGCCTGGACGAAGGAGATGCGCCCGGCATGACCCTTTCCGGCACCACAATCCCTGTCGCGGCGCCCGCTTCCTGCGGCCCCGTGACGAGCCTCGCAAAGCCCACAGGCAAAGCGAAAGGAAACACGACATGACCCCCGAACTCGCAGCTCTCGCGGCGACCGTGCTGGTGCATCTGGCCGCCGTCATGTGGTCGCAGAAATCCTTCGAAGAGGATGTCGGCCGGGAGGGCAACCTCTCTCCGCGCGACGGGTCCATGGACCTCTCCGTCCGGACGGAGCGGCTGAAGCGCGCCCTTGGCAACCACACGGAAAACATCGGCCCCTTCGTGATCGCGGTGGTGCTCGTGCAGTTCACCGGCTCGAACAGCTGGGTCACGGCGCTTTTCGCGTGGATCTTCGTCGCCGCGCGCGCGCTTTACCTTCCGGCCTATGCGCTCGGCTGGGTGCCGTGGCGGTCCTACCTCTTCATGGCGGGATTGCTGTCTACGCTGGTCCTGATCGTGGCGGCCTTCGTATGACCCCGGAACTCACCATACTGACGCTCGCCGCGCTCCTTCAGGCCGTGCAGTTCGCGATCTTCTCCGTGGCGGCGCAGATGCAGGTCGGCACGCGTTACGCCGCCTCGCCGCGGGATGTGCCGCGTCAGCTGACCGGACTGGCGGGCCGCGCGCAGCGCGCCCTCAACAACCACTTCGAAGGGCTGATCCTCTTCTCCATCGCCGTCATGGTGGTTACCTACTCCGACATCGGCGACGCCTTCACGGCGGCTGCGGCGCTCGTGTACCTCGCGGCACGCATCCTGTACGTGCCCGCGTACCTGTTTGGCTGGACGCCCTGGCGCTCTCTAATCTGGTTCGCGGGGTTTCTTGCCACCGTTTTCATGCTGATCTGGTGCCTCCTGTGACCGATCGGCCCCGCACACCCGGCCCGGTTTCGGGCTGAACAACTCCCGGGGGGCTCCGCCGGAGCGGGGGCATCGCCTCCTCCCCCTCAGACAGAAGGAAAACGACATGTCCCAATACGACGTCATCGTCATCGGCGCCGGTCCCGGCGGCTACGTTGCCGCGATCCGCTGCGCACAGCTTGGCCTCAAGACCGCCTGCGTGGAAGGCCGCGAGACTCTGGGCGGCACCTGCCTGAACGTGGGCTGCATCCCGTCGAAGGCCCTGCTGCATGCCTCGCACCAGTTGCACGAGGCAGAGCACAACTTTGCCAAGATGGGCCTGAAGGGCAAATCGCCGTCCGTCGACTGGAAGCAGATGCTGGCCTACAAGGACGACGTCATCGGCCAGAACACCAAGGGCATCGAGTTCCTGTTCAAGAAGAACAAGATCGACTGGCTGAAGGGCTGGGCCTCCATCCCCGAAAAGGGCAAGGTGAAGGTCGGCGACGAGACCTATGATGCCAAGAACATCATCATCGCGTCGGGCTCCGAAGTGGCGAGCGTTCCGGGTGCGGACGTGACCGTGGACAACGAGGGCGGTGTGGTCGTGGATTCGACTGGCGCGCTGGCCCTGCCGAAGGTGCCGAAGAAGATGGTCGTCATCGGCGCGGGCGTGATCGGGCTCGAGATGGGCTCCGTCTACAAGCGTCTGGGTGCAGAGGTGCAGGTCATCGAGTTCCTCGACCACATCACCCCGGGCATGGATGCCGAGGTCCAGAAACAGTTCCAGAAGATCCTCTCCAAGCAGGGGCTTGAGTTCACCATGGGCGCAGCGGTGTCGAAGGTGGAGGCCACGAAGTCGAAGGCCAAGGTCACCTACAAGCTGCGCAAGGACGACAGCGAACATTCCGTCGATGCCGACGTGGTGCTGGTCGCGACTGGCCGGAAACCCTTCACCGAAGGGCTGGGGCTGGACGCGCTGGGGATCGAGATGACCAAGCGAGGCCAGATCGCCGTCAACGACCACTGGAAGACGTCGGTGGACGGCATCTATGCCATCGGTGACGTGATCGAGGGCCCGATGCTCGCCCACAAGGCCGAGGACGAAGGCATGGCCTGCGCCGAAGTGATTGCAGGCAAGCATGGCCACGTGAACTACGGCGTGATCCCCTCGGTGATCTACACCGCACCGGAGGTCGCCATGGTCGGCGCGACGGAGGCGCAACTGAAAGAGGCGGGCAAGGCCTACAAGGTCGGCAAGTTCTCCTTCATGGGCAACGGCCGCGCGAAGGCCGTGTTCCAGGGCGAGGGCTTTGTGAAGATGCTGGTCGACAAGGAAACCGACCGCATCCTCGGCTGCCACATCATCGGCCCCGCGGCGGGCGACCTGATCCACGAGATCTGTGTCGGCATGGAATTCGGCGCCTCCGCCGAGGACATCGCCCTGACGTGCCACGCGCACCCGACCTTCTCCGAAGCGGTGCGCGAGGCGGCCTTGGCCTGCGGCGACGGCCCGATCCACGCCTGACTGATACCCGCGCCGCCGTCCTCGGCGGGGCACGGTGACAGAACAAGAAAGGGCGCGGTCCGAACCGCGCCCTTTTTGATATTCCGGGCCGAAGACCTGCGTCGAGCGCGGATCAGTCCGGACAATCGGTACGGGACCAGTGTCCGGCTTCGTAGCGGTCGGGCGACGATCAGCACACTGCCGGGCCTGGTCGGGGCTGGCCGCCTGTCCCAACCAACCCTGCGCGGAATTACCAAAGACGGGTCTTGGCGTATTCCGGGTAGTTGCGGTCGTATTCCGCGCCGCCCTGCGCGCCCTGCGACATGTCGGCCAGGATCTCGCCCACACTCGGCAGGTCGAGCGTTGCGTCACGCGGCCAGAGGCCCGACCGCATCAGCGCCTTTGCACATTGCGTGTAGACCTCAGATATCTCGATCACGATCACCGTTGCGGGCAGCCGCTCCCCCTTGGCAAAGCTTTGCCGCAGGTCCGGGTCGTCGGTCAGGAACGCCCGTCCGTTGACGCGCACGGTCGTGTGGGTGCCCGGGATCATGAAGAGCAGCGCGCAGCGCCCGTCCGATACAATGTCGCGCAGGCAGTCGAGCCGGTTGTTGCCACGCCAGTCCGGCAACAGCAGGCGGTCAGGCCCGTCCACCCGGATCACCGGGCCATCGTCGCCGCGTGGCGAGCCGTGGACACCCTCAGGCCCGACGGTGGAGAGGATGCAGAACCGCGCTGCCTCCACCCAGCAACAGTAAAGCGGCGTCAGCACCGGCGAGACCTTGACCAGGGCAGCGGGGACCGCTTCGGGATAAAGCGCCTCGAGATCCGGGATGCTCGCTATGCGGTTCATGGTCTTACTCCTCGGGTTCGAAACCGGCCTCTCGCATCAGGGCATTCGAGGCCGCTTCGATCTCCGTCTCGAGCCTGATCAGAAGGGTTTCGCGGCCGAGGCCCGGTTCGATGGCCGGCAGGAATTCTACGACCGCGAGGCCGGGCTTGCGCAGGATCCCCTTGCGCGGCCAGAACAGACCCACGTTGGTCGCCGCTGGGACGCAGGGCTGGCCGGTCTGTTCGTAAAGCAGCGCCGCGCCGACCTTGTAACCCTGCTTCACGCCGGGGGCGACGCGGGTACCCTGCGGATAGATGATGAGCTGGCCGGGTTCCGCGGCCCCCTTCTTCACGTCCGACAGCATCCGCGCAATGGCAGCGCCCCGCTTGCCCCGCGCCACCGGCACACAGCCGATGCGGCGGGCGTATTGCCCGATGACCGGCGTATAGAGCAGCTCGTGCTTCATGATGAACTTGCCCGCCGGTACGGCGCCGAAGATCAGGATGATGTCGAGGAAGGACTGGTGCTTGGCCGCGATCAGGACCTCGCCCTGCGGCACCGGACCACGGACTTCGGTCCTGAGGCCGACCATCCAGCGCGCGGTGAAGCGGGTCCAGACGCAGAAGGACTTGCAGGCCATCCGCGCGCCGCGGCTGGAGAACAGCGCCCACGGCAGGAAGACGATGCCGAGGACCAGCATCGCAAAGTACAATTGGAAGACGAAGATCGCCGAACGCACCCACTGGATCACGCCAGTTCCCCCAGTACGCGGCGCGCCGCCAGATCGGTCGCGATATAGGCTACGGCGGCGGCCAGCGGCGGCACGAAAAGCGGCCAGAGCCATTGGAACCCCTCGAAGCGGAGACTGGTCAGCAACCCCTCCACGTCCCCGGCGGCAGGCATCAGCACAAGCGCCAGCATCCCCAGCACCGTCCCTGCCGCGGCGCCGGTCAGCGTGCGCAGGGTGAACCGCCGGACGAAAGCCTGAGCGATGTAGTGGTCGGTGGCACCGACCAGCCGCAGGACGGCGATGACCTGTGCGTTGGCGGCCAGCGCCGCATGGGCCGCCAGAGTCACCATGGCGCCGGTCGCCGCGCCAATCAGCAGGATCGAGGTCCAGCCCAGCAGCCGCAGCCGCGAGGCCGCCGCCACCAGCGGCTTGCGCCAGCGGCTGTGTTCGTCCAGCACCGCGCCGGGTGCCTCGGCCTGCAGCCTCAGGCGCAGCCCGTCGGAATCGTAGCCGTCACCGGTCTCCAGGACCTCGACAAGCTGCGGCACAGGAAGCTGTTCCACGGGGAGCGCGGGGCCGAACCACGGTTCAAGCAATGCGCGCTGTTCGTCCGCCGTCAAAGCGCGGGCAGAAGCGACGCCCGGCGTCTGTTCCAGCACCGTCAGCACCGCCGCCACCTGTTCGGCCATCTGCCCTTCAGGGGCGGAGATGCGCACCGTCGAAGCGCGCGCCAGTTCGTCCCCCCAGCTTGTCGCAAGCCGTCCGGCGGCCAGCGACAAGGCCAGCGCAAAGATCGTCAGGAAGGCCATGGCGACGGAGGTCAGCAGAGTCAGGCGCACGGTGAAGCCCGAAGGCGGCACGACGCGATCTGCCCCGCGATCGCCCTTCATCAGGCCGCGGATGCTGGCGAGCCGCGCGATCACAGGTCCGCCCCCGCGGTCTGCAAGGACCGGTTCTGGATGCGCAGGACGCGGGCCTGCACATGCGCCTTCGCGGCACGGATCAGCGCGAGGTCGTGGGTGGCGATCATCACCGTCTTACCCATCTTGTTCAGCTCGATCAGCAGGCGCAGCAGCCTTTGCGACATTTCCCAGTCGACGTTGCCGGTGGGTTCGTCCGCAAGGATCACGTCCGGGCTGAGGATCAGCGCACGCGCCAGGGCCGCGCGCTGTCGCTCCCCGCCCGACAGTTCCGGCGGGAGGGCGTCGAACTTGCCGGTCAGGCCCACCCAGCTCATGAGCTCATGGAGGTTGTCCGCCTGGCTCGGATCCGCCTGGCCCGAAACGGTCAGCGGCAGGGCGACGTTTTCCGCCACCGGCAGGTGGTCGAGGAACTGGCAGTCCTGGTGGACCACGCCGATGCGGCGGCGCATGTAGGCGATGGCGTTGCGGTCCAGCTGGGTCACGTCTTCGCCGAAGATATGGATCGTGCCCGCCGTCGGCTTCAGCGCGCCGTAACACAGTTTCAGGAAGGTCGTCTTGCCAGCGCCGGACGGGCCGGTGAGGAAGTGGAAGGTCCCCGGCGCCAGCTTCAGCGAAATGTCGGTAAGCAGTGCCTCCCCGCTATAGGAATAGGCCGCGTTTTCCAGCTCGATCACGGGTCGTCTGCCCTCACCCTCTTGTTGCCCCTGTTGTGCCAGTGCACGCCCGCTTGTGCAACGCGGCTCATTGGCCAGAAATGGACTTTTCCCCTTGTGTCATCGCACCTATGGTTAATGCAACGCCCGCGAAGGGGCGATGAGAGACAGGAACGGAGCAGCATGCGGCTGATTTGCCCGAATTGCGGAGCGCAATACGATGTCCCTGCAGAGGTCATCCCTGAAAGCGGTCGCGATGTTCAGTGTTCCAACTGCGGTCACACCTGGTTCCAGCGTCATCCCGACATGGACGCCGATCTGGCCGAGGATCTGAACCAGCCGGTGCCCGACGCCGAATGGACGCCGGAGGACGAACCGGCAGAGGTGGCGTCCTCCATCCCACCGGCAGAACGCCCCGACCTCTCGCGGAGAGCCGCCGAGCCTCACGCCCATGACGACTTCGAAGAGGATGACGCCGAGGCGGAGCCCGAACCGGTCCTACCCGCCGAGGAGGCAAAACCGCGCGGTCTGGACCCGGAAGTGGCGGAGATCTTCCGCGAGGAACGGGATTACGAGTCGCGCAGGCGCGCGGCGGAGTCGCTGGAGACGCAGCCGGACCTCGGCCTTGAGGAACCGGACGAGGACGAGCGCGCGCGCCGGTCGCGGCAGGCGCGTGAACGCATGGCCCGCATTCGCGGTGACGAAGGCGCGGCCCCGAAAACCGCCAGGCGCCCTGCCCCGCCCGTTGTTCCCGAAAGCGCACCGTACGACCGGGACGAAGGCCGCGCCACGGCAGAGGCGGCCGCGGCAGCGGCTGCCAGTTCGCGGCGCGATCTGCTGCCGAACGTGGACGAAATCAACCAGACGCTGCGCTCTACCTCGGAACCGCGCGTCATCGACTCCGCCGAACGTCGTTCCTCTGCGGTCGAGCAGAAGTCGGGCGGTTTCGGAAAGGGTTTCCTGCTGGTGATCGTTCTGGCAGCGCTTGCCATCGGCACCTACGCCAACGCCACCAAGATCTCCATGTCGGTGCCGCAGGTCGCGCCCGCGCTGGAGGCCTACGTGACGGCGGTGGACAAGGGCCGCGTGTGGCTCGACGCGCAGGTGATGCGCCTCATGACGACGCTGGACGGCATGAGCTCGGAGGCAGACACGCCGGCGACGGAGGCACCAGCAGAGCCGGAAGCCGACACCGCCACGGACGCGCCAGAAAGCAACTGATCTTCGGATTGCGGGATGGCTGACGCCCCAGAGCAAATCGTGCGCATCCGAAACAGCCTGCGCGCACGGACTGTTGAAAATCGCTTCATGCAACAAGAAAGGACCGTCGGTCGAACCGACAGCCCTTTGACGCGCTGAACCTGTCTTGCGAACGGATGCTCAGACCCGGCCCTTCCAGGGGACCAGCACCCTCTCGGCCCATCGCATCAGGATGTCGATGCCGAAGCCGATGATGCCGATCAGGATGATCCCCATGAGCACGATGTCGGTCAGCTGGAACTTCGAGGCGACCATGATCATCATCCCGGCGCCCTTCTCGGCCGCGACAAGCTCCGCCGCGACGACGGTGCCCCAGCAGACCCCCATCGCCACCCGCGCGCCGGTGAAGATCTCGGGCAAGGAGTTCGGGACGATGACGTGCCGCATGATCTGCCACTTGGACGCGCCCAGCGAATAGGCCGCATGCACCTTGGAGATCGCCACGCCGGACACCCCCGCCCGCGCGGCGATGGCCATGATCCAGAGCGCCGCCAGGAACAAGAGAATGATCTTTCCCACCTCGCCGATGCCCGCCCAGATGATGACCAGCGGGATCAGGGCCAGCGGCGGCACGGGGCGCATGAACTCCACGATCGGGTCGAACCAGCCGCGGAACCAGTCCGACAGGCCCATGGCGTAGCCCAAGGGGATGCCGACCAGCGCCCCGAAGAGGAAGCCGAGGATCACGCGGAAGAGCGAGTAGCCCAAGTGCTCCCACAGGGTCGAGTCGCGGTACCCGTCGGAGGCGATCTCACCCAGGCGGGCCACGACGGCCTCTGGCGGCGGAAGCCAGATCGGCTCCATCTGCAAGCCCTTCGCCGGTTCGAAGTTCAGCGTGCCCTTGGGCGACATGCCGACCCTGCCGAATTCCGTCATGACGGAGCCGCCCGGCTCGATGGGTTCGCCGTTTACCGCGATCACGGTGTGGCCTGCGTCGCGGTCCAACTCGTCGTTGCGGTCGACGCGGATCAGGCCGGAGCGCCAGGCCCCCACGATGTCGCTGTCGTTCTTCGCCCAACCTTCGCCGGGGTCGACCTCCGGCGCTTCGGCTTCGGTGCCGACCTCGAACACCCGGACGGTCACGGTGGCGTCGTCGGGTTCGACCCCTTCTGCCGTCGCTGTGTAGGTGAACGTGGCGTCGCCGATGAACGGCCCCGGAGCGTGCATGAAACCCGGCACCAGCTTCGACCCGGTGAAGGCTGCCCAAAGAAGGAAGATCACGAGGATCGAGATCACGCTGGCGATGCGGTTCGGGACCACGGCGCTTTCGTCCCCGAAGGTCACCGTCTTGAGCGAGGTGTAGTCGGTCGTCGTCTTGCGCACGATGAACTTCACCAGCACGAAGGACACGACGAAGACGATTGCGTAGATCAGGAAGACGATCATGCGGCCGCTCCCCCGCCGGGATGCGCTACGGATCCGTGGCGCCCGCCCGCCATGAGAACGCTCATTCCGCCGCCTCCGATCGTCCCATGATTTCCTCTTCCATGTCCCAGATCATGCTGAGGATCTCCTCGCGTTTCTGGCCGAAGTCGGGGTGCTTCTTGACCTCGCGCAGGTCGGCGTTCACGCCCATGTCGGCAAACGGCAGCCGGTATTCGCGGTGGATGCGGCCCGGGCGCGGCGCCATGACCAGCAGGCGCTCGCCCAGCAAGAGCGCCTCTTCGACCGAGTGGGTGATGAGGATGATGGTCTTGCCGGTCTCTTTCCAGAGTTTCAGCACCAGCCCCTGCATCTTTTCGCGGGTCAGCGCATCCAGCGCGCCCAGCGGTTCGTCCATCAGGATGACGTCGGGCTCGTTCGCAAGGCAGCGGGCGAGGGCCACGCGCTGCTGCATACCGCCCGACAGCTCGTAGACGGCCTTTTCCTTGAAGTCCTTCAGGCCCACGACCTCCAGCAGGTGATCGACGGTCTGTGCCCAGTCACGCTCGCGCTTCCCCGCCATGCGGGGGCCGAACGAGACGTTTTCCCGGACGCTCATCCACTCGAATAGCGCGCCCTGCTGGAAGACCATGCCGCGTTCGCGGTCGGGTCCGCGCACCCGGTGGCCGTTCATCACGACCTGCCCCTCGGTCGGCGCGAGGAACCCGGCGACGATGTTCAGAAGCGTGGTCTTGCCGCAGCCCGAGGGGCCGAGGACGCTCAGCAGCTCTCCGGGGGCAAGGGCAAGCGACACATCCTTCAGCGCCTGCACGGAACTGCCGTTGGGCAGGTCGAAGCGCATGGACAGGTTTTCGATGGCGAGACCGCTCATGCCGCCTCCTTTTTGAAGTCCGGAGTTCTGGCCCAGAATGGCGGGTCGGGGGCGGTTGTTGAGAAAACCACCGCCCCCGTCCCCGCGGTGCCGCGACAGGGAAACCGCCGCGGCCTGCGTCTTACATGCCGTTCGCCGCCTCGAGCGGACCGGTGTTCACGTTCTCCGCGTAGCTGTCGAGCGCCGCGTCGATGGAGCCCGCCTCGACGAAGACGTCGGCCACGCCCTTCATGAACTCCTGCGCGCCGCCGCCCAGCCACTTCTCGGTCAGCTGGTCCTCGACCGTCGGGAAGACGAAGGTGGAGATGGTCGCCATGGTGGCGTCCTCGTCCATGCCCGCGTCCTTGGCGATGACCGGCAGCATCTTCTCGTGGTTGGCCTCGTCCGCCCACATGGCGTTCGCCTCGGCGGTCACGGCCAGGAATTGCGACACGATGTCGGAGTTCTCGGCCACCCAGCCCGCCGGGCCGGAGGTCACGTCGAAGACGAGAATGCCCAGATCTTCCTTCTCCGCGCCGGTCAGCAGCACGTTGCCGTGCTCCTTCATGCGGCGCAGCGAGCCGCCCCAGCCGCAGGCCATGTCGACAGAGCCCTGCGCGATGGCCGCGGCCCCGTCCGGCGGCGCCATGTCGACCACTTCCATGGACGAGATATCGACGCCGAAGTGGTTCATCTGCTTGAGGAAACCATAGTGTGCGGCGGTGCCCAGCGGGACGGCGACCTTCTTGCCGGCCAGTTCGCCGGCAGAGTCCTTGTCGATCTCCAGCGCCTCGGCCACGACGCAGTTGTCGTTGTCGGCATAGGACACCGCGACGTCGAGGATCTGCAGATCCTGCCCGGCAGAGACAGCGACCACGAAGGGCGGCACCCCTTGGCTGACGGACAGGTGTACGTCGCCGGATGCCATTGCGGCGCTCATCGCGGTGCCGGTGTCAAAGCTGACCCAGTTGATGTCGACGCCCATCGCCTCTTCGTACATGCCTTCGGCCTTGGCGTACTGGAAGGGCATCGGCCATTCGAGGAAGTAACCGACTGTAATCTCTTGGGCCTGCGCCATCCCGGCCATGACGGCCATCCCTGCCACGGCGCCCAGAAGGGTCTTTTTCATCAATACATCTCCCGTGTTGTCCCCGTGCTTGCGGGGGCTTTTCGCGGGTCGGACCCGCGGGCGCCTCGCTTCGGACGCCGCGTCCGATCCGACCAGCAAACAGGCATCCGATCAACGATTTTTCGGACAGCCGCTGCAACCGGCAGGTGTTTCGCACCGTCAATGGCACCGATAAAATCTGGCAACCGACTGAGATTCATGAGAAATCGAATCGACACGCGACCGGTAAGCGACAATCTGGCACTATATGAGCGAACCAACTGGCCCTATAAGCCGCTCAAAAATCCGGCCAACTGGACCAAACCCCGCCTTTAAAGGAGTCTCTCGCAATGATGGACGGCACCTACTCCCAGAATGATCTCTCCCACGTGGTGGATGCAGACAAGGCCCACGTCTGGCACCACCTCGTTCAGCACAAGGCCTTCGAGACGAAGGACCCCAACATCATCATCGAGGGCAAGGGTATGCGCGTCTGGAACCAGGCGGGCAAGGAGCACCTCGATGCGGTCTCCGGCGGTGTCTGGACGGTCAACGTCGGCTACGGCCGCGAGCGGATCGCCAAGGCCGTATATGACCAGCTCATGCGCCTGAACTACTTTGCCGGCGCCTCCGGGTCTGTGCCCGGCGCGCTCTTCGCCGAGAAGCTGATCGAGAAGATGCCGGGCATGACCCGCGTCTACTACACGAATTCCGGTTCGGAGGCGAACGAGAAGGCCTTCAAGATGATCCGCCAGATCGCGCACAAGCGGTACGGCGGCAAGAAGCACAAGATCCTGTACCGCGACCGCGACTACCACGGCACCACCATCGGCTGCCTCTCGGCGGGCGGTCAGGACGAGCGCAACGCGCAGTACGGCCCCTTCACCCCCGGCTTCGTCCGCGTTCCACATTGCCTTGAGTACCGCAAGCACGAGCAGGACGGCGCACCGGTCGAGAACTACGGCGTCTGGGCCGCCGAGCAAATCGAAAAGGTCATCCTCGCCGAGGGTCCGGACACCGTGGGCGGTCTGTGCCTCGAGCCGGTGACCGCGGGCGGCGGTGTGATCGCCCCGCCGGACGGCTACTGGCAGAAAGTGCAGGAGATCTGCCGCAAGTACGAGGTGCTGCTGCACATCGACGAGGTGGTCTGCGGCGTGGGTCGGACCGGTACCTGGTTCGGCTACCAGCACTACGGGATCGAGCCTGACTTCGTCACCATGGCGAAAGGCGTGGCCTCCGGCTATGCCGCCATCGCCTGCATGGTCACGACAGAGCGCGTCTTCGAGATGTTCAAGGACGATGCCACCGATCCGA
Organism: Sagittula sp. P11; assembly: GCF_002814095.1. Classification (NCBI taxonomy): domain Bacteria; kingdom Pseudomonadati; phylum Pseudomonadota; class Alphaproteobacteria; order Rhodobacterales; family Roseobacteraceae; genus Sagittula; species Sagittula sp. P11. Next base: position 927,507 of record NZ_CP021913.1, read on the forward strand.
TGAACTACTTCCGCGATATCTCCACCTTCGGGGGCTGCACGGCGGGTCCCGCGGCCGCGATCGAGAACATGGCGATCATCGAGGAAGAGGACCTGCTCGGGAACACCACGGCGATGGGCGACTACATGCTGGACCAGCTCAGCGCGCTGGCCGACCGGCACAAGGTCATCGGCGACGTGCGCGGCAAGGGTCTGTTCCTCGGCGCCGAACTGGTGACCGACCGCCAGTCGAAAGAGGTCGTACCGGAGACGCAGGTGCAGGCCGTCGTTGCGGACTGCATGGCGCAGGGCGTCATCATCGGCGCGACCAACCGGTCCGTCCCGGGGCGCAACAACACGCTGTGTTTCTCGCCCGCGCTGATCGCGACGAAGGACGACATCGACGAGATCGTCTCTGCCGTGGACGGTGCACTGGGTCGCATCTTCGCATGACCCGGACGAACGACCACGGGCAGCCGATAGGCGCGCCCGTGGCGGCGAGGTTCCCGCGCCCCCGTCCGCCGCATGTGGCGCTGGACGGGCGGTTCGGGCGCTTGGTGCCCCTGCGCGAGGAACACGCGCCCGGGCTCTTCGCCGCCTTTGCGTCAGACGCGGCGGGCACCGGATGGACCTACCTGCCGATCGAGCCCTGGGACACTGAGGAGGCCGCCGCCCGCTGGTGCCGCACCGCGCAGGGCTCTGCCGATCCGCAGTTCTACACGGTCGAGGATGCGGATGGCACAGCATCGGGCTTCTGCTCCCTCCTCAGGATCGACCCTGCAGTCGGCTCGGTCGAGGTTGGCTTCATCCACTTCGCCCCACGCCTGCAGCGCACGGCATTGGCAACGGAAGCGATGGTCCTCCTCATGCGTCACGCCTTCGATACGCTGGGATACCGTCGCTACGAATGGAAATGCGACGCGCTGAACGCCCCGTCCATGTGTGCCGCGGAACGGCTGGGTTTCACCTACGAGGGCACCTTCCGGCAGGCCACGATCTACAAGGGCCGCAACCGCGACACGGCGTGGTTCTCCATCATCGACACCGAATGGCCAGCGCTCGCCGCTCGTTTCGACCGCTGGCTATCTGCGGAGAATTTCGATGGCGAGGGACGCCAGAAGGTCCGCCTGTCCGAGGTCTGACCGGCCGGACCGCCGGGCTTTGCCATGTATTGCGGATATTTTCCGGCGGAATGCGCCGGGGGTTGAGGAATGGTCAACCTGTTCCATGGCATGACTGTGCGCATCCACAAACATGGAGCGTCCGCATGCCTGCCCGTTACCCAGATTATCCCTATGTGGAACCCCTCGCCACCAACGTCTCACAGGAAGAGATGGAGGCGACGATCAGCGACCTTCTGGCGAACCACCCGGGCGTCGGCCTGAAGGAAGGGCCGCTCGACGGGCTGTGCCGGGCGCTGAACGTGGACATCGAATACTCCAGCCCGCCGCACGAGATGATGCTGGACGTCCCCCTGCACAAGCGGGCGGTGATCTGGCTGCCGAAAAACGGGCGACCGAAGAACGACCGCGTGGCTGCCGCCATCGGGATCGGCCACTGGATCCTGCATGTGCCGGTCACCCGGGAAAAGCACCCCGGCTGCGGGATACAGGCGCTGCACCGGCCAAAGGACCCCGCCGCCCAACTGGAGGCGCGCCGCTTCGCTTACATCCTTCTGATGCCGGACGAGGCGTTCCGCAATCTCTGGTACGAAGGGCGCGCACAGGCCGTGGCCGACGTACTCAACGTACCGACGCAGGTGGTTTACGAACGCGCGTCCATGCTGGACCTCACGCCGCCGGAAAGCGGAGGCGACAAATACGAATGGAAGGAGCGCCCGGCCATCGGCGGCTATTGACCGCCACCGAAAACGACGAAGGGCCGCCCGATGGGACGACCCTCTTGGAATCTGCGCGGCAATTGTCTGCCCCGCGAAACGCTGTCACCTTGATCGGCTCCGCCGGGCGGTCGTCCGATCCGCAAAAGCGATCAGGCGTTGACGCTGTCTTTCAGAGCCTTCGCAATGGTCATCTTGACCTGCTTGTCGGCTTCTTTCTTGAATTGCTCGCCGGTCGCGGGGTTGCGAACCATGCGCTCCGGACGCTCGCGGCAATAGATCTTGCCCACGCCGGGAAGGGTCACGGCACCGCCGCCAGCCACTTCAGAGGTGATGATTTCCACGAGGCTGTCCAGAGCAGCGTTCGCGGTCTTCTTGTCCGCGTCCATCTTCTCTGCCAGTGCAGCCACAAGCTGGGTCTTTGTCATCGGCTTCGCCATTTCATGGTCTCCTTTTAGTGCGCCACCGCCTGTCTGCATGAGCGCTCCTTCACTGCCCAAAATCCCTTGGGCCTCTGCGCGGCATTAAAACCGGATATGGCCGGGAAACACAATAATTCGTGGCTCAGCCCCAGCCAATATTGTGCATTTTGTGCCTATTTCCGCCGGGTCAACTGCCGGTTCCCGCCATTTCAGAGGAATGCAGTCTCTTCAAAGCTGCGCAATTTGCGGCTGTGGATGCGTTCCAGAGGCATATCGCGCAGTGATTCCATGGCCCGTATACCGATTCTCAGATGCCGTGCCACCTGCGTCTTGTAGAAGTCGGAGGCCATGCCGGGCAGCTTCAGCTCGCCATGCAGCGGCTTGTCGGACACGCACAGCAGCGTGCCGTAAGGCACCCGGAAGCGGAAGCCGTTGGCGGCAATCGTCGCGGATTCCATGTCCAGGGCCACCGCGCGCGACTGGGACAGGCGCTGGACCGGGCCGGTGTGCTCCCGCAGTTCCCAGTTGCGGTTGTCGACCGTCGCCACCGTTCCCGTCCGCATGATCCGCTTCAGGTCGTAGCCCGAAAGCTGCGTCTCGGCCGCGACGGCATCTTCCAGCGCGACCTGGATCTCGGCCAGCGCCGGGATCGGCACCCAGACCGGCAGGTCGTCGTCCAGCACCTTGTCCTCGCGCAGGTAGCCGTGCGCCAGCACGAAATCCCCCAGCGACTGAGAGTTCCGCAGCCCCGCACAATGCCCGACCATCAGCCAGGCATGGGGGCGCAGCACCGCGATGTGGTCGGTGGCGGTCTTGGCGTTCGACGGGCCGACACCGATGTTGACCAGCGTGATGCCGGAGCCATCCGGGCGCTTGAGGTGATAGGTCGGCATCTGCGGCATCCGCAGCGGCACGGGGATCTGCGCGTCGGGGTCCGATATCTCGACGTTGTCGGTGCTCACGAAGCTGGTGTAGCCCGACGCCTCGTCGGCCAGCATCGCGCGGGCGTAGGCCTCGAACTCCGACACATAGAACTGGTAGTTGGTGAACAGCACATGGTTCTGGAAATGCGCCGGGTCGGTCGCCGTGTAATGCGCCAGCCGGGCCAGCGAATAGTCGACACGCTGCGCCGTGAAGGGCGCCAGCGGCGCCGCCTCTCCCGGCAGGGTCACCGCCACCCCGTTCACGATGTCATCGTTGGTCGTCGTCAGGTCCGGCACGTCAAAGACATCGCGCAGGACGAAATCGGCGGCGCCTTCCTGCGGGACGGTCACGTCCGGATAGTTGGCGACCGCGAAATGCACCGGCATCGGAACGTCCGACGCACCGACCTGCACCTTCACCCCGTGGTTCGCCAGCAGCAACCCGATCTGCTGCCTGAGGTAGTGGCGGAACATGTAGGGCCGGGTCACAGTGGTCGCGAAGGTGCCCGGCGTCGCCACGTGACCGAACGAAAGCCGGCTGTCGACCTTGGCGAAGCTGGCCGTGGTGAAACGGACCTCAGGATAGTAGGCGCGGAGCCGTCTGCCGGGATGCCCCTCGACCATCGCCTGGAGGAAACGGTCCCGCAGGAAGCCTGCCGACGCCTCGTAAAGCTCGCAAAGCCGGTCCACCGCGGCGCGCGCATCGTCGAAAAGTTCCGGCTCCGGCAGGTCCGGGGTCATCACGTCGAACGGCTCCATGGTGTCTTGCATCGCGTGTTCCTTGCTGTCTTGCCCGGAACGTTGACAGCTTGTTCCAGCGGGTGCAACCTGCCGAAAGGGTCAGGAGGACTGACATGATCGAGGGAATGAACCTGGAGACCGTCCAGCCGGAGGATTTCGGCCAGGCGTTGCGCGGGTTCGGCGTCAACCTGCTGGTACGCGACGTGCGGAATCAGGCGGTCCGGCTGTCCGCCGTGTTCGGCATGACGGCGCACCGGATCAGCGACGACTTCGCCATCCTGCTGTACGGGCCGCAAGTGTTCCAGTTGCATTCCGACGGCACATACCATGCCAATCCGCTGCTGTCGCTCCTGCCCGAGCAGCCGCCGCGCGGGGCCGGTCTGGAACTGCGGCTGTTCGGGACGGACCCGGACGAAGCCACAGCCCGCGCAGAGGCGCATGGCTTCCACGTGCTGCAACCGCCAACCGACAAGCCGCACGGCCTGCGCGAGGCGTACATGCTTTGCCCGGACGGCTACGCCTGGGTGCCGTCGCGGCCGCTGGACTGACGGGAACCGGAGCGGCCCTTCGCGGGTTTTCGGGACATGCTCGCCACATTGTCCCTCACCTACTACCCAGACTCTCGCCCCGGCATACGCCGGCTGCGGTGCGGACGCGGTTTTTCCTATCTTGCGCCGGACGGCACGCGCATCGACGACACCACGGAACGCGCCCGGATCAAGGCGCTGGCGGTGCCGCCCGCCTATGAGGACGTGTGGATCTGCCCGCTGCCGGACGGGCACCTGCAAGCGACGGGCCGCGACGCCCGCAGCCGCAAGCAGTACCGCTACCACCCTGACTGGCGGTCGTGGCGCGATGCCCAGAAGTACGACCATCTGCGCACCTTCGGAGAGATCCTGCCCGGCCTGAGGCGGCGTATCCGGCGAACGCTGCGGCAGGGTGAGGTCGGCGATCATGCCTTTGCCCTCGCCGCCATTCTGGCCCTGCTGGACCGCGCCTCCCTCAGGATCGGCACGGCGGACTATGCCCGCGAAAACCGGACCTATGGCGCCACCACGCTGAAGCGGCGGCATGTGGCGCTCGACGGCGACGGGCTGCGGTTCCGCTTTGCCGCGAAAGGGGGCAAGCGGGTGGACAAGTCGCTGCAGGACCGGACGCTGAACCGCATCCTGACGCGCATGGGCGACCTGCCCGGTCCCGAACTCATCAAGTGGATCGACGACGACGGCGCGCGTCACGCGGTCAGCTCAGGCGAGGTCAACGCCTGGCTCGAGGAGGTCACCGGCACCGAGGGCCTGACCGCCAAGACGTTCCGCACCTGGAACGGCACTGTTGCCGCGCTTGAGGCTGCCGAGCAGGCGGACAAGCCCACGATCAAGAGGATGGCCGAGGCGGCGGCCGACCGTCTGCACAACACGCCGGCCATTGCCCGCTCCTCCTATATCCACCCCAGGGTGATTGCCCTCGCCGAAGACCCGCGCGACCTGTCGGCGGCGCCGGATGTGCGAGGCCTGCGCCGCAGCGAATGCCGCCTTTTGCACCTGCTGTCGGATTGACATCGGAGGCCCGTGTGCGTGCAATGGCGCCAACAAAAAGGAGGCCCCGATGAACGCACCACAAACCCGACCGAACCTTGATTACTGGCAGGAGCGTGTCGACCTGGCCGCTGCCTTCCGGTGGACCGTCCGCCTGAACATGCACGAAGCCGTCGCCAATCACTTCTCGCTGGCGGTCAACGACGACGGGTCGAAGTTCCTGATGAACCCCAACCAGATGCATTTCTCGCGCGTGCGCGCGTCCGATCTGCTGCTGGTGGACGCAAACGACCCTGCCACGCTGGACCGCCCCGGCGCGCCCGATCCGACCGCCTGGGGCCTGCACGGCGCCCTGCACCGCCACTGCCCGCACGCCCGCTGCGCCATGCACGTGCATTCGGTCCATGCGACGGTGCTGGCCTGCCTGAAGGACAAGCGCCTGCCGCCGCTCGATCAGAACTGCGCGATGTTCTTCAACCGTGTCGCCATCGACGATGCCTATGGTGGGCTGGCCTTCGAAGAGGAAGGCGAACGTTGCGCTCAGCTCTTGCAGGACCCGAAGGTGAAGACGCTGGTGATGGGAAACCACGGCGTGATGGTGATCGGCGACACCGTGGCCGAGACCTGGAACCGGCTTTACTACTTCGAGCGCGCCGCGCAGACCTACATCACGGCGCTGCAGACCGGAATGGAACTGGACTTCCTCTCGGACGAGGTCGCCGAGAAGACGGCCCACGAGATCGAGACCTACCCGGAACAGGACATCCGGCACCTGGCCGAGCTGAAAGCGATCCTCGACGACGAAGGGTCCGACTACGCGGCCTGACCGCGGCCCCTGCGATACGGAAGGGCGGCGGCGCAAAGCCCCGCCCTACCCCACGGAGCGCTTAAGAGTCAGGATGCGGCTGAGGTCCTTTGCGTGCGCTCCCTTGGACGCGGCCCCGTAGATCGGCACCTCTTTCCACGTGGCCTCCACCCCTTCAAGCGCCGCAATCGCCGCGTCATACCCCTTGTCGGACCAATGCGCGGCATTGACGGAAATCACCGCGATCCCGCCCGGACGGATCACGCGCAAGACCTCGGGCAGTGCCTCCGGCCCGACATGGCCATGGGTGAAGGTGCCGGAACTCACCGCCCCGGCAAAGGCGCCGCCCCCGACTGGCAGGCGATCCAGCAGGTTGCCGGTGAAGAGCCGGTCGTAGATGCCCTTCCCCTCGGCGACCTGCAGCATCTCTTCGGACAGATCGGTTGCGGTGACCGGGCCGATCCCCAGCGTCCGCAATGCCGCGCCACACAGACCCGTGCCGGCCCCCAGGTCGATCACCGGGCCTGTCCCGCCGCCGTCGCGATAGGCCTCGGCGACGTGCATCGGCAGGACGTAGTCCATCTCTTCGGCAAACGCGGCGTCGTAGGTCCGCGCCCAGTCACGGTAGAGCGCGATGTTGTCGTCGGGGGTATCCAGCCCGTAGGCCGCTTCGAGATCCTGTGCCATGGCAACAGTCTAGCCGGAATCCGGACCGTTCGGCAATTGCGGGGCATGCCGGGGCGAAACCGCACCCGACAGCACGCCGCAATAGGCGCCTTGCCGGATCAGTTCGACCGCAACCCGGTTTCGACCAGCAGGCCTTTGCGCTTGGCCTCGTAGTAGTAGCCCTTGGCGTACCACATGATCGAGTCGTCCCAGTCGCCGTCGGCGACCATGTAGGCGCCCTTCAGGTACTTCAGCGCGTACTGGAGGTTCGTCTCCGCATCCAGAAGATCGGAGTCCGAGCCGCGGAACCCCATCGTGCGCGCGGTGGCGGGCAGGATCTGGAAGAGGCCCCAGTAGGGGCCGTTGCGGGCCTTGGGATTGTGCGTGCTCTCGCGGATCGCGAGGCGGTGCACCAGCGGGCGCGGCAGACCGTAATGGTCAGACCACTTGTTGATGGCATCGCGCAGCTCGGGCGTCTCGTTGGGGAACAGCGGCAGCGCATCGGCGGGCTTGACGACGGGCTCCGGCTTGGGGGCGGAGCATGCCGCGGTCAGGGCCAGCATGAGGATCAACGTAAGGCGTGGCAGCATGAGTCTCTCCGTGAACGGAGATTTCATACGCCGCGTGGCCCGTGTCAGGCGAGTCCCTCGTGCCGGGATCGGCAAAGGCTCGCCCACGGGGTGTAGGGTGGGGGTTCCGCGCGGCACGCGCGGGTTCGCCCCCCCTTGCCCCGATCAGGCCGCGTCGAAGTCCAGAACGAGCCGGTCCGACGTCGGCCGCGCCTGGCAGGCAAGCGTGAATCCGGCCTCTGTTTCCCACGGCTCCAGCGAGTAGTTGACCGCCATCTCGGCACTGCCCTCGACCACCTTGCAGCGGCAGGTACAGCACATGCCGCCCTTGCAGGAAAACGGCAGTTCGAGACCGGCACGCGCCGCCGCATCCACCACGTTGTCGTCTTCGCTGCCGACACTGAACCCGCGCCGCACGCCGTCCAGCACGACCTCGACGGCAACGCCCTGCGCCGCCGCGGCCTCTGCCTCGGCGCTGCGGGCCGGACGGGGCGCTTCGCCTTCGGTGTAGAACCTTTCGAAATGGATCTTGTCTCGGTCGACGATCCCCTCGAGCGCGGTGCTGACGTCCTCGATCATCGCCCCCGGTCCGCAGAGGAACACCCCCTCCGCTCCGGCAAGGTCGACAGCGCCCGCACGCGCCAGCGCAACGACCTTCTCGCCAGTCACACGGCCATTCAGCAGCGCGACGTCCTGCGGTTCTCGGCTGAGGACGTGCATCAGGGTGAAACGCTCCACGTAGCGGTCCTTGAGGTCCTCCAGCGCCCCCCGGAACATGATCGTCCCGGTCGAGCGGTTGCCGTAGATCAGCGCCACCTCACCCCCGGCCTCCAGAACGGCCGAGGCGATCGACAGCATCGGCGTTATTCCGGACCCGGCCGCGATCAGCACCACCCGCTTCTCCCCGCGCCAGACAAAGCGGCCCTCCGGCGCCATCACCCGCAGCACGTCCCCGGCCTTCACGCTCTGCGCGAAGGTCGAAAACACCCCGCCCGGGACTTCGCGCACACCGACACAAAGCCGGCCCGCCGCGCCCTCGGCAATCGAATACGACCTGCGCAGATCGGCGCCCTCCACGTCGGCGCGCAAGGTCAGGTACTGCCCCGGGACGAACCGGAAGGTCTCTGCCGCGGCGCCGGGAATGTCGAAGGTCAACGCCACGGCGGAGTCGCCTTCGGGACGGACGTTGCTGACGGTCAGATCGTGGAACATGGAAACCTCAGATGCATTTGAAGTAGTCGAAGGGCTCGCCGCAGGCGCGGCAACGGTAATGCGCCTTGCACGCGGTCGAACCGAACTCGGACAGCCGCTCGGTGTCGGCGGCCCCGCAGCGCGGGCAGGCCACCTCGGGCGCGGCAAAGAGCGCGCCCTTCCCCTGCCCCGAAACCGGCGGCGCGATGCCGTAGGCGCGCAGCTTCTCGCGACCCTCGGGCGTGATCCAGTCGGTCGTCCACGCCGGGGCCATCAGCCGCTCGATCCGCGCCTCGAACCCGGCGGACCGCAGCGCCGCCTCGATCGCCAGTTCAATGGCCAGCACGGCGGGGCACCCGGAATAGGTCGGCGTGACCCCGGCCACGGCGACTTCTTCCTCCATCCGCACCCACCGCAGGATGCCCAGATCGGCCACCGTCACGCAGGGCACTTCCGGATCGGGCACCGCCGCGGCGGCCTCCCAGGCCCGGTCCGCGAGGGTATCGGTGGCCTCTGCCGTCACCAGACCGCCCCGGGATGCGCCCGGTGCACGGAATGCATCTCCGCCAGCATGTGCCCAAGCGCCTCGCCATGCACGCCGCGCCGCCCGCCGGTCTGCGGATAAGTGACCTCAGGCGCGCTCAGACCCGCCTGCGAGAACACCTCGCCGATCACCGCCTCCCAGGCCGGACGCACGGCGGCGCGGGACGGCAAAGCTGCCTGCCATTCGGCCGCGCCCTGCTCGAAAAGCTCGCCGGTGTAGATGTGCAGCGCCGATACCGCATCGGCCATGCGACGCGCGCTTTCCTCGGTCCCGTCGCCCAGCCGGATCACCCATTCGCCCGCGTGGCGGATGTGATAGGCCATTTCCTTGACCGCCTTGCCCGCGACCCCGGCAATCACCGTGTCGGAGGAGTCCGCCGCCGCGCGCCAGTACGGCTCCATGAAGGCGGCGAAGTAGAGCTGCCGCAGCATCGTGTGTGCGAAGTCGCCGTTCGGACGCTCGCACAGCAGAAGGTTGCGATACTCCCGCTCGCCGCGCAGGTAGGCCAGCGCATTCTCGTCGCGTCCGCGCCCTTCCAGCTTGCCCGCATGATCGTAGAGCGTCCGCGCCGTGCCGATCAGGTCCAGCGCCATGTTCGGCATGGCAAGGTCCTCTTCCAGCATCGGCGCATGGCCGCACCACTCCGACAGCCGATGCCCCAGGACAAGGTGATCGTCCGCCAGTTCCAGCACCGCGTTGAACAGGCTCTGCGTCCCCGCCATCACATGTGCCCCACTTCGTCGGGGATCTCGTAGAACGTCGGGTGGCGATAGACCTTCTCGGCGGTGGGCTCGAAGTTCTCGCCCGCCTGTGCCGGATCGCTCGCCACGATATCGGCAGAGCGCACCACCCAGATCGACGTGCCCTCGCCGCGCCGCGTATAGACGTCACGCGCGGCCTGCACCGCCATCACCTCGTCGGCGGCATGCAGCGAGCCCACGTGCTTGTGGCTCAGCCCGTTCCTCGGACGAATGAACACTTCCCAAAGCGGCGTCTCTCCGGACATGCCCCGTCTCCTTCATCTTGGTGAAAATACCTTCGGGGGTCCGGGGGGCTGAGCCCCCCGGCAGGTCGCCCCGGCGCAGCCGGGGCGAAACCTTTACTCCGCCGCCATCTTCCGCGACCGGCGCTTCTCAGCATGCGCCAGGGCCGCCTCGCGTACCCAGGCACCGTCGTCCCACGCCTGCCTGCGTGCCGCGACCCGGTCGCGCGCCATCGGCCCGTGCCCCTTCACGACGCGCCAGAACTCGTCCCAGTCGATCGGTCCGTGATCGTAGCCGCCCTTTTCCTCGTTCCATTTCAGGTCCGGGTCCGGGAAAGTCAGGCCGAGGTACTCGCCCTGCGGCACCGTGGCGTCGATGAATTTCTGGCGCAGCTCGTCGTTGGTGAAGCGCTTGATCTTCCAGGCCATCGACTGGTCGGAATGCTGGCTGTCCGCGTCATGCGGGCCGAACATCATGATCGAGGGCCACCACCAGCGGTTCAGGGCGTCCTGCACCATCGCCTTCTGCTCCGCCGTGCCGCGTGCCAGCGTCATGACGATCTCGTAACCCTGTCGCTGGTGGAAGGATTCTTCCTTGCACACCCGGATCATCGCCCGTGCGTATGGCCCGTAGGAACAGCGGCACAGCGGGATCTGGTTCATGATCGCCGCACCGTCGACGAGCCAGCCGATGATGCCGATATCGGCCCAGGTCAGCGTCGGGTAGTTGAAGATGGAGGAATACTTCGCCTTGCCGGACAGCAGCTCCTCGGTCATCTGCTCCCGCGTGACGCCCAGCGTCTCTGCGGCGGAATAGAGGTAGAGACCGTGGCCGCCCTCGTCCTGCACCTTCGCCAGCAGCGCCGCCTTGCGCTTCAGCGACGGCGCGCGCGTGATCCAGTTCCCCTCGGGCAGCATGCCGACGATCTCGGAATGCGCGTGCTGGCCGATCTGGCGCACCAGAGTGCGGCGGTAGCCTTCGGGCATCGGGTCGTTCGGTTCGATCTTTTCCTCGGCGTCGATGCGCGCCTGGAAACGCTCCAGCACCTCCGGCGTTTCCGCCGTGCGTCCGTCCGCGCCGATCAGTCCCTGCGAATACATGACAAGCCTCCTCCAAAACCCGTGCCTCCTATATATGTTACAAAACGGGTTCAGAAAAGGGATTTTTGTAATACTTGCCAAATTCCGCTGCCGACGCCACCTATGCCACATGACAAAGACCCTGCTTTCCCTCGGCCACGGCTTCTCGGCCCGCTTCCTTGCAACGGACCTCCTTGCCGAAGGCTGGCGCGTGATCGGAACCACCCGCTCCGCCGACAAGCTCGATTCGCTGAGAGCGACAGGGGTAGAGGCCATCCTGTGGGAGCACGTAGCCCTCTCCCGCGCCCTGGCAGAGGCCACCCATGTGCTGATGAGCGCCGCCCCGGATGCCGACGGCGACCCGGCGCTGCAACTCATCGGTCCCGAACTGGCCGAGGCTGCGGATCGCCTGGAATGGGTCGGCTACCTTTCCACCACCGGCGTCTACGGCAATGCCGACGGCGACTGGGTCGACGAGAGCTCGCCGCTCAACGGGCAGTCGCGCCGCGCCCGCGCGCGGATCGAGGCCGAGGCCGCATGGCGCGCCATCCCGGGCCTGCCGGTCCACAGCTTCCGTCTGGCGGGCATCTACGGCCCAGGCCGCGGTCCCTTCGAGAAGGTGCGCAACGGCACCGCCCGCCGCATCATCAAGGACGACCAGGTGTTCTCCCGCATCCACGGCGAAGACATCGCGCAGGTGCTGCGCGCCTCCATAGCGCGGCCCAACCCCGGTGCGGCCTACAATGTGTGCGACGACGACCCGGCCCCGCCGCAGGACGTCATCGCCTATGCCGCCGAACTCCTGGACGTGCCGCCGCCGCCCGAAGTGCCCTTCGAGGAGGCCGACATGTCGCCGATGGCGCGCAGCTTCTACGCCGACAACAAGCGCGTCTCGAACCGCCGCATCAGGGAAGAACTGGGCGTGACCCTGCGCTATCCCGACTACAAGTCGGGCCTGCGCGCCGTGCTTGCCGCCGAGACGCAACACGGCGGCCACGGAAAATGACGCCCCAGGAACGTCCCGCGCCGGAAAACCTCAACGCCCTCCTCGACGCGATCAGCCCCGACGAAGGGCAGAAGCGCGTCTCCGTCGAGAACGTGCTGGACAAGATCGGCGGGCGGTCGTTCTCGGCCGTGATCCTCGTGCCTGCGGTCGTCCTCGTCTCGCCGATCTCGGGCATTCCCGGCACGCCCACCATCGGCGGGCTGATCGTTCTGCTGATCACGCTGCAGGCCATGTTCGGGCGCAAGCACCTGTGGCTGCCGGGCTTCCTGCGCCGGCGCGCGGTGTCGGCCGCGCGACTGCAGAAAGGGATCGACTGGCTGCGCAAACCGGCAGGCTGGATGGACCGCCACAGCCACAACCGGCTGCGCATCCTCGTCAGCGGCCCGGCGCGGTTCATAGCCTACCTGACATGCTCGGTTATGGCACTCAGCTGGCCGCCGCTCGAACTGCTGCCCTTCTTCACCAGCTTCAGCGCCGGTGCGGTGGCGATGATCATGTACGGGCTGATGGTCCGCGACGGGGCATACACGCTGGCGGGCTACGTCCAGTCCGCCCTGCTCTACGTGATCCTGCTGTCGGTCTGGGCGGGGATCGTCTAGGCGACGCCCCCGGCCATGCGCCTTGGCTCTGACACCCGGCGCGACGGGATGTAGGGCGGGGCTGTGCGCCGCCCTCCCCTCAGGCCCGCTTGTCCAGACGTTCGACCCCCAGTGCAGACAGCACCTTCGCTTCGATGTCCTCGGCGTTCAGCTTTGCCACGGCGTACATGTCGCGCGGGCTGGCCTGGTCGATGAAGATGTCGGGCAGCACCATGCTGCGATACTTCAGGCCTCGGTCGAAGACACCCTCTTCGGCCAGAAGTTGCGCCACGTGCGACCCGAAGCCGCCGACCGCCCCTTCTTCGACAGTGATCAGCGCCTCGTGCTCCCGGGCGAGCCGCAGCACCAGGTCGCGGTCCAGTGGCTTGGCAAAGCGCGCGTCCGCCACGGTAACCGAGACGCCGCGCGCCTCCAGCGCCTCTGCCGCCTTGATACTTTCGCCAAGGCGCGTCCCGAAGGACAGGATGGCGACCCGCGTGCCTTCGCGCATCACGCGGCCCACCCCGATCTCCAGCGGCACGCCGCGCACCGGCATCTCCACGCCTTCACCCTCGCCCCGCGGATAGCGGAAGGCGATGGGGCCCGTATCATGCGCGGCGGCAGTGGCCACCATGTGCTTCAGCTCGGCCTCGTCGGCCGCCGCCATGACCACAAAGCCAGGCAGGTTGGACAGGTAGGCGACGTCGTAGGACCCGGCATGCGTCGCCCCGTCCGCCCCCACCAGACCGGCCCGGTCGATGGCGAAGCGCACCGGCAGCCGCTGGATGGCCACGTCGTGCACCACCTGGTCGTACCCGCGCTGCAGGAAGGTCGAATACATGGCGCAGAACGGCCGCATGCCCCCGGCGGCAAGCCCCGCGCTGAACGTCACGCCGTGCTGCTCCGCGATGCCCACGTCGAAGCACCGCGAGGGGTAGCGCTCTGCAAAGAGGTCCAGCCCGGTGCCGTCCGGCATCGCCGCGGTGACCGCGCAGATACGGCTGTCGTCGGCGGCCTCTTCCATCAGCGCCTCGGCAAAGACCTTGGTGTAGGACGGGGCGTTGGAGGGCGCTTTCTTCTGCTCGCCCGTGACCACGTCGAACTTCGCCCGGGCATGGCCCTTGTCGGCGGCGTGCTCCGCGTGGCTGTAGCCCTTGCCCTTGCGGGTCAGCGCATGGATCAGGATCGGCCCCGTCGCCCGTGCCTTCACCGTGCGCAGCACCGGCAGAAGCTGGTCCAGGTCATGCCCGTCGATCGGCCCGAGGTAGGAGAAGCCCAGTTCCTCGAACAGCGTCCCGCCCACGGCCATGCCTTTCAGCATCTCCTTGGCGCGCTTCGCCCCTTCGCGGAACGGCTCCGGCAGGAGCGATACGGCCCCTTTCGCGGCGGCCTTCAGATCGTGGAACGGCGCCTCAGCATACAGTCGGGTCAGGTAGGAGGACAGCGCGCCGGTCGGCGGCGCGATGCTCATCTCGTTGTCGTTCAGGATGACGATCAGGCGTTTCTTCAGGTGGCCGGCGTTGTTCAGTGCCTCGAAGGCCATGCCCGCGCTCATGGCTCCGTCGCCGATCACGGCGATGGCGTCGCCGTGGCCGGTGTCACAGGCGCCGCCGAGATCGCGCGCGACGGCAAACCCCAGCGCGGCGGAAATCGAGGTCGAGGAATGGGCCGCGCCAAACGGATCGTAGGGCGACTCGGAGCGCTTGGTGAACCCCGACAGCCCGTCCTTCTGCCGCAGCGTCCGGATGCGGTCGCGCCGCCCGGTCAGGATCTTGTGCGGATAACACTGGTGCGACACGTCCCAGATGATCTTGTCGCGCGGCGCGTCGAATACCGAATGCAGCGCCACGGTCAGCTCGATCACGCCCAGACCGGCGCCGAGGTGGCCGCCGGTTTCGGACACGGTCGAGATTGTCTCTTCCCGCAGTTCATGCGCCAGACGCTTCAGTTCGGCGTCGGAGAACTGCTTGAGGTCGGCAGGGGTGTGCACCCGATCCAGCAAGGGGGTCTCGGGGCGGTTCGGACGGGTATCGGACGTGGTATCGGACATGGCGCGGACTGGGGTCCTCTCTTTGCTCAACGTCCATCTAGAGCATCCGGGCGTCAAGGCCCGGGCCAATGGACGGCGTGCGTCAGTTCCGCCGCGAGATAACGAAGCGGGCGGCGTCCCGCAAGGCGTCAGCCACGTCACCGTATACGTCAAGGGATGTGCAGGCTTCGTGCACGAGTTCCTGAGCCCGCGCCTTCGCCCCTTCCATCCCGAGGAGGCTGACAAAGGTTGCTTTGCCGCGATCCGCGTCCTTGCCCACGGCCTTGCCGACCGTGGCGGCATCGCCTTCCACGTCCAGAACGTCGTCCCAGATCTGGAATGCGAGCCCGAGGCAGTTGCCATACCGCCGCAGCGGGCCTGTGCTTTCTCCCGCCATGACCGCGCCCGCCCCGCAGGACCAGGAGATCAGCGCACCGGTCTTGCCGGCTTGAAGGGCGGTGATCTCCTCCAGCGTCAGGGGCGTCTCGGCGCTTTCGGCGGCGATGTCGCGCGCCTGTCCGCCGACCATGCCGCGCAGGCCCGCCGCCACCGCCAGTCCGGCGACCAGCTCCAGGCGGCGTTCTGCCGGGCACGCCGTGTGCGTCACCAGTTGGAAGGCCAGGGCCTGCAGCGCATCCCCGGCCAGGACGGCGGTGGTCTCGTCCCACTTGCGGTGCACGGTGGGTTTCCCGCGCCGCATGTCGTCATCGTCCATGCAGGGTAGATCGTCGTGCACGAGGCTGTAGGCATGCAGCGCCTCGATGGCGCCCGCCGCAGGTGCCGCGTGCTGCCGGTCGATGCCGAACACCCGCGCGCCTTCGATGACCATGAAGGCCCGCAGCGCCTTGCCGCCCTCCACCGCATAGCGCATCGCAGCCGCCACCGGTCCCGGCACGCCTGACAAGGCATAGGAAATCTGGCCATTCGCCAGCTCGGCGGCACGGGCAAGCGCCGCCTCGAACCCGAGCGGCGCAATGTCCGCCGTCCGCTCCTGTCCGGAGCCGTCCGTCATCAGAGGCCCTCGACCGGCTTCGTCCCCACGGGATTGCCGTCGCCGTCCAGCGTGATCGCGGCAACCTTTTCCTCGGCTTCCTTGAGCTTCTGGTCGCAGCGCTTGCGCAGCTCGGCGCCGCGCTCGTACAGCTTGATCGAGTCTTCCAGCGCCACGTCGCCGCGCTCGAGCGCGCCCACGACACGCTCCAGCTCGGCCATGGCCTGCTCAAAGCTCATCTCGTTCACAGGTTGCTCGCTCATGCACCCGCCTCCATCAGGACTTCGACATGCGCCTTTGCCGACGCGCTCAGGCCTGCAAGATCATACCCGCCTTCCAAAGTCGAGACCACGCGCCCGCCGGCCGTCTCCCGCGCGATGTCGCACAATGCGCGCGTCACCCAGCGGAAATCGTCCACCGTCCAGTTCAGGTTGGCGAGCGGGTCGTCCTGATGCGCGTCGAAGCCGGCAGAGATGATCAGCAGTTCCGGCGCAAAGTCGCGCAGCCGGGGAAAGGCCTCCTTCTCGTACCGGGCTCGCATCTCTGCACCGCCGCTGTCGGGCGGCAGCGGCAGGTTCATGACATTGTCATGCGCGCCCCGTTCCTCCGGGTGCCCTGTACCGGGCCAGAGCGGCATCTGCTGGGAAGTGATGAACAGGCTGCGCGCCTCGTTCCACAAGAGGTCCTGCGTGCCGTTGCCGTGGTGAACGTCGAAATCGACAACTGCCACGCGCTCCAGCCCGTGAACGTCCAGCGCATGCTTGGCGGCCAGCGCCGCGGTGCCGAACAGGCAGAACCCCATCGGGGTCTCCGTCTCCGCATGGTGGCCCGGCGGGCGGGTGGCGCAGAAGGCATTCTTCACCTCGCCCCCTATCACCATGTCGACGGCCTGGATCCCCGCCCCGGCGGCAAGCCGCGCCGCCCGGACCGACCCCGGCGACATCCATGTGTCCGCGTCGAGCTGCGTCACACCCTTGGCCGGCTCCGCCGCGACGATCCGGTCGATGTAGCGTTGTGGGTGCACAAGGCGGATTTCCTCATCCGTGGCCTCGCGCGCCGTGACGCGGTGCAGGTCGAGCGTCTGCAGCGCGTGCAGGACATGCTCCAGCCGGGCGACGCGTTCCGGATGCCCGTCCGGCGTCACATGCTCAAGGCAATCGGCATGGGTGATCAGTGCGGTCGTCATGACGCCCTCCCTCGAATTTTCATGGAAACCGTAGCCGCGCGTCAGTCAGGTGCAAGCATGTATCCGGCCCCGCGCACCGTCTGCAGGTAGCGCGGCTGCTTCGGATCGCTTTCCAGCTTGCGCCGCAGCCGGGTGATCTGCACGTCCACCGCGCGCTCCTGCGCCTGCCCTTTGTCGCGGCCCAGTTCCTCCACCAGCCGCGAACGGCTCAGCGCCTCGCCCGGCTTGGCCGAGAAGATCCGCATCAACTGTGCCTCGGTCGCGGTCAGGCGGACCATCTCATCGCCGCGCCACATCTCGCCACGCTCGATGTCGTAGCGGACGGCGCCCAGCGTCATGAGCTTTGGCGCCGCTTCCTGTGAGGCGGGCTCCGGCATGCGCCGCAGAATCGCGTTGATCCGGAGCAGCAGTTCCTTCGGCTCGAACGGCTTGGCAAGGTAGTCGTCCGCCCCGGCCTCCAGCCCGGCGATGCGATCCTCCGTTTCGGACCGGGCGGTCAGCAGCAGGATCGGCACGGTCGACGTTTCGCGGATCCCGCGGGTTAGGCTGACGCCGTCCTCGCCCGGCATCATCACGTCCAGCACGATCATGTCGAAATCCAGACCCATCAACAGCCGCCGGGCATGGGCCGCGTCGCGCGCGGCACTCACCAGAAACCCGTTCCGCACAAGGAACTTCTGCAGCAGCCCCCGGATCCGCTCATCGTCATCCACGATCAGCAGATGGGCGTCGTTCTCACTCATCCGCGACCCTCCCTGAGCTTTTGATACTGGAGCCGCATCTCCGGGTCCATCATCGCTTCGAGCACCCGGCGAAACCCGGCGACCGCCTCCGGCCCGGCGTCGCGGAAGGCCGCCCGCATCCGCGCACGCTGCACGTCCGAGAGTTCGCGTTCCAGACGCCCGCCCTCTTCGGTGAGGTAAAGGTGCCGTTCACGCTTGTCGATGCGGCCCACGCGGCTCTCCACAAGGCCGTCCTCGATCAGCGTGCGCAGCACGCGATTCAGGGATTGCTTGGTCACGCCGAGGATATTCAGGAGGTTGTTGACCGTCGTGCCCGGGGCGCCGTGGATGAAGTGCAGCGCCCGGTGATGGGCGCGCCCGTAACTCAGCCCCGTCAGGATACGGTCCGGGTCCGCAGTGAACCCGCGGTAGGCGAAGAACATCGCTTCCGCGCCCTGCCGCAGCTGCTCGTCGGTGAGATACAGCAGCGTCTCGCCCTGCGCTGTCCGCCCGTCTGACATCGGATGCCTCCTGTTTTGCAGGGCATTTTAAGTCAGCCTTGTTGACATTCCAAGGTCGAATTGGTAGCGAGTCGCCAGTTTGGCGCAACTTTATATCCGACTTCAGTCAATTCCGCGCAACAATCGGAAAAGCGCCGCAACGCAGAGGAGAGACGCGATGGCCGAGAGTGCCTATGACGACCGCGACGGCAAGATCTGGCTGGACGGCAAGCTTGTGGATTGGCGCTCCGCGCAGGTCCATGTCCTGACTCACGGGCTGCACTATGCCTCCTCCGTGTTCGAAGGCGAACGCGCCTACGGCGGCAAGATCTTCCTGTCGCGCAAGCATTCGGAGCGCCTGCATTTCTCGGCCTCCTGCCTCGACTTCGAGATCCCGTTCTCCGTCGACGAGATCGAAGCCGCCAAGGCCCAGGTGCTGGAGGCCAACGGTTTCACCGACGCCTACGTGCGCGCGGTGGCCTGGCGCGGCGCCGGTCCGGACATGGGTGTGTCCTCGGCCCGCAATCCAGTGCGGCTGGCCATCGCTGCCTGGGGCTGGGGCAACTACTATGGCGATGCGAAGATGAAGGGCGCGAAGCTCGACATCTCCAAGTGGAAGCGCCCCTCGCCCGAGACCATTCCGGTGCACGCCAAGGCCGCCGGCCTCTACATGATCTGCACCACATCCAAGCATGCGGCCGAAGCCAAGGGGTGCTCCGACGCGCTGTTCATGGACTACCGCGGCTACGTGGCCGAAGCGACCGGCGCCAACATCTTCTTCGTCAAGGATGGCGAGGTGCACACGCCGAAGCCCGACTGCTTCCTCAACGGCCTGACCCGCCAGACGGTGATCGGCATGCTGGAAGAGAAGCAGATCAAGGTCCACGAACGGCACATCATGCCGGAAGAGATGGAAGGCTTCGAGCAGTGCTGGTTGACCGGCACCGCCGCCGAGGTGACCCCGGTGGGCCAGATCGGCGATTACAACTTCGAGGTCGGTGCCATGACGCGCGAGATCTCGTCGGACTACGAGAAGCTGGTCCGAAGCTGATTGAACGGGGGCGGAGTACAACTCCGCCCTACGGCATCTTCCTCCGGGCCCCGACGTCACTCGATGACCCGCGAGAATCCCCGGCTCAGATCAGGGACCTTAACATGGCTGTGTTGCCCTGGATTACGGAATTGAGTTCCACGACACGGGCCAGCCTGCGTTCGATCTCGTCCTGACAGGCATCCAGTTGTTCGACGATGCCGGACAGGGCGGTGCCGGAATTGTTCAGCGCCGCGCTTTCGATCTTGCACATCATCCGCGTGGAGCTGAGCCCCGTCACGTAGCGCTTCATGTCCAGCACGCTGCGGGCGAAGCGCTTTGCTTCCGTTTCAACGTCTCCGAGCGATCCGGCGGTGGCTTCGAGGAAACTGTTGCGCACCTCTTCGCAACGGGCCGCTTCCGTTTCCGTCGACACGTTGCTTGGATAGATCGCGCCGAACTTTTCGCGCTCTTCCTCGAAGATGCCGATCATTTCGCGTTCGATCTGCGTGGCGAAACCCAGGAACTGGCCCTTGAAGATTGCGTCGCGGATGCGGGCGAAGACACAGGCATCGCCGTCGACGAAGGTGTCCACCCAGGTCGACATTTCCTCGAGCATCTGGCTGTAGTTGACCGAGATCGCGCTGATCGGGCCGCCCGCGCTTTCCAGACGCGAAGCGATGATCCGCATGTTCATCGGCACGGTCCGGATCGCCTTGAACGCTTCGGTCATCTCGGTGGTCTCGACGTGCACCTGCGTGATGGCGCGCGACATGTCCAGAAAACGCCGCTGGAGTGGGTCGAGTTGGCGGCCGAGATGCTGGGCGCGGGTTTCCGCCTCCACCGCCATGGCGTGGCTCTGGAAAGCATCATAGCTTGAATAGCCGGCCTTTTTCAGCGCCTCCAACATGGCATCGGCGCTGGCGGAAGGCTTCAGCCCCTCTTCGCGTTCCCGGGCCAGAAGGCTCTTGTAGATCAGTTCCACCTTTTCCCGCAGGGGCGAGGTCGGCTTCAGCCGGGTGGAGACATACCCCCCCTCGATCGGTGCGATGAGTGCGAACACCCAGTAAAACCGGCCGTTCTTGCACCTGTTCTTGACGTAGCATCCGGTGGGTTTGCCCTGTCCAAGGCGATCCCAGACCAGTTGGAAAACGCCTTTGGGCATGTCCGGATGGCGGACGATCTTGTGCGGCGCGCCGACCAAATCATCCCAATCGTATCCCGCCACACGCTGGAACACGGTGTTGCCGGCCTGGATCACACCGCGTGGATCGGTGCGTGAGTAGAACAATTCCGAAAGATGGAATTGTGCCTCCGACCCTGCGTAGCTGCTGTCGGAGGTAAAACGCGTTGTATGCTCTGTCATTCGTCCGGCCTCTGAAAACGACCCGGCTCGCACTTTCTGCCAGATCCCTTGAGAATTGATGAATGCTCGCCCTGCCCCCGGCGGTTCAGGACATGCTTCTCAGCATCGCGCTGTGGCCCTGGATGTTGGAGTTCAGCTCAACGACCCTGGCGAGACGGCGCTCGATTTCGTCCTGCCGTTCGTCGAGCTGTTCGACGATGCCATTCAGGGCGGTGTCCGAATCCCCCAGCGAGGCGCTTTCGATCTTGCACATCATCCGGGTGGAGCTGAGACCGGTCACGTAGCGCTTCATGTCCAGCACGCTGCGGCTGAGGCGGCGCACTTCGGATTCGATCAGTTTCAGGGACTCCTGCGCCTCGGTCTGAAAGCGGTGCGCCTCACGCTCGAGCGTTTCCTTGTCCTGGGAGAGGGCCGTGATGTCCTTTGCCCCGGCCAGATCCTTTTCGAAATAGACCGACATGGACGACTGCATCGAGGACGCACAAACTAGGAACTGCCCCTGTTGGATCGCGGACTTGATACGGGCAAAGGTGCAGTCCGGCCCTTCCGCGAACTGCTTGATCCAGGTCGACATTTCCTCGAGCATCTGGCTGTAGTTGACCGAGATCGCGCTGATCGGCCCGCCCGAACTTTCCAGACGCGATGCGAGGATGCGCATGTTCATCGGCACCGTGCGGATGGCGCGAATGACCTCTACCAGCCCCTCGACCTCCGCCCCGAGTTCGCTGATCGTGTCGAACATCGCGAAGAAGCGCTGCTGCATCGGGGTCAACGGCATGTGCACCAGCTTCGAGGTGTTCTCCATCTCCGTGCGCAGGGCGTGCGCCATGAAGGCGTCGTAGTCGACGAAACCCATCTCGGCGATCTTCGCCAGCAGGCGTTCCGCGCTTTGCTCCGGGGTCACGCCGTCGTTCTGTTCCGCGTTGAGAAGGTCCTTGTAGATCGCCTCCACCTCCGCCCTGAGGTCGGTTGTGGGCTTCAGCCGAACGGACATGTAGCCCTCGGGAATCTTCCACGTCAGCGCGGTGACCCAGTAGTGCCGCCCGTCCTTCGTGCGGTTCTTGACGTAGGCGACCATCTTCTTGCCGGACTTCAGGCGGTCCCAGAACAGGTAAAAGACGCCCTTCGGCATGTCGGGATGGCGGACCAGCTTGTGCGGCGCGCCCTTCAGCTCGGACCAGCCGAAGCCGGAAATCCGGCGAAAGACCTGGTTGCCCTCGGCAATGATGCCGCGGTCGTCGGTGCGGGAATAGAACAGCTCGCCGGGATCGAACGGCACTTCGCCGCCGGACAGGGGCCGGGTCTGCGGGGCAAGTTGTCTGTCGTGCTGGCTCATGACCGGATCCTTGGTTCGGGTTCGCCGGTCAGCATCCCCAAGATATCTTGTCAGAAGGTGAAAACGGCAGGCACATCTCTGCGCCTGCCGTGGTTTCTCTTCGTAAAATTGACGGGTTAACCCTGATGGAGGTTAACCGGACCTCGAAAATTCGAACGATCAGCCCGGGCTCATGCCGCGCATGCGCTCCGACCGGCGGCGCAGGATCTCCACCGTGGTCAGCAACAGGATCGAGATCGCTACGAGGATCGTCGCCACCGCAAGGATCGTCGGCGAAATCTGCTCCCGCAGGCCGGTGAACATCTGCCATGGCAGGGTCTGCTGCTTGGCCGAACCGACGAAGAGCACGACAACTACCTCGTCGAAGGAGGTGATGAAGGCGAACAGGCCGCCCGAGATCACGCCTGGCAGGATGAGCGGCATCTGCACACGGAAGAACGTCGTCACCGGGTTAGCACCCATGTTCGCCGCCGCCCGCGTCAGCGACCGGTCGAAGCCCACGAGCGTCGCGGTCACTGTGATGATGACAAACGGAATGCCAAGCGCCGCGTGTGCCAGGACCACCCCGAACAGCGTGCCCTGCAGACCGATCCGCGAGTAGAAGAAGTACATGCCCGCCGCCGAGATGATGAGCGGCACGATCATCGGAGAGATTAGGATCGCCATGATCGCGCGACGGAACGGCACGTGCTCGGACGAGAGGCCGATGGCTGCTAGCGTGCCGAAGCTGACCGAAAGGAACGTCGCGAAGGGTGCGATGATCAGCGAGTTGCGCAGCGCCTGCTGCCACTCCGACGAGGTAAAGAAGTCACGGTAGTGCTTCAGCGAGTAACCTGCCGGGTCGAACCGCAGCATCTCGGGCGTGAAGGTAAAGAAGTTCTCCGCGTTGAAGGAGAGCGGCATCACGACGAGGATCGGCGTGATCAGGAACACGAAGATCGCCCCGCACAGCGTGCGGAAACTGTAGTGCCACAGAACCTGGCCCGAGGTCAGGTACGGCGGAAGCGGCACCCTGTAGCGACCCATGCCGATCCAGTAGATCAGGACGCCGAAGATGTAGCCGAAGATGGCCCCGACCACGGCGCCCGGCAGCCCCCCCAGCAGGTATCCGGCCACCGCAAGCAAGACAACGAGGCCCCACTTCACGGAGGTTTCCATCTTCGGATCCAGCACCTCCATCGCGACATAGGCGATGGCGGCGAGCACCACGAAGCCTACGATGATGCCGGTCAGGACGGACCCGTTGGCGGCGCCGACGAACACCCCGGCAAAGGCCCCGAAGGCGCCCATTACCGGTGCGATGAAGCTGGCGGGTTTCTTGATCGGTTGCGTTTCAACAGCCATGGATCAGCCCCCCAGCTTCACGTTGTCGATGCCGACGATCTTGTCGTAGGCCCAGTAGAGGATCAGCACCACCGCCAGCAGGATCGTCCCCAGCGCGGCTGCAAGGCCCCAGTTGAGCGAGGACGAGATGTGGTAGGCGATCCGGTTCGAGATGAACGTGCCGGTCGTGCCGCCGACGATCTCGGGTGTGATGTAGTAGCCGATGGCGAGGATGAACACGAGGATCGACCCCGCTCCGATGCCCGGGACCGACTGCGGGAAGTACACCCGCCAGAAAGTCGTCCAGTTGGTGGCGCCCAGCGACTTCGCCGCACGGACGTAGGTCGGCGGGATGGTCGCCATCACCGAGTACATCGGCAGGATCATGAACGGCAGCAGGATGTGCGTCATGGCGATGATCGTGCCGAGCTGGTTGTTGATCATCACCAGCCGGTTGTCGTCCGCCACGAGGCCGATCCAGACAAGCACGTCGTTGATCACCCCCTGCTGCTGCAGCATCACCTTCCATGCGGAGGTCCGCACCAGAAGCGATGTCCAAAAGGGCAGAAGCACGAGGATCATCAGCAGGTTTGCGGTGCGCGCAGGCAGGTTGGACAGAAGGTAGGCCACCGGGTAGGCCAGCGCGATGCAGCTGAAAGTGATGACCATCGACATGAACATCGTACGCTTGAACAGCAGCCCGTAGATCCGTTCGTCCTCATCCCGCAGCGCCGGCCCCTCGGGCGTCTTCTGCATGTCGATGGAGTTCAGGAAGTAGCCGTTGGTGTAATTCGGCGAGTACATCTTGATCGTCTTCCAGACGTCGATGTCGAGCCAGTCCTTATCGATGTCCTCGAACGCCGCGCGGATGTCGACGGTCTCGAAATCCGGGCTGTCGACCAATGCGTCGGCGGCCTTCAGCATCTCGGCCTGCGGGCCGGTGTAGTCGGACATGTCGCCGGCCGCGAGGTCGCGGTAGAGCATCGTGTGCACCAGCGACCAGGGCTCTTCCTCGAGCGGGCTGCTCTCTTCCTCGGTCTGCTGGAAGCGGGCAAAGTCGCGGTAGGCGATGGAGGCGTTGGGCAGCGTCTGCACAATGTCGTCGCGCAGGTCGAACCGGGGCATCCGGCCGCGGTCGTCCTCGGCCGTGTTGTCCCATTTCTCCTGCTTGGCGATCCATTCCGGGTCGCCCATGATCTGGGCCCACGGCAGCGCCTCGTCCCAGTTCTCGTCGAGATCCTCGAACTGGTCCTGGTAGACCTCGCCGATGTCGTCCAGTCCGCGGCCCGACTTGCGGAACAGGGAGGAGACGCCGGTCAGTTCGTAGTTGAGACGTGTGCCGAGGCGCGTGTGGAGCTTCTTCTCGGCGGCGAGGAAAATGTCCTCGTAGGCGGCGTTGAACACCGTGTTGCCGGGCAGTTCGCCGCTTTCGTCGTCCCAGTCCTCGAGCGCGACCACCGTCTTCGGCAGGGTCTCGGAGACGATCTGGTTCTCGACCGAGCGGAACAGCATGTCGACGATCGGTGCGATGAAGGTCACCAGCACGAAGATGAGCAGCGGCGCGATCAGCATCAGCGCCCGCAGCTTCTGCCTTCGCAGGGCGCGCGCAAGGCTCCGCTTCAGCGGCGTCCCGTCCGCCGCCAGCATCGGCCCGGACTTTGCCTTGTCCGCGGCCCGCAGGGCGTTGTCGGGTGTCGGTCCTTCGATCTTGTCTGGATCTGTGGTCGCGTCGGTCATTCTGCCCCCTCGACCACGAGTATCACGCTGTCCGCCGTGTTGTGGCGGATCTGGGCGACCTCCTGGTACTCCGGATCGTTGTAGGCCGCCAGCGCGGCCGCGTAGCTGGGAAATTCGATGACGACGTGGCGGTCGTGGGCTTTGCCCTCGACGACCTGGGATTGTCCCCCACGGACGATGAACGTGCCGCCCAGCCGTTGCAGGATCGGCGTGTCGCGTTCGACGTATTCGCGGTAGGACTCAGGGTCCTTAACCGTGATGTGGCCTATGATGTAGCCCTTGGGCATGGTGCCCCGTCCCCCTGTCATTTTGACTGTCGTCTTGTTTGTGGCCCGTGGCGGCGCGGATGCCCCGCCACGAACGATGTCGCAAGGTGGGGCGGGGCTGTGCGCCGCCGCCCTGCCCCGGTCCTTACTGAGCGAGCCAGGCCTGGAACTTCGCGTCGATGTCGTCGCGATAGTCAGCCCAGAACTCATAGTTGTAGAGGAACGTGTTGCCCGAGTTCGCCGGGTCGGTCGGCATGTGCATCTTCATGTCTTCGGGCACCAGCGGCGCCGAAGAGGCGCGTGCCGGACCGTAGGAGATGTACTGTGCCTGGTCGGCAAGACGCTGGGTGTCGGTGGCGAACTTAACGAAGTCCTTCACGCGCGCCAGACGGTCTTCCGGCAGACCTTCGGGAATGATCCAGCCGTCAAGGTCGAAGACCTGTGCGTCCCAGAGCATGCCGATCGGCTGGTCCTGCTCCACGATGGCAGAGTACAGGCGGCCGTTGTAGGTCGAGCCCATGAACACTTCGCCGTCGGCCAGAAGCTGCGGCGTGTCTGCGCCCGCGTTCCACCAGACGACCTGGTCCTTGATGGTCTCCAGCTTGGCCAGAGCCTGGTCCTGGCCTTCCTCGGTCTCGAGGACGTCGTAGACGTCTTCCTTGGCCACGCCGTCACAGAGCAGCGCCCATTCCATGTTGTTGATCGGACGCTTTTCCAGCGCACGCTTGCCCGGGTAGGTTTCCAGGTCGAAGACGGCGCAGATGTCGGACGGCGGCTCGGTGCCTTCCGGCACGAGGTCCGTGCGGTAGCCGACCGTGGTCGAATACACGATCTGCGGGATGTAGCAGTCAGAGACGATCAGGTCGCCGAAATCGTCCGAAGCGGAGGTGCCGTCGGGCGCTTCCGCGAGGAGCTCGTCGTGGTCGACTTCCATGGCCAGACCTTCGTCGCACAGACGGATGGCGTCAGACGCCACGACGTCCACGAGATCCCAGGTCACGTTGCCTGCTTCGTTCATCGCACGCAGCTTGGCAACCGCCTCGGCCGAGGACTCGTCCCACGACACGGATACGTCCGGGTGCATTTCGAGGTAGGGTTCGACGTAGGCCTTCTGCTGGCTGTTCTGGTATGCACCGCCCCAGCTCACGAGGGTCATGTCGGACGCCATGTTGCCGTGGCTTTCCGCGAAGGCACCGGTGGCAGCCACGGTGAGTGCCGTTGTCGCCATCAGGGTCTTGGTGAATTTCATTTCGGTCTCCCTTGTCGTCGCGGGACGGTTTCGTCATCCATCCCGCAGTTCACGCAGAGCGATACGTTCCGCTCCGCCTTGTCCGGACAGGGCCGAGTGGGCCCCGTTCCGGTAAGACAGGTAGGGCGGTTTCGCGGCCGCCCCACCCGATTGACTTATTTGACCAGCCAGGACTGGAAGCGCGCTTCCACGTCGTCCTGGTTGTCAGCCCACCACTCGATGTTGTTCACGAGGAAGTTCTTCTGGTTGGCGGGGTTCGTCGGCATGTGCGGCCCCATCTCGATTCCCATGTCGGCATGGGTCGATACCAGCGGCTGCGACGATGCGCGTGCCGGGCCGTACGAGATGTATTTCGCCTGGTCGGCGAGGCGCTGGGTGTCGGTGGCGAACTTCACGAAGTCCATCACGCGCGCCAGACGGTCCTCGGGCAGATCGGCGGGAATGATCCAGCCGTCGAAGTCGAAGACCTGCCAGTCCCAGAGCATGGCGACCGGCTGCTTCTGCTCTTCGATAACAGAAAACAGGCGTCCGTTGTAGGTCGAACCCATCACGACCTCGCCATCTGCCAGCAGTTGCGGGGTGTCTGCACCCGCGGACCACCAGACAACCTGGTCCTTGATGGTGTCCAGCTTGGCGAGCGCGCGGTCCACGCCGCCGTCCTCGTCAAGCACGTCGTAGAGGTCTTCCTTGGCGACGCCGTCACACAGCAGCGCCCACTCGAGGTTCTTCTTCGGGCGCTTCTCCAGCGAACGCTTGCCCGGGAACTTCTCGAGATCGAAGATCGCGCAGAGGCTGTCCGGCGTCGCGCCGTTCCAATCCGCCACATCGGTGCGGTAACCGAAGGTGGTGGAGAACACGATCTGCGGGATGAAGCAGTCGTTGATCACGGACGGACCGAAGTCTTCGGTCGCGGTGGAGCCGTCTTCACCGGCGGCCAGATCCTCGTCGAAGTCGATCTCCATGGCGAGGCCTTCGTCGCACAGACGCTGGCTGTCCGGGCCTTCGACGTCCACGAGGTCCCATGTGATGTTGCCGGCTTCGGCCTGCGCGCGCAGCTTGGCCACCGCTTCGTTGGACGACTCGTCCCAGGTGATCGACACACCGGGGTTGGCCTCCATGTAGGGCTCGGCATAGGCCTTGACCTGGCTGTTCTGATAGGCTCCGCCCCAGCTGACGATGGTCATGCTGTCGGCCATGTCCTGCGCGCTCACCGCACCTGCCGCAAGCGACAGGCAGGTTGTGGCGAGAAGGTTCCGCGTGAGTGTCATCCAATTCTCCATAACAACACCCGTTGAAGACAGAGCCGGGTTACGGGTTTCACAACCGGCCCAAGTTCAACCGCCGTCGCCCCATTCCGGGAACGGGCGGTATCCTTCACGGCGCTCAGGTCGCGTCGAGCGCGCGACAGTCCTTCGGGAGCCAGCCGATCTCGACCGTGCTGCCGGGTTGCAGTCGCACCTGGTCGGGCGCGTTGCGCGTCTTGATGACGAAATCGTCGTTGCCCGCCACCTTGAGACGGGTGCGGAAGATGTCGCCCATGTAGATGAATTCCAGCACTTCGGCCTTCAGCGTGTGCGCGCCGGGCTGCAGGCGGTCCTTGTTGAACTCGACTCGTTCAGGCCGGATGGAGACCTTGGTCCGCTCACCGACCTTCGAGACGTTCACCGGGGTCGCGTCGATCACCTCGCCGCCGTCCAGCTTGACCACGCAGTGATCGCCCTTGATCTCCTGCACCACGCCTTCCAGCGTGTTGTTCTCGCCGATGAACTGCGCGACGAAGCTGTTCTTCGGCTCCTCGTACAGCACGTCCGGCGGATCGAGCTGCTGGATGCGTCCGTCGTCGAACACCGCGACGCGGTCCGACATGGTCAGCGCCTCGGTCTGGTCGTGGGTCACGTAAACCGTGGTGATGCCGAGGCTGTGCGCGAGGTTGGTGATCTCGAACTGCATGTGCTCGCGCAGCTGCTTGTCGAGCGCGCCCAAGGGTTCGTCCATCAGCACCAGCTCCGGTTCGAAGACCAGAGCGCGGGCCAGCGCGATCCGCTGCTGCTGACCACCAGAAAGCTGTGCCGGGCGGCGGCCGCCGAATGCGCCCATCTGCACCATGTCCAGCGCGCGCTTGACCTTCGCCTCGCGGTCGGACTTGCCGATCTTGCGCACTTCCAGCGGGAACGACAGGTTCTCAGCCACGGTCATATGGGGGAACAGCGCGTAGTTCTGGAACACCATGCCGATCCCGCGCTTGTGCGGCGGAATGTTGTTGATCGGCTTTCCGTCCAGAAGAATTTCACCATGCGTGGCGGTCTCGAAACCGGCGAGCATCATCAGGCAGGTGGTCTTGCCGGACCCCGACGGCCCGAGCATCGTCAGAAACTCGCCCTTCGGCATCGAGAGGTTGAGGTCTTTTACGACCAGCGTTTCGCCGTCGTAGCTCTTCTGCACACGCTCGAATGCGACGAATGCGTCGCCCGAAGATCCATCTGCCAAAGCAGGCTCCCTGTGTTTTTGTTCCGCGGATTTGATCCGCTTTTATGGTCTCAAACTAAAACCCGTTACGGGCATGACTGCAAGCATCTCCCCGAAGCTCGCACATCAGGCAGGCAAATCCGGCACTTCCGGTCAGAAAAACGGCGTCGTGCAGGACAATCGACGGGAGAACCATGGCCCATCCGTAAATCCTCCTGCGGCAGAATTGTTTGGGGCCGGGCGTTATCTCATCCAAAACGCGAAAATTGGCGCCCATACACACGTTATCCTCCAAGATGTCGCACCGGGACTGCTTAAACATCAGGCAATTGCGCCCGGAAGTGATCGTTGCGCGCACAACCCTGCAGAGACGACGATCCTCCCGCAAAATGCCCCGGCCCGACCGCCTTCCGAAGCGGTCGACGCGTCGCACCGCGAAGGGTGATTCTCTCACCCCGATAGCGAATCGCAGGCCCTTTCCGCGCCGATTCCGGGCCGATTCGGCTGCGTGCCAGCGGACCGCTGTGTGCAGATCCGACCCATCCTGGGGTCATCTTTGCACGAAAACGGTCGTCCGATGCACGACGGTTGCTCTGCACCGGGACGTGAACCGGGGGACCGGGCGATGACGGGATCAGCCCGCTTGACGGGCACCCGGTCAAAAAGCGTCTCTTCGTGTCGCTTCCCGTCTGGACCGTGTGGAACCCCCGCCCCTAGGGTGCCCGAAGACACTTACTGCAGGAGCCCCCCGTGCCGCACCAGTTCGCCAAATCCCTGCCATTCTCGCAGTCGGAATACGACCGCCGGCTGGCCAAGACCCGCGCCGCCATGGCGCGGCACGATCTGGACGTGATGCTGCTCACCGATCCGTCGAACATGGCCTGGATCACCGGCTACGACGGCTGGTCCTTCTACGTGCACCAGGGGGTTCTGGTCTTTGCCGACCCGACCACGGACCCGATGTGGTGGGGCCGCCGGCAAGATGGCGCGGGCGCCCTGCGCACCGTCTGGATGGATGACGAACGCGTCACCAGTTACGACGAGACCTACATCCAGTCGACCGAAAAGCACCCGATGCAGGAGCTGGCCGCCCGCCTGCACGACCTCGGCTATGCCACCGCGCGCATCGGCGTGGAACTGGAGAACTACTATTTCTCCGCCAAGGCCTGGCTGACCCTGCGCGCCGCCATGCCCGACGCGCATTTCGAGGACGCGACGGCGCTGGTGAACTGGCAGCGCGCGGTCAAGTCGGACGAGGAACTGACCTACATGCGCGCCGCTGCCCGGATCTCCGAGAAGATCATCGACGGGCTGCTGGAGCGGGTCGAGCCCGGCGTGCCGAAGAACGAGATCGTGGCGGAGATCTACCGCGACGCGGTCACCGGGACGGAAGGCCAGTGGGGCGACTATCCCGCCATCGTGCCTCTCCTGCCCTCGGGCGCCGATGCGGCCGCCTCTCACCTGACGTGGAACGGCAAACCCTTCGCCACCGGCGAGGCGACCTTTTTCGAGATCTCGGGCTGCGTTCGCCGCTACCACGCGCCGTTCTGCCGGACGATCTTCCTGGGCGAGCCGCCCGACTACATCCTGCACGCCGAGGCCGCGCTGGTCGAAGGCATCGAGGCCGGGCTGGAGGCCGCCCGCGCCGGCAACCGCGCCTGCGACATCGCCAACGCGCTGAACGCCTCGCTGATCAAGGCCGGCATCACGCGGGGCGCACGGTCGGGCTATCCCATCGGCCTGAGCTATCCGCCGGACTGGGGCGAGCGTACCATCTCGATCCGGCCCGAGGACGAGACCGTGCTGGAAGCGGGCATGACCTTCCACTTCATGCCGGGCCTCTGGATGGAGAACTGGGGGCTGGAGATCACGGAATCGATCGTCATCCGCGAGGGTCAGGCAGCCGAGTGCCTGTGCGACCGGCCCCGGAAGCTGTTCGTGAAGTGATTTCGCCGCCTTCGGCGTCGATCCGCCGCTGGAGGCCTGGGCCTCCCGCGGCGGGCACTCTTGCCATGAGGTCGGACCCGCGGTTGGCGCTGATCAGGTATTTGAACCAAGATGAAGGGTCTGCCGCGCTGGTCTCGGGCGGCTCGCCTTGGGCGTTGGGCCTTGATCGCGCGGGTTTGGGTGTCAGGCGAGTGATGCTGGCACGATGAGCCGTGTGCCGATCTGGATCCGGCTGGCGATCCGCAGGAGGTGATCGGGCCGGAAAGCCACGCAGCCCTCTGTCGGGAAGCCCGGGCGGCGCCAGCGGTGCAGGAAGATGGCGGAGCCGCGCCCCCTCTCGGCCCGGGGCCAGTTCCAGTCCGTCAGGATCACGAGGTCGTAGAGGCGGTCGGCGCGGCGCAGGCGTTCGTGGCTCCATGGATAGGGGGCACGGACCATGAGGTTGTAATCCTCGTGGCGGGAATCGTCTGACCAGAGGTCGCCGGGCCGGATGGGCACCGCCCAGGGGACGGGCCGGGCGATGCGGTCGGGTCTGTACAGAAGCCCCACGATATCATGAACGCCCGCGGGCGTGGCGCCGTCGCCTTCACGCTTGTCCGTGCGCACACCCCCGCGCCCGATGGTGCACGGCCAGACATGACCGGCGAACCGGAGCCCTTGCCGGGTCAGCACCATGTCGCTGGAGGACACTGCGCGCATCAGGCAGCTTCGGCCCGGGAGATCCGTTGCATCGCGTCTGCCGCAATGGCGAAGGACTTCACACGCGCCGCGTGATCGTGGATCTGGCCGGTGAAGATGACCTCGTCCGGGCGGTGCTCTGCGATCAGGGTACGCAGTTGCGCCTCCACCTGCGCAGGATCTCCGACGGCACTGATGCGCAGTGCCTCGTCCAGCGCCGGCATCGCGCCTTGCGGCACCACCTGCGACAGGTCGTCAACCGGGGCTGGCAGCTTGCCGGGTTTGCCAGTCCGCAGCCGATAGAAGGCCTGCTGCATGGTGGTTCTCAACCGTCGCGCTTCGCCTTCGGTGTCGGCCGCGAAGACGTTGACCGCGAGCATCGCGTAGGGTTTTTCAAGTGTCTCCGACGGGCGGAAGTAGCGGCGGTAGACCTCGAACGCCTTTTCCAGTGCTGCAGGGGCGAAATGCGAGGCGAAGGCATAGGGAAGGCCCAGTGCCGCGGCCACCTGTGCACCGTACAGCGACGAGCCGAGGACCCAGAGCGGCACCTCCGTGCCTTCGCCGGGGTGAGCGCGCACCGAGCGATCCTCGACGGGCGGACCGAAGAGTGCGCGCATCTCCGCGACCTCGTTGGGGAAGTTCTCTGCCCGCTCGGGATGGACGCCCAGGGCCTGCATCACCGCGTGATCGCCGCCCGGGGCACGGCCGAGCCCCAGGTCGATCCGTCCGGGATAGAGCGTGGCCAGCGTGCCGAAGGCTTCGGCCACGGCGAGCGGCGCGTGGTTCGGCAGCATGATCCCGCCCGCACCGACGCGCATCCGCTCTGTCAGCCCGGCGACATGGCCGATCAGGACAGCCGTCGCCGCAGACGCGATGCCGGGCATGTTGTGGTGTTCGGCCAGCCAGTAGCGGTGATACCCCAACGCCTCGGCCTGGCGGGCGAGGTCGCCGGTGTTGCGCAGGGCATCGGCGGTGGAGCTGCCTTCAGGCACCGGGGCGAGGTCGAGCAGGGAATAACGCATGGGGATCTCCTTCGCGACAAACCTATGCCTGCGGACGCCGGGCGCAAGACCCGCGCCGAAGTGCCGTCGCTAGAACAGGTGGCCCGACTTCTCGGCCTTTACTGCAAGATAACGGGCGTTGAAGGGCGTTTCACCGACTTTCAGGGGCACACGTTCGGCCACCGCAATTCCGCAATCCGCCATCATGGCGAGCTTTGCCGGGTTGTTCGTCATCAGCCGCACCGCCTCGAACCCGAGAGAGCCGAGGATCTGCGCCCCGAGGCGGAAATCGCGTTCGTCGTCCTCGAACCCGAGCCGGTGGTTGGCCTCCACCGTGTCGAAGCCCTGGTCCTGCAGCGCATAGGCCCGCATCTTGTTGGCCAGACCGATGCCCCTGCCCTCCTGCTGGAGGTACAGCAGCACACCGGCCCCTTCCGCGCCCATCTGCATCAGCGCGGCGTTCAGCTGCGGGCCGCAATCGCATTTCAGCGAACCCAGGAGATCGCCGGTGAAACACGCGGAATGGAGGCGCGCCAGCACCGGAGCGGCGCGGTCGGGGCGGCCGATCTCGATGGCGTAGTGTTCTTCGGAGCCGTCTTCGGGCCGGTAGATGTGCAGGCGCGCATCCTCCGCGGCGCGCAGCGGCACACGGGCAGAGACAACGTGGCGCAGGACCGGGACGGCCTCGAGGAAGGGGGCGGCGGCACCTGCGTCGATGGAGACCAGCCCCTCGGCAGCGGCAAAGCCCCGCTCCACCGGCACGACGAGCGCCGCGGGCAAGAGGCGCGCGCCCTTGCACAGCGTGACGGACAGCCGGTGCAGCCCCGCGTCCCCGCCGCGCCGTGTCATCAGCGGGCCTTTCATCGGCTTCGACAGGTCCTCGGACGGATCGGCGATGCCGTGCACCCAGGACAGGGCGGCGCCGTCGGGCACCGCGACACGGGCAATGTCGCCGTCGTAGGCCCGCGCCTTCAGCGTCTCGGCCCGGCGGCCGGTGATGGTCAGATCCACGTCGCCAAGCGCCAGCATCCCCGCCAGCCGTGCCGCGGCAATGGTTTCCGCCGCGGCCACCAGAACCGTGCGATCGCCGGAGGTCAGCACCACCGGCACCCCCATACGCAGGTCCGCGCGCGCCCGCGCGAGGGTCTCGTTCAGATCCGGCCTCATGTCGTCCGCCTCCAGACCTTTGTTTCAACAGCTGTTTCAGGGGCTGGCCGAAGCTGTAACAATTCCCGCTCTTGCACACGAGACCGTGAAACTTCTGCCACATTCCTTGTCAGCGCCCCTGCATGGCGCCATCTGCCTCAAAAGACAACATCGAGGAGCCCGACAATGGCGCAACTCAGGAACATCCTTCTCGTGGACGACGACGAGGACCTGCGCGAAGCCCTGGCCGAACAACTGATCATGACCGAAGACTTCGAGGTCTTCGAAGCCGACAGCGCGGCCACCGCGATGTCCCGCGTGAAGGAGCAGGTCTACGACCTGATCATCCTCGACGTGGGGCTGCCGGACACCGATGGCCGGGAACTCTGCCGCCTGATGCGCAAGCAGGGTGTGAAGTCGCCGATCATCATGCTGACCGGGCACGACTCGGACGCGGACACGATCCTCGGGCTCGATGCGGGCGCGAACGATTACGTGACCAAGCCGTTCAAGTTCCCCGTGTTGCTGGCCCGCATCCGGGCGCAACTCCGCCAGCACGAACAGTCGGAAGACGCGATCTTTACCGTCGGCCCCTACACCTTCAAACCAGCGATGAAGGTGCTTGAGACCGAGGACAACCGCAAGATCCGCCTGACGGAGAAGGAAACCAATATCCTGAAGTTCCTCTACCGTTCGACGGACGGCGTCGTGCCGCGCGACACGCTTCTGCACGAGGTCTGGGGCTACAACGCCGGTGTCACCACGCACACACTCGAGACGCATATTTACCGTCTGCGTCAGAAGATTGAACCGGATCCGTCCAACGCGCGTTTGCTGGTAACGGAGTCCGGTGGCTACCGGCTCGTTTCCTGACCGATCACCTCGCCTGGAAAGGCCATGGCATTTGCGCAACACTCCGATAACGTGCAGAACTTGTCGCAGTCTCAGTTGACGCAGATCAAAGTAATATAGGCCCTGCACCTTATATGCAGGTAACAGTTCCCGTCGCATATGCGGGTTATCATATGCACCTCCCTGTTGGACTTGGCCCGGGCAAATGCCCGGGTCTTTTTTTGTCCGGACAAGGGGTCAGGCGCCGGCCTCCTCAGCCCGCGCTTCGAGGTAGATCCGCACCGCCTCCTGCACGTGCCGGAACCTGTCACCGCCCAGGTGCTTGCCGCCGTACCAGCGCGTCACCACGACGATTTCGCCGGTCACACCCTCACGCTCCAGCATGCGCAGGATGACCATGCCCGCGCCGCTTTCACCGTCGTCGTTCTTGACCGGCCCGTCGTCGGTCAGCAGCCCCCAGGTGTTATGCGTCGCCTTCGCGAACTTCTTGTTCCGCTTGAGCTTGGTGAGGAAGGCCTGCGCCTCGGCCTCGGACGCGCAGGGGCCGCCAGAGACCGCGTAACGCGATCCACGGTCGGAGATGATGTTTTGCAGGATCAGCATGCCCTTGCGCCTACACCGGGTGGCCGCGCCATCGCAAGCGTCACGGGGGCGGCAGGGCTGACGGAAAGGTGGGCCCCGGCGTTTGCGCACCGGGGCCCTCGGATCGTCCCTTGTCGGGGATCGCAACCGTGATCCGCCTTCTGACAGAATCGTTTTTATCGAAACTCTGTAAAAATCGGGTCAACCCCGTAAGGTGACAGGGGCGGCACAGGCAACGGCGGCGCGCCTTCGGGCGTTGACCTTGCGAAACACCAGTCAGGAGCGCCCATGGCACAGAATTTCAACAGCTTCATGGAGGCGCGCGAGGCGGCGGCCCGGGAATACATGCAGGGCCGCCCGGAGGCCTTGCTGGCAATCTCCGTCGAGGAAGGCCAATCCACCTTCTACGATCCCATGGGCGGCGTCACCGCGGGGGCCGTCGCGGTGAACAATACCAACGAACATTCGGCGGCCCGCTTCGCTCCGGGCGGAACCACGCATTTCGAAATCCTGGATCAGGGCGCCGCGGGCGGTATCGGGTTCTGGACCGGCTTCCAGCACGCCGAGGTCTGCCTCGCCGACGAGGATGGAAAGATGTCCATGACCCTGCGGGTGACCGAAATCTTCCGCGAAACGGAAAACGGATGGAAGCTGATCCACCGTCACGCCAGCCGCGCCCGCTGACCTGACCGCCAACGAAAAACGGGCGGCCCGATGTCCGGTCCGCCCGCGTTATCGTAGGGTGGGGCTATGCGCCACCCGGCCTTGAAGGTCAGTCAGCCTGTTCGGCTTCCTTTTCCTTCGCCAGTTCTTCACCGGTTTCCTGATCGACCATCTTCATGGCAAGGCGCACCTTGCCGCGGTCGTCGAAGCCCAGAAGCTTGACGTAGACTTCCTGGCCTTCCTTCAGAACGTCCGACGGATGGTTCAGGCGGCGGTTCTCGATCTGGCTGACATGCACAAGGCCGTCACGCTTGCCGAAGAAGTTCACGAAGGCGCCGAAATCGACGATCTTCACAACCTTGCCCTTGTAGATGTGGCCCTCTTCCGGCTCTGCGACGATCGCGTAGATCATGTCGTAGGCCTTCTGGATCGAGTCACCGTTCGGCGAGGCGATCTTGATCACGCCGTCGTCGTTGATGTCGACCTTGGCACCGGACATTTCCACGATCTCGCGGATGACCTTGCCGCCCGAGCCGATCACTTCCCGGATCTTGTCGGTCGGGATGTTCATCGTCTCAATGCGCGGCGCGTGCTCAGAGAACGAACCCGCCTCGGAGATCGCCTTCGACATTTCGCCGAGGATGTGCAGGCGGCCTTCCTTGGCCTGTGCCAGCGCGGTCTTCATGATCTCGGGGGTGATGCCCGCGACCTTGATGTCCATCTGCAGCGAGGTGATGCCGTTCTCGGTGCCCGCGACCTTGAAGTCCATGTCGCCGAGGTGGTCCTCGTCGCCCAGGATGTCGGTCAGGATGCCGTAGGAGCCGTCCTCTTCCAGCACGAGGCCCATGGCCACGCCTGCCACCGGCGCCTTCAGCGGAACGCCCGCGTCCATCATGGACAGGGAGCCGCCGCAGACGGACGCCATGGAGGACGACCCGTTGGACTCGGTGATCTCCGACACCACGCGGATGGTGTAGGGGAAGTCGGTCGCCGCCGGCAGCACCGCCTGAAGCGCGCGCCATGCCAGCTTGCCGTGGCCGATCTCGCGACGGCCCGGGGAGCCCACGCGGCCCACTTCACCGACCGAGTACGGCGGGAAGTTGTAGTGCAGCAGGAAGTTGGACTTGTAGGTACCCTGCAGCGCGTCGATCATCTGCTCGTCGTCGCCGGTGCCCAGCGTGGTCACGACCAGCGCCTGCGTTTCGCCACGGGTGAACAGGGCCGAACCGTGGGTCCGCGGCAGGATGCCGGTTTCCGACACGATGGAGCGGACCTGGTCCAGTGCACGACCGTCGATGCGGCGCTTGTTGACGACCACGTCGGAACGCAGAACCTGGGATTCCAGCTTCTTCAGCGCCGAGCCGAGGTTGGAGTCGGCCAGTTGTTCTTCGGTCAGACCGGCCTTGATCTCTTCCTTGACGGCGGCAACAGCGGCAACGCGCTCCTGCTTGTCGGAGATCGCATAGGCGGCCTTCATCTTCTCTTCGCCCGCCGCTTTCACGACGTCGAACAGAGCCGAGTAATCCGGCGGGGTGAAGTCGAACGGCTCTTTTGCCGCGTCTTCGGCCAGGTCGATGATCAGGTCGATGACCGGCTGGATCTGCTCGTGCGCGAACATCACGGCGCCCAGCATCTCATCCTCGGTC
The DNA here is from genome assembly GCF_002814095.1 of Sagittula sp. P11. NCBI lineage: Bacteria > Pseudomonadati > Pseudomonadota > Alphaproteobacteria > Rhodobacterales > Roseobacteraceae > Sagittula > Sagittula sp. P11. Next base: position 965,080 of record NZ_CP021913.1, read on the forward strand.
AGTTCGTAGGCCTCGGACTCCACCATCATGACGGCGTCCTTGGTGCCCGCAACCACGAGGTCGAGGCGCTGCTCCGGGTTGTCACGCAGCAGGTGCATGTCGTCGACGGTCGGGTTCAGCACGTAGGAGCCGTCCTCGTAACCCACGCGGGCACCGGCGATCGGACCCATGAAGGGCGCGCCGGAGATCGTCAGGGCCGCGGAGGCCGCGATCATCGCGACGATGTCGGGATCGTTGACGAGGTCATGGCTCAGCACGGTGCACATCACCAGCACTTCGTTCTTGAAGCCGGGCACGAACAGCGGACGGATCGGACGGTCGATCAGGCGCGCGGTCAGCGTTTCCTTTTCGGTCGGACGCGCCTCGCGCTTGAAGAAGCCGCCCGGGATCTTGCCGGCGGCGTAGTATTTTTCCTGGTAGTGGACGGTCAGCGGGAAGAAGTCCTGCCCTTCCTTCTGCGTCTTGGCAAAGGTCACGTTGGCCATGACCGACGTTTCGCCCAGGGTGGCGATCACGGTGCCGTCTGCCTGGCGCGCAACCTTGCCGGTTTCCAGTGTCAGCGTCTCTTCGCCCCACTGGAGTGTCTTTTTCACTTCTTTGAACATCATCGTATCCTGTCTGGAGGCACTCCCGAGCCCTCTCGGGTCCTCCGATTGAATGGCGGCCCCATTGCCGCCGACCCCTCTCATCGTTTCATGCGCCGGGGTCAGTGCGTCACGTCTCAGATGCAGGGGCCATACAGGAAAAGGCGGGCCGTGGAAACCCGCTTTGAGCGGCACAAAACCAACTGTGAATAGAGGCCGCTCGCGAAGTATCGGGGCCTGCGCGCGGCCCGCTGTGAAGCGGCCTGCAAAGCCGTCCCTGCCGGGCGCGGCGCCTGTCTGCAGAGCGCCATTGACACCGCCCGCCACGCCCGCAACCCTTGCGCCGACCCGACGCCGGAGCCGCCATGTTCACCAAGTCTGCCCTCGCCTACGAAGCCCTGCCCCTGCCCGCCCGCGATGCCATGTCCGACGCGCAGATGCGGCACGCCGCGGACCTGTTCCTGGCCGCCATGCAGACCCGGCACACGGTGCGCGACTTCTCCCCCCGTCCGGTGCCGCGGGACCTGATCGAGACCTGCATCCGCACCGTAGGCTCGGCCCCCTCTGGCGCCAATCACCAGCCCTGGCACTTCGTGGCCGTCGCGAACCCGGACCTCAAGCGCCGCATACGGGCCGCCGCCGAGGAGGAAGAGGCCCGCTTCTACGAGGGTGCCGCAGGCGACGAATGGCTGTCTGCGCTAGAACCCATCGGCACCGGCCCCACGAAACCGCATCTCGAGGACGCGCCGTGGCTGATCGTGATCTTCGCCCAACGCTACGGGCTGTTCGACGACGGCACGCGGTACAAGAACTACTACGTCCCGGAAAGCACAGGCATCGCCGCCGGTTTCCTGATTGCCGCGCTGCACCAGGCCGGGCTCGCCTGCCTGCCGCATACGCCCAACCCGATGAAATTCCTCACACAACTTCTGGGCCGACCGGAAAGCGAGAAACCGATCATGATCCTCGCCTGCGGCCATCCCGCCGCCGATGCGACCATCCCCCGCGCCGCGACGATCAAGAAGCCGCTTTCGGAAATCCTCACCATCGCCGAATGAACCACCCAAGCGCCGGATGACGCACGGGACACGCCCGTCCCACAAATGCGCCGGCCTGACGGTTTTGCGCCTGCGCATGCTGGCGGGCATGCTATGGACGGGAAAAATTCAGTATTTTCCGGACAGTGACCATGAACATTCTCCAGATCGCATCGCTTCTGATCGTCCTTGCCGCCGTCTTCGGCACGGTCAACTACTTCATCCTGAAGCTGCCCTCCGCCATCGGCATCCTGGTCGTGGCGCTGCTGACGTCCATGGGCGCGCTTCTGCTGGACAGGCTGGTCCCCAGCTTCACGCTGGCCGACGACATACGAACCATCGTCACGAACATCGACTTTTCCGACGCCCTGCTCGAAGGGATGCTGGGCCTGCTGCTCTTCGCCGGCGCGCTGCACGTCAAGCTGTCCGATCTGAAGGACGTCTGGGCAACCGTGCTGCTGATGGCCACGGCAGGCGTCGCCCTGTCGACCGGGGTCATCGGCCTTGGCTTTCACTGGCTGACCGGCGCGCCGATCCTCGTGGCGCTGGTCTTCGGCGCGCTGATCTCGCCCACCGATCCGGTTGCGGTCATGGGCGTCCTGAAAGAGGCCAAACTCCCCAAGTCCCTTGAAACGCAGGTCGCGGGCGAAAGCCTGTTCAACGACGGCGTGGGCTACGTGGTCTACCTCGTGCTGATCGGGCTCGCCTTTCCGGCAGCCGCGGCACATGGCGCACAGGGCGGCGCAGAGACCTCCCCCGCGCTCGACGCGCTGCGGCTCTTTGCACAGGAGGCGCTTGGCGGCGCGGCGCTTGGCCTCGTGCTGGGCTGGCTGACCTTCCGCGTGATGCGCCACATCGACGACTACTCGCTCGAGGTGCTCATGACCCTCGCGCTCGCCTTCGGCGGTTACGAACTGGCCATCGCGCTGCATGTCTCCGCCCCCATCGCCGCCGTCTGCGCCGGGCTGCTGATCGGCGACATCGGGGCCAAGCACGGCATGTCGGACCTGACGCGCGAATACGTCGAGAAGTTCTGGGTACTCGTCGACGAGATCCTGAACGCCGTGCTCTTCATGCTGATCGGCGTTGAGATCTTTGCCGTCCAACTCAACATGGACGCGCTGGTGACCGGCGTGTTCTGCATCGCGCTGGCCCTGCTGGGGCGAACGGTGGCCGTGGTCGTGCCGATCCTGATGCTGAAACCCTTCCAGACCTTCGCGCCCGGCGTCATGCCGATCATGACCTGGGGCGGCCTGAAGGGCGGCATCTCCGTCGCCCTCGCGCTGTCCCTGCCCGAAAGCGAATGGAAGTCGCTCATTCTGACCGTCACCTACGTAATCGTCGTCTTCTCGATCATCGTTCAGGGCCTGACCGTCGGCAAACTGGCAAACCGTGTCGGGCGGGAACCCGATCTGGTCTGAGGCAACATCACCCTGACATAAACTGACAGGGCCCCGGGCTAGCGTGGAGACATCCAGAAAAAGGACTGATCCATGCTTACCCTCTACCATTCGCCGATGTCCCGCTCCTCGCGCATCGTTACCCTGATCGAGGAACTCGGCGCCCAAGACGCCGTCACCGTGCGCACCGTCGGCATCACCCGCGCCGACGGATCGGGCGGCCCCGATGCCGGCAACCCGCATCCGGAGAAGAAGGTCCCAGCGCTCGATCACGACGGGACCGTCATCGTCGAGAGCATCGCCATCGCCCAGCACCTGTGCGAGTTGTTCCCCGACGCCGGTCTCCTGCCGCCTGCCGGCACGCCCGAACGCGCCAAGTGCCTCGAATGGCTGGCGTGGTACGCGGGCGTGGTGGAGCCGGTCGTCGTCGCGAAGTTCCTCAAGATCGACAACCCGGGTTTCCGGTCCAATTTCCGCGGATGGGACGAACTGGTTGCCCGCCTGTCGGGCACATTGAACGCGCGGGATTACTTGGTGGGCGACAGCTACACCGTGGCCGACCTGATCGTGAACTCGCTGTTCCGGTGGGTGCCCGACCTCGTCCCGGACGATGCGGGCATTCGCGCTTGGGTCGAGCGGTGCAATGCCCGGCCTGCGTCGCAGAACACGATGGCACGCGACGCGGCGCTTGCCACTGTCGAGTGACCTCCGGCAAACGAAAAACGCCCGCTCCTGTCGGAGCGGGCGCCTGTCCCTCGGAATGATCCGAATGCCTTAGCGGCGGATGCCGAGGCGCTTGATGAGGTCCGTGTAACGTGCCTCTTCCTTGGCCTTCAGGTAGTCCAGCAGCTTGCGGCGCTGTGCGACGAGCTTCAGCAGACCACGACGGGAGTGGTTGTCCTTCTTGTGGGTCTTGAAGTGCTCGGTCAGGGTGGTGATGCGAGAGGTCAGGATCGCGATCTGGACTTCCGGGGAACCGGTGTCGCCCTCTTTCGTCGCGTATTCCGTCATCAGGCGTGTTTTTTCTTCTGCAGTGATCGACATCGGGGTCTCCTTTCGGATTAAGGGTCATGGCACAAGCCGGGATGTCGTCCAGCAGGGCCCGTGGAGAAATCCGCCCGGGTGTCCCGAACGGATACGTGCGCATACGCGATTCCATCTGGTTTGGAAAGACCGTTTGTGCCCGGTGTGCCGGGCAGGTCATGGGTGTGGCTGCCTCCCTGATGCCGTGCCGAGCGTGGCGGGGCGGAGCAACGGCACACCCGTCTTCTTGAGCCTTGCGTGCGCTTGGCTGGCTGCGCACGATTGCACAGGCAAGGCGTTAGTGCGGCCCCGCCTCCTTGAAATTGAGACTGCGGCCGAGCGACAGCCGCCGAGTCATCCCCGGCGCTGGCCAAAACGCACGACCTCGTACCTCAGCCGATCAGGACGTCGGCCATACTCTCACCCACAAGCACCAGCCCCTCCAATGTCGGGGCGTCCGCCGTCGGCATGGTGATCAGTACATGGCCATTCAGCACGATCTCCGTGACAGCCTGGTTGTCGGCGGACAAGCGGATTTCCAGTTCCGGTTCCGCGTTGCCCGGACTGTCGTCGAACACGATCACAAGCTGGTCCTCGGCCGCGTCGTAATCGACAAGCTCCGCCGCCGGGCCGGCGATCCAGTCGCCAAGGACCATCGTGTCCGTCCCCTCGCCGCCGTGCACAAGGTCTCCGGATCCTGCGATGATCGTGTCGGCACCGTCACCGCCGTTCAGGAAATCGCCTGCATCCAGGTCGGTGCCATCGACGTCGCGAGTTACGCCGACAAGGAGGTCATTGCCCCAACCGCCCAACAGCGTGTCGGTGCCGCGTCCGCCGCGCAGGAGGTCCGCACCCTCGCGACCGTGCAGGGCGTCATTGCCTGTGCCGCCATCCAGCACGTCGTCTCCCAGCCCGCCCTGCAACACATCCGCGCCGCCGTTTCCGGCGAGGCTGTCGTTGCCGTCGTGGCCATACAGAACGTCCGCACCGCCATCACCGCGCAGCACATCGTCACCGCCATCGCCGTAGAGCGTGTCGTTGCCCTCCTTGCCTCGGAGGGTATCTGCGCCGTCGCCGCCACGCAGGTCATCGGCACCGCCCAGTCCGTCGACCAGGTCATTGCCACCCCCACCGCTCAGCAGATCGGCTGCATCCGTGCCCGTCAGGGTATCGGCGTCGTCCGTACCGTCCTCGGTCAATCCAGCGCCGCCCGCACCCAACGCGCCATCGCCGGGCATGGCTTGCGGTTCGGGCGAGACTGAAGGCGTGTCCACCTGGCTTTCGCCGAACAACCCGGACAAGCCCATCACATCGAACAGGCTCAGCGGCTCGGACACGTCCCGAGCGTCTATTCCGGTTTGCCCGGTCGGTATGTCCATCGGATCGGCAGACGGTCCGGGCCAAGAGATCAACTCTGCAACCGGCGCCGTGTCGGTCGCGTCCTGCAGGGCGGGCAGCAGGCTGTCGACGGAGGTCTCCGCATCGGCAGAACCGATGCCATCCGGTGGCAGACCGTCGTCGTCCAGGTCTTCCTCCACGTCGGCAGTGCCGGCGATCACGATCGATCCGACAGCCATCATGCCCAGCAACCCGACGAGAAAGAACATGGTAGACTGTCCCGATGCAAACTTTGCGGAAGATCACAGATCACCCGTGTCCCAACAACGAAATTCCCCCAAACAGGTTAAGGAAGCGTCGCCCCGTTCCGGAAAGACCGGGTCAAACTGCCACGGGGTAACGTGCCTCGACCGGCCACGGCACGGGTTGGCGGGCATAAGGAACGTAAAGCGGGTGGCGCGGGTGGCCTTCGCGGGTCAGGCCGAGGTGCCGGACATCGCCGGTCAGCCTGCGCGCGACTCGCGGCCCTTCTCCCATCAGCGCACCATGAACACCCCATGCGGCCAGCGTCATCTCCGCCCCGGCACACCAGTTCTCCAGCAGCGCCGCGTTCTCTGGCCCGACGGGATCGGCGACGGTGCGCAGTTCCTGCGGACGGGTTGCACGCCATGCAAAAAGGTTGGCGATGCGCATCCCGCCGAACCCGAGCTGCACGGCCCGCCGCTGGCAGCGCTCGATGGTCGGGTCGTTGGCCAGCTCCGTCGCGGTCGACGGGTTCAGCATGATGTACAGCAGCTCCGGACCCGCGCCCCAGACACGCCGCAGCCCGTAGCGCCACGCCAGACAGGGCGAGTAATACGCCCAGCTCCGAATGCCGTCTATTTTCGCCGTCCGCTCGATCATCGCCCGGCCTTCTGCCTTCTCGGACGGCCCGGCGCAAGACCGCGGGCATCGCCGGCCTGCAGCGCTTGACAGGGGTCGGCCTGCGCAGCACCTTGCCCGCGCGACATGAAGTAGGGCGGGGCTGTGCGCCGCCTCCCTCCGGAGATATCCATGAACATCCAGATGATAGAGGCCGCCGCAAAGCGCCTTGACGGCATTGTCCGCCGCACGCCGCTCCTGTCTTCCCCGGCGCTCGACGCGCTGGCCGGCCGGGCGGTCTACGTGAAACCCGAGTGCCTGCAGAAGACCGGCAGCTTCAAGTTCCGCGGCGGTTACGCGGCGCTCAGCTCGCTCTCGCCCGACCTGCGCGCCCGGGGCGTCATTGCCTTTTCCTCCGGCAACCACGCACAGGGCGTGGCCTATGCCGCGCGGCTGCTCGACACCACCGCAGTCATCCTCATGCCCGCCGACGCGCCCTCCGCCAAGATCGAGGGCACGCGCTCCTACGGGGCGGAGGTCATCCTTTACGACCGGGCCGGCGGGGCCTCCCGCGAGGAGATCGGCGCAGAGATCGCCTCATCGCGCGGCCTCACCCTGATCCGCCCCTACGACGAACCGGAGGTCATCGCCGGGCAAGGCACCTGCGGGCTGGAGATCGCCGAACAGGCGGCAGACCTCGGCATTACGGATGCGGATGTGCTGACCTGCTGCGGCGGTGGCGGGCTGACGGCGGGGATCGCGCTGGCACTCGAAGCCCGCGCGCCCGGGTTCCGCGTCCACCCAGCGGAGCCAGAGGGCTACGACGACACCGCCCGTTCCCTCCGCTCGGGCACGCGCGAGCGCAACGCGGTCGAGGCGGGCGGGCTGTGCGATGCCATCCTGACGCCGCAACCGGGAGAGATCACCTTCCCCATCGTGAGCCGACTGTGCGGGTCCGGTGTCGTGGTTTCGGACGAAGAGGCGCTGCGCGCCATGGCCATGGCTTTCCGCCACCTGCGTGTCGTGGCGGAGCCCGGTGGCGCCGTGGCGCTGGCCGCCGCGCTCTTCCACGGCCATGAACTGGAAACGGACAGCGTGATCTGCACCGTGTCCGGCGGCAACGTGGATACGGACGTGTTTGCCCGGGCGCTCAGCTACGCCTGACCACGGGCCGCAGCCGTCACGGATCGAGGCGGCGCGCCTCGTCCACCAGCATCACGGGGATCCCGTCGCGGATCGGATAGGCCAGACCGGCGGGCTCGCTCACCAGTTCCTGCCGGTCGGCATCGTAGCTCAGCACCGACTGGGACACCGGGCAGACCAGCGCCTCCAGCATCCTGCGGTCGAAGGCCACCGCCTCGGCCGCGTCTTGCCCGCCGTCATTCACATCAGCAGTCATTGCAGGACATCCTCTTCACCGCCCCTGAGGGCATATTCGATCAGCGTCACCAGCGTCTCGCGCCGGGTCGACAGCGACGGCGCCTCAAGAAGCGCCTGCTTGTCCTCCGGGCCGAAGTCCAGAAGCATCGACAGCGAGTTGACCAGAAGCTCGTCCTCGGCCTCCTGCAGGGTCTGCCAGTCCACCGACAGATCCCGAGCCGTGAAATACCGGTCCAACAGGTCAAGGAACGACGCCCGGTCAAAGCTGCGGTCCGCCTCCGGTCCCGCCTTGTCGCGGTCGAAGCCATCCCAGCTGACACGGCAGCGCCGGTAGGGGTGAAAGCCTTCCAGCTCCTCCTGCACCCGGAACCGGGAGATCCCGGACAGGGTGATCATGTATCGCCCGTCCTCCGTCTCCGAGAACTGGGTCACGCGGCCCGCGCAACCGATCCTGTGCAGCCCCTCCTCACGCCCCGGCGCAGCCATCGGCTGCACCATGCCGATCAGGCGCGTGTCCGTCTTCAGGCTGTCGTCGAGCATGTGCAGATAGCGCGGCTCGAAGATGTGCAGCGGCAGCCGCGCACGGGGCAGCAGAAGTGCCCCGGGAAGGGGAAAGACTGCAATGATGTCCGGGAGATCGCCTATGCGTGTCATACCCGGCTACCTAGACCGCACGACCGGTCAGGCAAATATCATCGAGCTCAATTTGCGGCGGCCGTTTAGCACCACGGGATCGTTGGGCTTCAGCGCCTCGAAGATGGTGAAGAGCTGCGCCTTGGCCGCGCCGTCGTTCCACTCTCGGTCGCGCCGGAAAACTTCCAGCAGTTCGGCCACGGCGCCTTCGGAATCGCCATGCGCGTATTTCGCCTTGGCGAGGTCGAAGCGCGCCTGCAGGTTATCGGGCTCAGCCTCCACCTGCGCGGTCAGCTCGGCCACCGGCCCGGCCTGCGCGGCCTGCTTCGCCAGCTCGATCTGCGCATGGGCGGCCTCAAGCTCGGGAGCCTTGGAGATCTCTACCGGTGCGCCGTTCAGGACCGCCTCTGCCGTGTCGAGATCGCCCGCCGCCAGATGCGCGCGCACCATGCCGCCATAGGCCTTGGCGTTCATCGGGTCCTCTTCCAGAACGGCGGCAAAGACTTCCACCGCGTCCGCCGGGGCGCCCTGCTCCAGCATCTCCTCGGCGGCGGCCAGCGCGTCGTCCAGCCCGCCGGAGGCATCGCCGCCCGCCGCCTGCACCACACGTTCGACGAAAGCCTTCAGTTCGGACTCCGGCAATGCGCCCTGGAAGCCGTCGACCGGCTGTCCCTGCCAGAAGGCATAAACCGTGGGGATCGACTGGATGCGCAGCTGACCGGCGATCATCTGCGCCTGGTCGACGTTGACCTTGACCATCTTCACCGCGCCCTTGGCAGCGGTCACGACCTTCTCGAGCGCGGGCCCGAGCTGTTTGCACGGGCCGCACCACGGCGCCCAGAAATCGACGATGATCGGCGTCGTCATTGAGGCATCGACCACCTCTGCCATGAACTCCGCCTCGGTGATGTCCTTGACCAGATCGCCTGCCGTCTGGCCCTGCGGCTGCAGATTCAGCTCCATCGTCTCTCCCCTCCGGGTTCGAATGCGTCAGACAGCTAGATGGATCACGCGGCCACAGGTTGCAAGAGCGCGGCACGCCGCAGGTGCCCCGGAGACCCTTATCCGTTTGTTAACCACACCAGCATATCCATGACCGCATGCGGCATTGTCAAGAGGAGGGCGTCCCGTGCCATCGGACATTCCCGTCATGCTCATCGGCCTCGCGATCGCCTTCTCGGCCATCGCCTTGGTCGCCCCGTTCAGGCCCTTCACCGGCCGCCTCACGGCTTTCGTCTCGCTGGTGGTGTCCCTGATCCTCTTCGCGACCCTCGCCCCACGCATGGCGATTGAGGATGAGGAGGTCGTCTCGCGCAGCCTGCCAAAGCAATGGACCGCGCCTGCGGACGGAACCGCATTACGCGATCACTGAAACGGTGGGCCGGGCGGATCGTCACGGCCAGCTTCGCTTATCCGCTAAGCCCGGCCGGACAAACGGTCATTGCCGCCGCACGTGAGGCAGGCCGCTGCGTTGTAGGGTGGGGTTACACCCCACGTCCCCTCACAGTTCGAAGGTCGCGAAGACCGGGGCGTGGTCGGACGGCTGTTCCCAGCCGCGGGCCGCGCGCAGGATCCGGCTCGAATGACCGGCGTTTGCGATGTCGGGCGTCGCCCAGATGTGGTCCAGCCGACGACCCTTGTCCGCCGCGTCCCAGTCCTTCGCCCGATAGGACCACCAGGAATAGAGCCGCCCGTCCGGGATGTCCTTGCGGGTAATGTCCACCCAGCCGCCGGCATCCTGAGCGGCGCCGAGGTGCTCCACCTCGACCGGCGTGTGCGAGACGATCTTCAGCAGCTTCTTGTGGTCCCAGACGTCGTCCTCGCGCGGGGCGATGTTCAGGTCGCCCACGAGGATCGCCTTCTCGGGCCGTTCGGCATGGAACCAGTCGCGCATCTCGGTCAGGTAATCCAGCTTCTGCCCGAACTTGATGTTCTTTTCGCGGTCCGGTTCGTCTCCGCCCGCGGGGACATAGAAGTTGTGGATCGTCACGCCGTTCTCCAGCCGCGCCGCCACGTGTCGTGCATGGCCGAGGGTGGCGAAGTCCTTGTCGCCCACATCCTCCAGCGGCAGCCGCGACAGGATGGCGACGCCGTTGTAGCCCTTCTGCCCGCGCCCGACCATGTACCGATAGCCCAGTTCGGCAAAGACATCGTGCGGGATCTTCTCCACCGGCGCCTTGCATTCCTGCAGGCAGAGGACGTCCGGCGCCTCCTCCTGCATCAGTTTCGACACCAGCGCCTTCCGGAGGCGCACGGAATTGATGTTCCACGTTGCAAGGGTAAAGCTCATCGGGCGGTCCTCGTCTGCTGCCCCGGCGGTATCGCAAGCCGCCGCGCGGGGCGCAACCTCCCGCAGGCCCGACGTTCAGATGATTTCGTCCTCGTCGAACAGCGCCGGCGCCTCGAGGTGGGAGTCGAAACCGCCATCCGCCGCGGCCTCTGCGTGTTTGCGAAGCGCGGGCTGGGCGATGTGGAACAGGGCGTCGCCCTCGTTGACCACGGGCAGGTTGGTGCGCCCGATGACGATGCCCGGGGTATCGGCCCGGACCTCGGCCTCGCGTTCGCCGAAGGGGTCGGTGACGATCCCCAGCACAGCGCCCTTTTCGACGTATTCGCCGCTGCCCTTCAGGGTCCGCAACAGACCGCCCGACGGCGCCCTGACCCAGGAAGACCGCTCGCAGAAAACCGACAGGCCCCGCGCCTTCGGCACGCCACGGCCCGAGATCATCCCGAGCGTCTCCATCACCCGCAGGATGCCCGCGACACCCGCCCGGGCGGCGAATTCGTCGAACCGCAGCCCCTCGCCCGCCTCGTAGAGCAGCACGTCGACGCCCGCCGCGCCCGCCTCCAGCCGCAGCGAGCCGTCGCGCACCTTGGAGATCATCGTCACCGGCGCGGCAAAGGCATCGCCCAGTTGCCGCAGCCGCGCGCTGCCCGGCGTCAGGCGGATCTGGGGAAAGTTCTCGCGCCCCACGGCAGCGGAATGCAGGTCGATGCCCACGTCGCAGCGCCGCACGATCTGGGTCATGAACAGTTCCGCCAACCGCGCCGCGAGCGACCCTTCGCTGTGGCCCGGAAAGACCCGGTTCAGGTCGCGCCGGTCCGGCAGGTAACGCGACTGGTTGAGGAAACCGAAGGAGTTGACGATCGGCACGGCGATCAGCGTGCCCGACAGGCGCGCCACCGGCCCCGCACGCAACAGGCGGCGCACGATCTCTACCCCGATCACCTCGTCGCCATGCACCGCCGCCGAGACAAAGATCACCGGCCCGGGCTTGCGGCCATGGATGACATGGGCCGACAGCGTGACCGGCGTATGATCCGACAGGACAGAGACCGGAAGGTCCACGGTCCGGCGCTCTCCCGGACGCACGATTTCGCTGCCAAGCTGGAACGGATCACGCATGTCTTTCCCCTTTCCCCTTCATAGGGAACGGTTTTTCGGGAAACTTCAAGGCGAGGCCAGCATGGATGCCCGCACCGCTGCCTGCCACCGAGGACGATTGCCCTTAACCGTGCAGACCGATCCGCCGCCTACCCGCTTGTGTGATTGCAACCTCTGCCCAGCCCGCAGGAGTCCACCGGTGCGACTCCCGCTCAGGCGTTCGCAAGTTCGCGACAGCGACAAACTAAAACGCCCCCGCACGTGCATGCGGGGGCGCAAAGACGTCTGGCCCACGATCTTGCCGCGGGCCGGCTTGATCCCATATCAGGACGGGTTCTTGGCGTAGCGCAAGTACGGCAGCTTGATGTCCAGTTCGCCGTACTTCGCCGCCGCCGCCTCGTTGTCCAGCGACAGGGCCACGATCACGTCCTGGCCGGTTTCCCAGTTGGCGGGGGTTGCCAGCGGCTGGTTGTAGGTGCGCTGCAGACCGTCGAGGGCGCGCAGCACCTCGGCGAAGTTGCGGCCGACCGACATCGGGTAGGTCATCATCAGCTGCACCTTCTTGTTCGGCGCTATGATGAAGACCGAGCGCACGGTGGCGCTGTCCGCCGGGGTACGGCCGTCCGGAAGGTAGGCGTCGGCGGGCAGCATGTCGAGCGCCTTGGCCACTTCCAGGCCGTCATCGGCGATGATCGGGAAACCGGCGGTCGCGCCCGCGGTCTTCTCGATGTCGCCTTTCCACTTCTTGTGCTCCTCGACGCCGTCGACGGAAATGCCCATCACCTTGGTGCCGCGCTTGGCCCATTCGTCCGCCAGTTGCGCAACGGCACCGAACTCGGTGGTGCAGACCGGGGTGAAATCCTTGGGGTGCGAGAACAGGATCGCCCAGCTGTCGCCGATCCAGTCATGCAGGTCGTATTCACCCATATCGGTGACGACGTGGAGGTTCGGAATCTCGTCGTTGATGCGAAGTGCCATGGCAGGGGTCCTTTCTTTCCGACTGTCTCGGGTTCAGGGTTGCGCAACTTAGATACGTTCCAGACTGCCCTTGTAAACCCCTCCCTTGCGCCCACCTTCCCTCGGTGACAGAGTGTCGCCGTTATCCGACCGTGCGGTCGGGAAAGCATCGGACTTGGGAGGGTCAGGCAAATGATCGAACGTCGTCAATTCTATATCAACGGTGCCTGGGTCGACCCGCTGGACGGTCGCGACCACGAGGTGATCGACCCCTCGACCGAAGAGCCCTGCGCGGTGATCTCGCTGGGCGGTCAGGCCGACACCGATGCCGCCGTCGCCGCCGCGAAGGCCGCGTTGCCGGGCTGGATGGCCACACCGCCCGAAGAGCGCATCGCTGCGCTTGAGCGGGTCTATGCCGCCTACAAGGAACGCGCCGAGGACCTGGCGCAGGCCATGTCGATGGAGATGGGCGCCCCGCTCGACCTCGCCCGGTCGTCGCAGGTCGGCGCCGGCATCAACCACCTGAAGAACTTCATCAACGCCGCCAAGGCGTTCGAATGGGAAAAGCCGCTGAGCCCGGATCATCCCGACACCCGCATCCTGCACGAGGCGGTGGGCGTCTGCGCGCTGATCACGCCGTGGAACTGGCCGATGAACCAAGTCACGCTCAAGGTCGGCGCGGCGCTGGTGGCGGGCAACACCATGGTCCTGAAGCCGTCGGAGGAAAGCCCGATCGACGCCATGGTCTTCGCCGAGATCATGGACGCCGCGGACCTGCCCAAGGGCGTCTTCAACCTGGTGAACGGCGATGGCGCGGGCGTGGGCTCGCAACTCTCGTCGCATGCCGATGTCGACATGGTCAGCTTCACCGGCTCGACCCGCGCGGGCATCCTGATCTCCAAGGCTGCAGCCGATTCGCTGAAGCGCGTGCACCTCGAACTGGGGGGCAAGGGCGCCAACCTCGTCTTCGCCGACGCAGATGAAAAGGCCGTCAAGCGCGGCGTGCTGCACATGATGAACAACTCCGGCCAATCCTGCAACGCGCCCTCGCGGATGCTGGTGGAATCCTCGCGCTACGACGCCGCTGTCGAGGAAGCCGCCGCCACCGCCGCCAATGTGACGGTCGGCCCCGCCTCCCAGGAAGGCCGCCACATCGGTCCCGTGGTCAACAAGACCCAGTGGGAGAAGATCCAGGACCTGATCCAGAAGGGCATCGACGAAGGTGCGCGGCTCGTGACCGGCGGCACCGGGCGTCCGGACGGCCTGAACAAGGGCTTCTACGTGCGCCCGACTGTCTTTGCCGACGTGACCAACGACATGACCATCGCGCGCGAGGAAATCTTCGGCCCAGTGCTCTCGATCATGAAATTCGACACCGAGGAAGAGGCCGTCCGCATCGCCAACGACACCCCCTACGGCCTGACCAACTACGTACAGTCCGAGGACGCGGAGCGCCGCCACCGCCTGTCGCGGCAACTGCGCTCCGGCATGGTGGAAATGAACGGCAAGTCGCGCGGCCCGGGCGCGCCCTTCGGCGGCATGAAGGCATCGGGCAACGGCCGCGAGGGCGGCAGCTGGGGCATCCACGACTTCGTCGAGGTCAAGGCCGTTTCCGGCTGGGCTGCCGAGTAACCTGCGCTTCCTGGACTGAACCACCAAAGGGGCCCCACCGGGCCCCTTTGCACGTCCGCTACCCTCTGCCTAGAACGGCGCGGGCTGGCGGAAGGTCATGCCCTTGCCGCTCTCGGGATGGCTCAGCCGCAGCTCCTCCGCATGCAGCATCATGCGCGGATACTGTGCCGCCGTCTCCGGCGCATAAAGCTCGTCGCCAAGGATCGGGTGCCCGAGCGCCAGCATGTGCACCCGAAGCTGGTGACTGCGCCCGGTATGCGGGAACAGGCGCACCCGGCTTTCCGTGTCCGACGCCTTCATCACCTTCCAGCCGGTCAACGCGGGCTTTCCCGTCTCGTGGCAGACCATCTGGCGCGGGCGGTTCGGCCAGTCGACGATCAGCGGCAGGTCGACCTCACCGCTCTTCGGTTCAAGCCGCCCGGCGACACGCGCCACGTAGGTCTTCTTCGTCTTCCGGGCCTCGAACTGCGCGCCAAGGTGCCGCTGCGCATGGGCGGTCAGGCCAAAGACCATCACGCCGGAGGTGTCGCGATCCAGCCGGTGGACCAGACGCACCGTGGGAAAGGCCGCCTCGAGCCGGCTCAGAAGGCAATCTGCCAGGTCCTCGCCCTTTCCGGGCACCGACAGCAGGCCCGCGGGCTTGTCCACCACCAGCAGATCGCTGTCTTCATGCAGCACCACGATGTCGCCGGAAGGCGGAGAATAATCGCTCATGCCCCAGCCTCTGCCAGAATGCCCCCGCCCCGGCAAGGGGCCCACCCCCTGCCTTCACAGAGCCCGCCGGAATGACAGGCGCGTAGCCGCCCCTTCATCTTGGCAAAAATACCTACTGCGGCCTCAGGTCCAAAACCGTAGCCGGGCCCCTGTACCCGCACACAACCAAAGGCTGCCGAGGCCGACAAGGCCCTTTGCATGATAACCCCGCCAACGCCTTGCATGGGCGTGCGGGAAGGCGTTTGTATCAGGCCCGGGTGCGTGCGCCCTTCGGATCGTACATCGGTTTCAACGAGGCCTTTGCCGGCACGCGCACCCCAGCAACGTCAATCTCGTAGGCGGAGGACAGCAGCGCATCGGCGCTTTCGCCCGCGCAGGGCACGTAGCCGAGCCCGACCGCACCGCCCAACGCATGGCCATAGGCACCGGAGGACAGGTGTCCGACGATTTCGCCGTCCCTCAGGATCGGTTCGTTGTGATACAGGAGCGGCTCGGGATCGGTCAGCAGGAACTGCAAAAGGCGCCGGTCCAGCCCGGCCTCGCGTTTGGCCAAGACCGCGTCACGTCCGATGAAGTCCGGCTTATCGGTCTTCACGGCAAAGCCCAGCCCCGCCTCCAGCACATGGTCCTCGCAGGTGATGTCGTGGCCAAAGTGGCGGAACGCCTTCTCTGCCCGGCAGGAATCCATCGCGTGCAGACCGCAGAGGCGCAGACCCTCCGGCTCCCCTGCCGCCATCAGCGCGTCGAAGACATGCACGGCCATGTCGGCGGAGGCATAGACCTCCCAACCCAGTTCGCCCACGTAGGACACCCGGTGCACGCGCGCCTCCCCCATGCCGATGTGCACCTGCTGCGCCGTGCCGAAAGGGTTCGTCGCGTTGGAGAAGTCGCCGTCCGAACAGCCTTCGAGCACGGTACGGGCGCGCGGTCCCATGACCGCCATGACTGCCTCTCCGGCCGTGACGTCGGTGATCACGGCGTTGCGGTCGCCGAGGTGGCGACGCAGCCAGGTTTCGTCCGCGCGCCGCGTGGCCGCGGGCGTGACCACGAGGAAGGCGGTTTCCGACAGGCGGGTCACGGTCACATCCGCCTCGATCCCGCCGCGGGCATTCAGGAACTGCGTGTAGACGATCCTGCCTGCGGGCACGTCGACATCCGCGCCACAGACGTGGTTCAGGAAAGCCGCCGCGTCGCGCCCCTCCACCCGCAGCTTGCCGAAGGAGGACATGTCGTAGAGGCCGACGCCCTCGCGCAGCGCCATATGTTCGGCGCGCTGGTTCTCGAACCAGTTCTGCCGACCCCAGGAATAGGCATACTCCCGCGCCTGTCCGGACTCTGCGTACCAGTTGGCGCGCTCCCAGCCGGACAGTTCTCCGAAGACCGCGCCGCGGGCTTCCAGCCGGTCGTGCAGCGGCGAACGGCGGATGCCGCGCGCGGTGGCCTTCTGGCGGTAGGGAAAGTGATCGGCGTAGAGCAGGCCCAGCGTCTCCGACACCCGCGCGGCGAGGTAGGCTGGATTGGCCTGGAAACCCTGCGCGCGGGCGATGTCCACGTCGCCCAGATCGAAGGGCTTCGCGCCATCCACCATCCATTGCGCGAGCGCCATCCCCGCGCCCCCCGCCGACTGGATGCCGATGGAGTTGAAGCCCGCCGCGACCCAGACATTCTCCGTCCCCGGGCAGAGGCCCATGTAGTAGGCGTTGTCCGGCGTGAAGCTTTCCGGCCCGTTGAAGAAGGTATGGATGCCCGCCTGCCCCAGCACCGGCATCCGGTGGACCGCCTGTTCGAGAATCGGCTCGAAGTGATCGAAATCCTCGGGCAGCTGGTCGAACTCGAAATCGGCAGGCAGGCCCTTGACGGCCCAGGGCTTGGCCTTCGGTTCGAAGGCGCCGAGCATGAGCTTGCCCGCGTCCTCCTTGTAGTAGGCGCATTCGTCCGGCACCCGCAGGACCGGCAACGCGCCAAGCCCCGCGATGGGTTCGGAGACGATGTAGAAATGCTCGCAGGCCTGGAGCGGCACGTCGGTGCCCAGCATCCGCCCGACCTCGCGCCCCCACATGCCGGCGCAGTTGACGACATGCTCGCAGGCGATGGTCCCGGAGGTGCCGTCCTCCGCCTGCCAGTCGACGGCGCTCACACGCCCGCCCTGCCGGGTGACGCACAGCGCCTTCGTGCGCTCGGCGATTACCGCTCCGCGCATCCGGGCCCCCTTTGCCATGGCGAGCGCGATGTTGGCCGGGTCGCCCTGCCCGTCCTTCGGCAGGTAGACGCCGCCCACCACGCCGTCGGTGTTGAGATGCGGGTACTTCGCCGCGATCTCTGCCACGTCGATCTCGCCGATCTCGACCCCGAAGGCCCGGGCCATCGCGGCCTGCCGCCGGAGTTCCTCGTGCCGTTCGCCGGTCAGCGCCACGGTGATCGAGCCTGTGCGGCGGAAGCCGGTGGCGGTGCCGGTCTCCTCCTCAAGCGTGCCGTATAGTTCCTGGCTGTACTTCGCGAGTCGCGTCATGTTGGCCGTGGCGCGGAGCTGCGCGATCAGGCCTGCCGCGTGCCATGTCGTGCCGGAGGTGAGCTGCTTGCGCTCCAGAATGACGATGTCGGTCCAGCCGAGTTTCGCGAGGTGGTAGGCGACGGAACAGCCGATGACCCCGCCGCCGATGATGACGACGCGGGCTTGGGTGGGGAGAGTCATGTCCGAATCCTTTGGTTTCGGCCCGCCTTCGGCGCGCCGATCCGCGCGCCCTTCGGGCGCGAATGTGAGTATTTGCAAAGCAGAGAAGACATCAGGCGATCTCATGCCCGGCAGCGCGCAGGCGTCGGGCGATTTCGGCGGTATGGGCGGGGCCGGTCTCGCAGCAGCCGCCGAGGATCGTGGCGCCGCGGTCCAGCCAGGACATGGCGTGGGTGGCGTAGATCTCCGGTCCCATGTCGCGACGCGCGACGAGGCTGTCGACAGTGGGCCGGTCCTTCAGGAAATCCTTGGTGATCCGGGTGAAGCCGTTGGCATAGGCGCCTGTGGGCAGGTCGCCGCGCGCGAGGATGTCGAGCGCGGCGGGCATCGCCTCCGGCGCGGAGCAATTGACGAGGAGGGCTGCGGCGCCGTCGCGCGCGATGGGAAGGACGTCCGCGACCTTTTCGCCGGAGCGCAGCCGCGTGCCGTCCTCGTCGTCGACGCTGATCGACAGCCAGACCGGCTTGCCCGCCTCCAGCGCGCCTGCGAGCGCCGCGCGGCAGGTCAAAAGCGAGGCGGCGGTCTCGATCACGATCAGGTCGGCGTGAGGGGCCATGAGGCGCGCCTTCTCGGCGTAAAGCGGGATCGCGGCGTCGAGGTCGGGATGCTTGTCGGTGCGGTAGCTGGCGCCCAGAGGTGCGGTGCTGCCGGCGACCTTCCCGCTGCCGAATGCATCGCGGGCCTTGGTCGCCTCTGCCATGGCAGCCTCGACCAGTTCTTCGTAGCGGTCCTCGATCCCGGCGGGGGCCAGACGGTCGCGCAGGATTGCATAGGTGTTGGCGGTCGCGACGGTGGCGCCTGACGCGAAGTAGTCGGCGTGGATCTCCTGCACGAGGCCGGGCCGGTCGATCATCACCTGCGTGGACCACAGCGGCGTGGGGCGGTCGCCCGCCCGGTGAACAAGTTCCTGCCCCATGCCGCCATCGAGAAGCGTGACCTTCATGCCCTGATCCTTTCGTTCTTCGGGTCCCAGAGCGGTGAATCGCTCCGCACCGTGGCCTTGCAGAGCGTGCCGAAGATGTCGACCTCGACCTCCGTGCCCGGGATGGTCAGGTCGGTGCGCAGCATCGCCAGCGCCACGGAGGCGCCGACCCCGTAACCCCAGGCGGAGGAGGTGACCTCCCCCACCACCTGGCCGTTGTGCCAGACGGTTGCCATGGCGGGGGCGTCGCAGCCCTGCGTCTCCACAATCAGCGGGGCGAAGCGTTTCGTCACGCCGGTCTCCGCCTGCGCGGTCAGCGCCGCCTTGCCGCGGAAATTCGGTTTCGACAGGTCCACGAAACGGTCCAGCCCGGCCTCCAGCAGCGTGTAGTCCGACGAGAGGTCGCCCTTCCACGTCCGGTAGCCCTTTTCGATCCGCAGGCTGTCGAGCGCGAACATGCCGAAGGGTTTGGCCCCCGCGACCGTCAGCGCCCCCCAGATCGCCGGGGCGTCGTCCGGGTCGCAGTGAATCTCCCACCCCAGTTCGCCGGCGTAGGACACCCGAATGAGCGCGCAGGCCTTGCCCGCGACCGTGGCGTCGTACTGGACCGACAGCCACGGCAGCGACAGGTCGGCGTCGGAGATCTGGTCCAGCACCTCGCGCGCCTTCGGGCCGGTGACCAGAAGGCAGTCCACCTTGTCCGAGAAGTCCTCGACCGTCACGCCCTCCGGCGCGCCGTTCGACAGGAGGTCGCGGTCGTGCCATTGCGCCACGGCAGCGGTGATCAGGCCGACCTGCTCCGGTCCGTGGTTGAGCGCCGTCATCTCCGTCAGGATGCGCCCTCGGTCGTCGGTGAAATACAGCAGGCCCACGCGGTTCTCTGCCGGGAGGCGGGAAGCGGTCAGGCTGTCGACCCAGTCCCGCGCGCCCGGCCCGCTGACGATCAGCCGGGTGAAGCCGCAGATCTCCAGCACGCCACAGCCGTCGCGCACCGCCTCGCATTCCTCGCGCACGCGGGTCTGCCACGGGCCGTCCCGTTCCCAGGTCTCGGTGGCAGTCTCGGAGGTGTCGTCGCCGGTATGCGCGAACCATGTCGCCCGTTCCCAGCCGTTGTAGGGCGCAAACTGCGCACCCGCCGCCGACAGGCGCTCGTACAGCGGAGAGAGCCGCCGGTCGGGCGCCGCGGGCCAGCGGTGCCGGGGAAAGTGCATTGCGTATTCGTGGCTGTAGGTCTCGATAGCCTTGGCGAGGCAATAGTCCGGGTCGGTGTAGCCGGTGTAGCGGCGCGGATCGCAGGACCACATGTCCCATTCCGTCCGGCCCTCAGTCACCCACTCCGCCAGCACCTTGCCCGCGCCGCCCGCCTGCGTGATGCCGAAGGTGAAGACGCAGGCTTCGTAGGCATTCGGCACCCCCGGCATCGGGCCGAGCAGCGGCAGGCCGTCCGGCGCATAGGGAATCGGGCCGTTGATCACCCTGCCCACGCCCGCCTGCCCGAGGATCGGCACCCGCGCCATGGCGTCCTCGATATACCATTCCAGCCGGTCGAGATCGTCGGGATAGAGCTGGAAGGAGAAATCCTCCGGCATGGGATCGTCCGGCGTCGCCCAATGCGCCTTGCAGTTCCGCTCGTAGGGGCCAAGGTTGAGGCCGTATTTCTCCTGCCGCAGGTAGTAGGAAGAATCCACGTCCCGCAGGAGCGGCAGCTTGCCGTTCTCCTTCGACCAGGCCTCTAGCTCCGGGATCGGTTCGGTCAGGAAGTACTGGTGGCTCATCACCGCCATCGGCACGGTGCGCCCGCCATGGGGCACGAACCACTCGCCGACCCGCTGCGCGTAGTAGCCCGCCGCGTTCACCACCTTCTCGCAGCGGATCTCGCCCTTCTCGGTCTCGACGATCCAGTCCGCACCCTCGCGCCGCACGCCGGTCGCGCCGCAGAACCGCTCGATCCGGGCGCCCTTCATGCGCGCGCCCTTGGCCAGCGCCTGTGTCAGTTGCGCCGGGTCGATGTCGCCGTCGTCCGGATCGTAAAGCGCGCCCGCCAGATCGTGGGTTTCGAGGAAGGGATAGCGGCCCTTCAGGTCGGAGACCTGCAGCATTTCCAGCGCCATGCCCTGGTATTGACCCATGCCGCGCGCCCGCTCGAATTCCATCATGCGCTCGCGGGAATGGCCCAGCCGGATCGACCCCGTGACGTGATAGTTCATCGGATAGTCGACCTCGGACGCAAGCCGCCGGTAAAGCTGCAGCGAATAGCGCTGCATGTTCATCACCGCCCAGCTGGTAGAAAAGGACGGGCAGTTCCCGGCCGCGTGCCAGGTCGACCCGGCGGTCAGCTCGTTCTTCTCCAGCAGCACCACGTCCCAACCCGCCTGCGCGATGTGGTAGGCGCAGGACACCCCCACGGCACCGCCGCCAATGATGACCACGCGGGCCTGTGACGGCAGGCGCCCCTGATCCTGTGTCGGAGTGTCAGTCATGTCTCACCTCTGGGGAACGCCGTCCGCGATGTCGTAGTAGTCGCCCTTGTCGGCTGTGAAGATGTGCTTGGTCAGCCGCAGCCCCGTGGGCGCGTCCAGCGCGCCGAGGGCAAAGCTGATCGTGTCCTCGTCATGCGCCTGCCAGAACAGGAAGGAGCCGCAATCCGGGCAGAACCCGCGCTGCGCCTTGTCGGAGCTGTCGAACCAGCGCACCTCTCCCTCGACCGTCAGGGCGTCCTTCGGCACATAGGCCGAGGCCCAGACATGCCCGGACATCCGGCGGCACTGGCCGCAATGGCAGGCGCTGGCGCCCTGCGGCTCGGCCTCTGTCCGGAAGCGCACCGCGCCGCACAGGCATTGTCCCTGGGTCATGATCTTCGCTCCCTCTTCTCCGTGGCCGCGCTCAGTACACCGGCGGCGCGATCACCCAGATCGCAACCGCCGCCTCGTCATGCGGATTTTCCCAGCGGAACGGCTCTCCCCTGATGCGAAAGCTGTCGCCCGGGAAGATGCTGAACCGGTCCGCGCCGATGGTCATTTCCAGCCGCCCGGACAGCAGGAAGGCCACCTCCTGCGTCGGGCGGGTCACCGTCTCTCCGATCTGTGAATGCGGCTCGAACCGGCAGTGCACCATCTCGAAGTCGTCGGCGAGGTCGGGGGACAGGAGTTCCTCCACCAGCCCCGACACCCGCGATCCGATGGGCCGCCGGGTGCCACGACGCACGATCCGCCCGACCTCCTCCGGTGCGGCGGCCTCGTGCCGGGCCAGCATGGAGACGGAGACGTCGAGTGCCTTCGCAAGGTGCCGCAGATCGGTGATCGAGGGCTCCGACAGGTCGCGTTCCACCTGGCTCAGCCACCCGACAGAGCGACCCAGCTTGTCCGCCAGCTGTTGCAGCGTCAGGCCGCGCGTCCGCCGAAGCGTCCGAAGGTCAGAACCGAGCGTGGCCGGCGGCGCGTCCATCTGCATGTGCGTGAAATTCTCCCGTCTTTTTTCATGATGCCGGGAGCGAGTGAAAAATCAAGGGGATTTTTCACGGGAGGAGGCGGAAAAGATGTGGGCGCCGCCCCCAACGCGAGGCCCCGCCATACCGGTCCCACGCAGCGCAGGGCTGGCACATCGCCGCCCCGCCCCGCGTCAAGGCCTTGTCAGATACGTTCGATCGCGATGGCGGTGCCTTCGCCGCCACCGATGCAAATCGCCGCGACACCGCGCCGTGCGCCGCGTTTCTCCAGCGCGTTCAACAGGGTCACGATGATCCGCGCCCCCGAGGCGCCGATGGGATGCCCCAGTGCACAGGCCCCGCCGTTCACGTTCACCACGTCGCGCGGCAGGCCCATCTCCTTCATGAAGGCCATGGGCACCACGGCAAAGGCCTCGTTGACCTCCCAGAGGTCCACGTCGCTCTTCTTCCAGCCGATCCGGTCCAGCAGCTTGCGGGCCGCCGGGATCGGCGCGGTCGGGAAGTCCTTCGGCGCCTGCGCGTGGCTCGTATGGCCAAGGATGCGGGCACGCGGCAGGACACCCCGGCGCACAGCCGAATCCAGCGTCGTCATGACTAGCGCCGCCGCGCCGTCCGAGATCGAGGACGAGTTCGCCGCCGTCACCGTACCGTCTTTGCGGAACGCCGGTTTCAGCATCGGGATCTTCTCGGGGCGCGCCTTGCCGGGCTGTTCGTCGCGGGTGATGATCTCTTCGCCGTGGCGGGTATGCAGCGTCACCGGGCATATCTCGTTCTCGAAGGCGTCGGAGCGTTCCGCGTCCAGCGCGTTCGACAGCGACGCCAGCGCGTACTGGTCCTGCGCCTCGCGGGTGAACTGGAACGCCTCGGCGCAATCCTCGGCGAAGGTCCCCATCAGGCGGCCCTTGTCATAGGCGTCCTCCAGCCCGTCGAGAAACATGTGGTCGACGACCTGACCGTGGCCGATCCGTGCGCCGCCGCGCATCTTCGGCAGCAGGTAGGGCGACAGGGTCATCGACTCCATGCCGCCCGCCACGATGCACTCCGCATGTCCCAGCGCCAGCCGGTCCCAGGCCAGCATCGCCGCCTTCATGCCCGAACCACACATCTTGTTCAGCGTCGTCGCCGGGACGTCGTCGCCCAGGCCTGCCGCGAATCCCGCCTGCCGGGCCGGGGCCTGCCCCTGTCCCGCAGGTAGCACGCAGCCCATCAGGACCTCGTCCACGCTCCGGTCGGCGTGACCATCCAGCGCGGCGCGGATCGCCGCGCCGCCCAGCTTCCAAGCCTCCTGTTCGGCAAAGACCCCCCGGAACCCGCCCATCGGCGTCCGCGACGCCCCTGTGATTACTACGTCCTGCATGTGGAACCCTCCCATCTTGGGACATGCATACCGAATGGTAAGGATTCGCGTCTAGGGTCCGTTGCCGAGGGACGCGGTGTGCGCCGCACCAGGGAAAGGGCAGCCATGGAACTCAGCACCACATCCGACAAGGGCGTGACGATCATCCGGGTCGACGCCGACCGCATCGACGCCGCGGTCGCGATCAGCTTCAAGGATCGGATGCGCGAACTCCTCGGGGGGGCGTCGGGCCGCGTCGTGCTCGACCTCGAAAAGGTGGACTTCATCGACTCGAGCGGGCTTGGCGCCATCGTCGCCGCGATGAAGCTGATGCCGCCGGGTGCCAAGCTGGAACTGGCCGGTCTGTCTCCGGCCGTCGACAAGGTCTTTCGCATGACCCGCATGGATTCGATCTTCCAGATCCATGAAACTGCCGTCACCGCGCTGAGCGCCTGACCGGCTGTGCCGCGGAGGCAGAGATGAATGCAGAACTGCGGGATGACGGGAGTTTCGTCATCCACGGTGTTCTTGGCAACACGCCGCAGGCGGTCACTCTGGCCCTTCGTGAAGTACGCGCACATCTCGACCGGCGCCCGCCTTTCGCCGACCTCGACGCATCGTGGGAGATTGTCGTGGCGGAGGTGCTCAACAACATCGTCGAGCATTCCTATGCCAACGGGTCCGCGGGGAGCATCGGCCTCCACCTGGCCTTTCACCCCGACACCCTGCACGCCGAATTCCTCGACACCGGCCTCGCCATGCCCGGGCACGCACCGCCGCAGGGGCCCGCCGCCAACCTCGACGTGCCGACCGCCCACCTTCCCGAAGGCGGATTCGGCTGGCACCTGATCCGCACCCTCGTGACCGACCTCGACTACTCCTGCGCCGAAGGCACCAACCGCCTCGCGCTGGAAATGCCCCTATCGCGCGCATCGTGATGCCGCTCCACGCGCCCCGATGGCATATCCGCTGTTTCACGCTTCTCTGAAGGGTCACGTTCCCGAAATGACCCTACGGCAGCCACAATCGCGCCCGATTGGAACGTCATCTTCGGTCTTGTAGCTGCATATGGCTTCACCTCGGTGCCGCGTGTTATCAGCCCCCACCCAGTGCGCGGCACCGAGGTTCTATGCACCCAGAACACGCCCCATCGCGGGCGTCTTCTTGCGTTTCAGCCCCCCGCCACACCGCGTAACTCAGGCCACGAAATGACCCACACCGGATCACATTTGCGCCGCGATCCGCCAGCATACATGGCCTTGTAGCTGCATATGGCTTCACCTCGGCGCCGCGCGTTATCAGCCCCCACCCAGTGCGCGGCGTCGAGGTTCTGACTTCCCCTTTCCGCATGGATTGACGCCCCCGTTTGGCCGCCTATCCTGCGCGCAAGACGCAGGGAGGCAGAGCATGCGCGATTTCCAGAAACCCGGACGGTCCCCCGTCCTCGCCATGAACGGCCTGTGCGCCACCTCGCATCCGCTGGCGGCTTCGGCTGCCGTGGACGTGCTGCGCCGGGGCGGCAACGCCATGGACGCCGCCATTGCCGGGGCGGTGATCCTCGGCCTGTGCGAACCGGCGATGACAGGAATCGGGGGCGACTGCTTTGCGCTCGTCTCGCCTGCGGGCACCGAAGACGTGGTTGCCGTCAACGGCTCCGGTCGCGCGCCTGCCGGTCACAACGCGGCGCTGCTGCGGGGCGAGGGACACGGCACCGTGCCGCTCGACCACCCCTACGCCGTCACCGTCCCCGGCGCCATCGACGCCTTCTGCGCCATGTCCGACCGCTGGGGCAGGCTGGGCCTCGCCGACAGCCTCGCCCCGGCGATCCGCTACATGGACGAGGGCGTGCCGATCGCGCCCCGTGTCGCCTTCGATTACCAGCAGGCGCACGAGAACCTGCAGGGCGTCGCCCGCCGCCACTTCCTGAAGGACGGCAAGCCGATGCAGACCGGGGACATCCTCGCCCTGCCCGGACAGGCGGAGGTCCTGCGCCGCATCGCCAAACATGGCCGCAGCGCCTTCTACGAAGGTGAGGTCGCCGAAGACATGCTCGCCGCGCTCAACGCCGGTGGCGGCCGGCATACCGCCGAGGACTTCGCCGCCGCGCAAACGACCTTCGCCGATCCGCTGGCGGGCCACTACAAGGGCCGCGAACTGCTGGAGCATCCGCCCAACGGCCAGGGCATCACCGCGCACCTGATGCTGAACATCCTGTCGCATTTCGATCTCGCCGCGATGGAGCCTTTCGGTGCAGAGCGCGCCCATGTGGAGGCCGAGGCCGCGAAGCTCGCCTACGATGCCCGCAACCGCTTCCTGTCCGATCCAGACACGATGACCGGCCTCGCCCATCTTCAGGCGCCGGAGACGGCGGAACGGCTGGCCGCGCTGATCGATCCGAACCGGGCGATGGTCTCGGCCACGACGATTTCCGAGGCGGTGCACAAGGACACGATCTATCTGACCGTCGTCGACCGCGACCGGATGGCCGTGTCGCTGATCTACTCGGTCTTCCACAGCTTCGGCTCCGGCATCGCGTCCGAGAAGTTCGGCATCCTGTTCCAGAACCGTGGCGCCGGCTTCTCGCTGGCCGAGGGCCACGTGAACGAGATGGCCGGCGGCAAGCGTCCCCTGCACACGATCATCCCGGCCATGGTGCGGGAAGAGGGCCGCGTGACCATGCCCTTCGGCGTCATGGGCGGCCAGTACCAGCCCAACGGCCACGCGCGCGTCATGACCAACATGACGGACTACGGAATGGACCCGCAGGCCGCGCTCGATGCCCCGCGCAGCTTTGCGGAGAACGGAAAGCTGATGCTGGAACGCGGTTATGCGCCCGAGGTCGCCGCGGCACTGGCCGAAAAGGGGCACAAGGTGGAAACGCCCGTCACCCCGATCGGCGGCGCGCAGGCGATCCTGATCCACCCGTCGGGCGTGCTCGAAGGCGCGTCCGATCCGCGCAAGGACGGCTGCGCCATAGGCTACTGATCCGGTCGCGGTGCCTCTCCCGGGGGGGCACCGCTCCGCCCCGCAAGGCGATGCCACGGTCTGGCGCCGCCGTTCGGGCAATTGATTTCGAATGCCGTCAAGAAATCTCAACGCCGCCGCAATCTCGCCCCGGACAACCCTCAACCATAGGGTGTCACCCGTTGGAGAGCTTGCCACATGATCGGACCTCTGCAGGCCATCGGCCGTTTCTTCACCCGCGCGCTGGACTTCGGCGGTCGTGCCACCCGGGCGGAGTTCTGGTGGGTCCAGCTGGCCTATGTCCTGCAGGCCGCCGCTCTCGTCGCGGTCGTCGTGACGGGCACGGTTCCGAAGGCCCTGCTGTTCGATCCGGCCACCGGCGCACCGGGGATGGCGATACAGCTCTACGGCCTTTTTATGACCGCGCTTTTGGTCCCGGGCCTGACGCTCTGCATCCGACGTCTGCACGATACGGACCGCTCCGGCTGGTGGTACTGCATCCTATTCGTGCCGCTGATCGGCCCGCTGTGGTTCATCTTCCTGATGCTCCAGCCGTCTGACTATACGAACCGCTTCGGGCCCAACCCGCACGATGGGCCGGACCGCTCGCTGCGCGAGATTCCGTCCACCCCGGCGGCACCGCAGCCCACGGCCAGCGCCCGCCACGCCAGGGCGCCGAAGAAATCAACCGCCTGGGACAGCGCCCATGTCATCCTGCAGGTGGACGCCGCGCCAAGCCCGGCCATGCGGCAGGCCCGCAAGGCGGAGATCAGCGACTACTACCGCCGCAACATCCTCAAGGAAGTCCCGGCAGAGTGACCATGCGTCCCTCCACAGAAGCACCCGAAGGTCCATCCGACACGCGCCGCCAAACAGCATGACCCGATGTAGGGCGGAGATTCTCCGCCCTCCGCCATGGCCAGCGGCACGTTTTCAGTACGAATAGGCGGCGTAGATCCGGTTCAGGTCGCCGTTCCAGTCGCCGTGGTAATGTTCCAGCAGTTCGTCCGCCGGGGTCATGCCGCTCTCGACGCTTTCCTTCAGCGCGCTGAGGAAATGCGTCTCGTCGGGCACCAGCCCGCCCGCACCGGGACGGGCCCGCGCCTTCAGACCCGCCTCGCAGATCTCCAGCACCTCGCGCGCGAGGTCGTGCATCCGGATGCCGTCGACCTCCGCCGCCAGCGCATCGCGCGTGGCCGCCAGCCGCAGCGCCTCGCGCTGCTCCGCCGTCCAGTTGCGGCACAGGTCCCAGGCCGCGTCCAGCGCGGTCTGGTCGTACATCAGCCCCACCCAGAAGGCCGGCAGCGCGCACAGCCGCCGCCACGGACCGCCATCGGCGCCGCGCATCTCGATGAACTTCTTCACGCGCGCATCCGGGAAAGCGGTGGTCAGATGGTCTGCCCAATCCGAAAGGGTCGGCGTCTCGCCCGGCAGCGCGGGCAGCTTGCCCTCCAGGAAATCGCGGAAGGACATCCCCAGCGCGTCCACGTACTTGCCGTCCCGGTAGACAAAGTACATCGGCACATCCAGCGCGTACTCCACCCAGCGCTCGAAGCCAAAGCCCTCCTCGAAGACAAACGGCAGCATCCCCGTGCGCGAGTCGTCGAGCGTTTCCCAGATCTGCATCCGCTTGGATTTCACGCCAACCGGCTTGCCTTCGAAGAACGGCGAGTTGGCGAAGAGTGCGGTCGCCACGGGCGACAGCGCAAGCGCCACGCGCATCTTCTGCACCATGTCCGCCTCCGACCCGAAGTCGAGGTTGACCTGCACGGTGCAGGTCCGGCGCATCATCTCCCGGCCCGTGGTGCCCACCTTGGGCATGTAGGCGTCCATCAGCTTGTAGCGGCCCTTGGGCATCAGAGGCATCTGGTCATGCGTCCAGACCGGCGCCGCACCCAGTCCGATGAAACCCACGCCCAGTTCATCGGCAACCCCCTTCACCTCGCGCAGGTGCTCGTTCACCTCGTCGCAGGTCTGGTGGATGGTCTCCAGGGGTGCACCGGACAACTCCAGCGCGCCGCCCGGTTCGAGCGAGACGTTCGCCCCGTCCTTCGTCAGGCCGATGAGGTGACCGCCTTCCTCGACGGGTGCCCAGCCGTGGCGGTCGCGCAGCCCCTCCAGCACCGCCCGGATGGAGCGTTCGCCGTCATAGGGCAGCGGGTTCAGGGTGTCCTTGCAGTAGCCGAACTTCTCGTGCTCCGTCCCGATGCGCCAGTCTTCCTTCGGCTTGCACCCGGAGGCGAGGTAATCCGCCATCTGGTCAAACGATTCGATGGGGCCGCCGCCGGACTGTGGGATGGACATGGTGGGAGGCTCCCGATCTCTGTTCGCTGTCGTTCAGGTTACCGTCCTGTCGGCATTCTCGCGGACTGTCAATGCAACCGATCTGGTGCATTGCGCAGGGGACCTGCGCGCCAGATCACGACCGGGATGCGCGACCCCGCCTTCATCTGTTTCAGCATGTGTTCCGTGCGGATGCCCGGCAGGCTGGCAAAGGCGTCGAACAGCCCCTCTGCCCCGCGTGCCGTCAGGGGGATGGACAGGGGCGCCTGCCCGGGCACGCGCAGCACCCAGTGCGGCGGCTTGCCGGAGGGGTCGAGCACCACGCTCGACAACGCCTCAAGGTCGACCACGCCGCCATCCAGCGGCCCGAAGTAGCTGATCCGCTTCTCGACGATCTGCACCACGCCCGGCCCGTCACTGCCGACGCGGAACCGCGCCCGCTGCACGCCCGCAGCCGCCAGCAGGACCCCCGCCGCCACCAGCGACCAGCCGATGACCGCCAGAACCGGCCCGGTGGCCGCGATTGCCCAATAGAGCCCCAGCGCCGCGACACAGGCCGCGGCGGCCACCTCGCGCCACCGCCACAATAATCTGCGCGCCTCCCTCCGGATCATGGGGCAGTCCCCAGGGTCAGCGGCTCGCGCAGGATCGTCACACGGTAGTCGCCACACCGGACAAAGCCGATCCGCTCGTAGGCCTTGGCCGCCGCGGGCGAGGCCGCGAAGAGGATCGCAAGCTCCGCCCCGCGCGACCGCGCATTCGCCAGCAGCCCGGAGACGACCCGTCCGGCCCGCCCCTCTCCGCGCAGGTTTTCCGGCACGAAGACACCGCCCACCTGTACAGCCTGCCCCGCACGCGCGTTGATCCGCGCCATGGCCACCGGCCGGCCGCGCTCTTCCATGATCTGGGTGTCCGCCGACCCGACCGCCGCCCGCGCCCGCACTGCCGCCTCGCGGTCGATGCGTGACGCCGGACAGGTTTCGGTCTCCGACAGGTAGCGCACCCACCAGTCCGCCAGCATCGTGACATCCGACTCCCGCGCCTGCCGCACAGGCGGCACCTCTCCCAGTCCGGAAAGCGGCAAGCGGTACAACGGCTCCACCCGGTTCAGGGACAGCGCATCCGGCGACACGGGCAGGGCACGCAGGAGCGCGTCCATCTGCTCCACGTCCCCTGTCATCCCGGTCAGCGTGTAGCCTTTCAGCAGATGGGCATAGGTCTGCGCCTCGGTGGCGGAGAGGCCGGGCAACTGGCACATCAGGAAGCCGCCGTTGGTCGCACCGAAAACGCCGGTGATGCCCTCACCGGTCTCGCGCAGGAAGAAGGACGTGCCATGCGGGTGCGTCGCGTTGTTCACGCCATGCGCTTCGAGGTTGCCGAGCAGGAACATCGAATGTTCGATCCGCTTTTCGAGGAACGCGACCATCGGCCCGATGTCTGCCTCGGTGGCCTTGCGGATCATCTTGTCATTTCCTCGAACCAGGTCGTCACGCTGCAAAAGATGCCTGCATTCCGGCATCGGCCGGAAGCGCCAAGATGCCGTGCCGCCACGCCGGAGGCAACCCGCCTGCCCCGCCATCCGCGCGGCCCGGTGGCCGCCAAGCAAGGTTCCGCCCCCGGCTCCCTGCGCAAGCCTCCCGCCAGGTATTTTTCACCAAGATATGGGCGAGACATCACATCCTTCATCTTGGTCACAAATACCTGAATCCCGGACCGACCGCATGCGGACCGACCGGGCATTATGAGGCAGCCTTTCCAGGGGCCGCGGTCACGTCCAGTCGCCCAAATGCGCCTGCCACAGCGCGAGCGCCGCGACAGCGGCGGTTTCCGCGCGCAGGATGCGCGGGCCGAGGCTCACGGCGCGGGCGCAGTCCATCTGCGCCAGCCGGGCACGTTCGCGGTCGGAGAAGCCGCCCTCGGGTCCGATCAGCACCGCCCAGGGACCGGGGCTCAGCCCGTCGAGGGCGGTCGGAGCACCTGCCGCGGTTTCGTCGCAAAAGAGGATCTGCCGGCTGTCGTCCCAGTCCGCCAGCAGCCGGTCGAGCCGCGTCATCTCCGCGACCTCGGGGACGAATGTGGCGCCGCATTGCTCGGCGGCCTCCACCGCATGGGCCTGCTGCTTGTCGACCCGCAGCCGTTCGGAATTGGTGAATTCGGTCTGCACGGGCAGGATGCGGCGTGCGCCCAGCTCCACCGCCTTCTCGACGATGAAGTCGGTGCGGGCCTTCTTCACCGGCGCGAACATCAGCCAGAGATCGGGCGGCGTGCCCTGTGCCGCCAGCCTGTCGCGGCAGACGAGAGTGCCGCCGCGCTTGCCCGCCTCGGCGACTTCTGCTGCCCATTCGCCATCCCGCCCGTTGAACAGGGCGACGCGGGCGCCGGGCTCGAGCCGCATGACGCCGAAGAGGTAATGCGCCTGCTCCCGCGACAGCGCGACCTCCTGTTCCTCGGACAAAGGCTGGTCTACACAGAGGCGGATTTTCGGTTTCTCGAACGACATGGAGGGGACCATATGACCGGTGCGCAGCAGACGCCAGAGGCGCAGAGGCCCGAACCCTCGGGTCAGGTTTCGGATGCCGTGAAGGGCAACTGGGTCGACCACCACGCCCCGGCCTTCGCCCGCCCCTACCTGCGGCTCAGCCGCGCGGACCGGCCGATCGGGACGTGGCTCCTGCTGCTGCCCTGCTGGTGGGGGCTGACGCTGGCCATGGTGTCGGACGGCCGCGCAAGCTGGTTCGACCTCTGGATCTTCGCGGGCTGCGGGCTGGGCGCGGTGCTGATGCGCGGCGCAGGCTGTACCTGGAACGACATCACCGACCGCCACATCGACGGCTCCGTGGCGCGCACCGCATCGAGACCGATCCCCTCGGGCCAGGTCACTGCAAAACAGGCGCTCGCCTGGGCCGTGGCGCAATCGCTCATCGCCTTCCTGATCCTGCTGACCTTCCCGCCCATGGCCATCGCGCTTGGCGTGCTGTCGCTGGCGCCGGTGGCGATCTACCCCTTCGCCAAGCGCTTTACCTGGTGGCCGCAGATCTTCCTCGGCATCGCCTTCAACTGGGGCGCGCTGCTGGCCTGGACCGCGCACACCGGCACGCTGCAATGGCCGGCCGTCTTCCTCTATGTCGCAGGCATGGCGTGGACGCTGTTCTACGACACCATCTACGCCCATCAGGACAAGGAGGATGACGCGCTGATCGGGGTGAAGTCCACCGCCCGCCTGTTCGGCGACGCCGCCACGCCGCGCTGGCTCGCGCGGTTCCTCGCCCTGACCGTCGCCCTGCAGGGGATCGCCATCGTGATGGCGGCACCCGAAGGCGAGATCCTGAAACTGGTCGTGGCGCTCGCCGGGCCCTGGGCGATGGGCTGGCACATGCTCTGGCAGATGCGCAGGCTTAAACTGGATGACAACGACCGGCTGCTGGAGCTCTTCCGGTCCAACCGGGACGCGGGACTCCTGCCCGTGCTGTTTTTCGCCGCCGCGATAATCGCCTGATTGCACAGACCCTTTGGACTGCGTATCTACCGTAACACTCGAAACCGGGACGTCACCACGTACATGCGGCTCTCTTCGCTCTTCACCATCGCCGGGACTTTTCTCGCCGCCAGCGGGCTGAGCGTACTGACTGCATACTTCACCGCCCAGATGATCGAGACAGCTTCGCAGTCCAGCGTGCTGAACGAACTCGACCGCGAAGGCCTGCCCTGGGCCGAGGTCGACACCAACGGTCTGCAGGTCTTCCTGATCGGCACGGCACCGGACGAGGCCGCGCGCTTCAAGGCGCTGTCGACCGCGGGTCGTGTCGTCGATGCCTCCCGCGTGATCGACCAGATGCTGGTGGAGGAACCCGAGGACGTGGCGCCGCCGCGCTTCTCGGTCGAGATCCTGAGAAACGACGCTGGTGTCTCGGTCATCGGGCTTGTGCCCCAATCGACCGACCGCGAGGCGCTGATCGAAAGCTTCCGCCAGATCGCCGGCGGGCAGGAGGTCTCCGACCTGCTGGAGGCCGCCGATTTTCCCGCGCCCGACGGCTGGGAACAGGCCCTGCGCTTCGCCACCAGCGCGTTGCGCGACCTGCCGCGCTCCAAGGTGTCAGTCGATGCCGAACGGGTGGAAATCAAGGCCATGACCGAAAGCGCCGAGGCGCGCAGCCGGCTGGAAACCAACCTCACGCGGCGCAAGCCGGAGGGTCTGCGGCTTGCGCTCGACCTCTCCGCCCCGCGGCCCGTCATCACGCCCTTCACCCTGCGCTTCCTGATCGACGACGAGGGCGCGCGCTTCGACGCCTGTTCCGCCGATACCGAAGAGGCGCGGTCCCGCATCCTGCGCGCCGCCTCCGGTGCAGGTCTCGAAGGCAAGGCAATCTGCACCCTCGGCCTCGGCGTGCCCTCGCGCCGCTGGGCCGACGCGGTCGAGCTGGGCATCGCCAAGCTGAAGGAAGTGGGCGGCGGCTCCATCACCTTCTCCAACGCCGATGTCACGCTGGTGGCGCTCGAAGGCACGCCGCAGGGCACCTTCGACCGGATCGTCGGCGAACTGGAAACCACCCTGCCGGAGGTCTTCGCGCTGCATGCCGTGCTGCCCAAGGCGCCGGAACAGGATGCCGAGGGCCCGCCCGACTTCACCGCCACCCTCTCGCCCGAGGGCAAGGTGCAACTGCGCGGACGCCTGACCACCGAGATCGCCCGCCAGACCGCGGACAGCTACGCCCGCGCGCGCTTTGGGTCGGAGGCGGTCTATACCGCCGCCCGCCTGGCCGACAACCTGCCCTCGGACTGGCCGGTGCGCACGCTCGCCGGGCTGGAGGCGCTGTCGATGCTGGCCAACGGCTCTGTCACCGTGACGCCCGACGACGTGATCGTGACCGGCCAGACCGGCAACCAGGAAGCCAGCGCCCAGATCGCGAAACTTCTGGCCGGCAAGCTCGGTGAAAACGCCACCTACGATATCGACGTGACCTATGTCGAACGGCTGGACCCGACGCTGGGCATTCCCTCGCCCGAGCAATGCGTCGGCATGATCAAGGAAGTGGTCGGCACGCGGAAGATCAACTTCGAGCCGGGCTCTGCCACGCTCGACATCTCGGCCCGCGACATCCTCGACGAACTGGCGGACCTCCTGAAGACCTGCGGCGACATCCCGCTGGAAATCGGCGGCCACACCGACAGCCAGGGCCGCGAGTCGATGAACCAGCAGCTCAGCCGGGACCGCGCGCAGTCGGTGCTCGACGCGCTGCGCGGCCGCCGCGTGCCGGTACGCATGTACGAGGTGAAGGGCTACGGCGAAGAGCAGCCCATCGCCGACAACGGCACCGAGGAAGGCCGCGAGGCCAACCGCCGGATCGAGTTCAAGCTGCTGATCGACGAGCTGGAAGAGGCCGTCGCCGAAGCCGAGGACGCTGCCGAAGAGGCCACCGAACCAGGCGAGACCGGAGAGACGGCAGAGGCCGCCGACACGGCCACGGCAGATACCGCGGCGACAGACGCGCCCGACGCCTCCACGACCGAAGACACCGACGGGGAACAGACCGCCGACACTACGGACGCAGAGCCGGACGGCCAAGACGACACGACGGATGCCGCCACGGACACCCCGCCGATGCAGGACCCGGAGGCCACAGAGGCCGCCGCCGGCATCGGGGCGGACAAGGCGGTGCCACAGGGCGCGGTGCGCGATGCGGATTTCAAGCCGGAAAACGGCGAAGACGGCTAACATGCCGGAGGGACAAAACAACAAATGGACAGAACCCAGTTCATCATCGCGACGGCGATCATTCTTTTTGTCGCCTTTTGCCTGGGCTGGTTCGCCCACTGGCTGATCCACCGCTTTCGCCGCGTCAGCCAGGCCGATGTCGATCAACTCGAACGCATGAGCCAGGAACTGCATGAGGCGGAGGAAACCCGGGATCAGGCGATCACCTACCTCCAGCAGCGCGAGGCCGAGCTGACCAACCAGCTTGCCCAGACCGAGGCAGAGCTGGCCGCAGCCATGGACGGCCTCCGCGAAGCCCGGCAGGAGGCCGAGGAAATGCGCGCCTACGCCGAGCGGATGAGCCAGAACTGACAGACCGCGCCACCGTCGCGCAAGCGCGGGTTTGACCGGAACAGTTTTGCGCCCGCCGCATCGGCGGGGACGCTCAGGACTTACGCCACGTTGTCGGGCATGGAACGTGGCCGGGCCATGCTCAACGCGACAACCCGTCCTCGCACTCGGTCTTGCCCTCCGGCCCGTCCGAATGCCCTTCGCCTGACCCGGTAAAGCCGCGCGCTCCCGCCTGAATCGCCTGTCCTATTGCGTCCGCAGCCTCTATGCAGGGGCCAGACATTCCCGACCACCGGACGCCCCAATGACCCAGATCATCTCTGCCCTTTCCGACGTATCCGACCGCTATGACGCGCTGTTCGTGGACCTGTGGGGCTGCGTGCACAACGGCATCAAGGCCATCCCCTCTGCCGTCGCAGCCCTTCAGGACTACCGCGCGAAAGGCGGGGCCGTCGTGCTGGTGACAAACGCTCCGCGCTCCCGTCACGAGGTCGCAAAGCAGCTGAAGAAGTTCGAGGTGCCCGAAAACGCCTACGACGACATCGCCACCTCCGGCGACGCCGCCCGTGCCGCCATGTTCCAGGGCGCCGTGGGCTCGAAAGTCTATTTCATGGGGCTCGACTTCGACCTGACCTTCTTCGACCCGCTCCAGATCCTCGACAACCCGGTAGAGATCACCCGCGTGCCGCTTCAGGAGGCCGAGGGCATCGTCTGCTGCGGCCCCTTCGATCCCCACGCCGATCCGGAAGTGAACCGCCCCGACTTCCTCTATGCCAAGCAGAAGGGCCTGAAGCTGCTCTGCGCAAACCCGGATATCGTCGTCGACCGTGGCGAACGCCGCGAATACTGCGCCGGGGCCCTGGCGAAACTCTATACCGAGATGGGGGGCGAGAGCCTCTATTTCGGCAAGCCGCACCCGGCGATCTACGACCTGGCCCGCCGCCGTCTTGCCGCGCATCGCCCGGACGTGCCCGACAGCGGCATCCTCGCCATCGGGGACGGCCCGCACACCGATATTCTGGGCGCGATGGGCGAGGACTTCGATTCCCTCTTCATCACCGGCGGCCTCGCCCGGACCGAGACCAAAACAACGCAGCAGCCCGATCCGGACGCGCTAAGCGCCTATATCGAAAAGGAAAGGGTGGCGCCGACCTTCTCCATGGGCACGCTCGGGTAACAAAATTACCGCTTGCTTTTGCTGCGTTCGCAAAGTAATAAAATTACCAATCTCGCCTAGAGATGACGCTTTTATTACCAGACGGATGCTCATGGAGGGCAAGATGTTGGACAACCTGCCACGCGGAACGATCTGCATCGAAGACATCGAGATGGGCATGACCCGTTACCTCCGGAAGCAGGTGACGGATCAGGATATCGAGATGTTCGCCGAGGTCTCCACCGACCGGAACCCGGTGCACCTCGACGACGCCTATGCGCAGGACACCATCTTCGAGGGCCGCATCGCCCATGGCATGCTGACCGCGGGGCTGATCTCCGCGGTCATCGGCGAACAGCTTCCCGGTCACGGCACCGTCTATCTCGGCCAGTCGCTGAAGTTCCTCGCGCCTGTGCGCCCGGGCGACACGGTCTATGCCGAGGTCAAGGTGACCGACATCGACATCGCAAAGCGCCGCGTGACGCTGGAGACGCACTGCTCGGTCGACGGCAAGAAGGTCGTCATCGGCGAAGCGAAGGTCCTCGCCCCCTCCCGCAAGTTCGACTAAGCCGAAAAAGCCCCGTCTTTTTCGGCTGGTGGGCAGGCGAGTTTTCCAAAGGAAAACTCAGCGCCCACGCCCAACCCTGCCAGGCACACCACCCCGCGTTTCTCGGCTATTGGGCAAACACGCTTTCCAAAGGGAAACTCAGCGCACGCTCCCCACCCGGCGTGCCCACCGCGTTCACCCCAGCCTGAACCCTTCGGGGATCCCCTCGTCCCGACCGTCCAGCACCAGATCGGCCATCACCTCCGCCACCTTGGGCGCCATGCCAAAGCCGATCTTGAACCCGCCGTTGGCGACGAAATGACCGTCGCGCCCCGGCCAGCCGCCCAGTACCGGCGCTCGGGTCCGTGCCCGGGGCCGCACGCCCGCCCAGCGGGACACAACCTCCGCCCCTGACAGATCCGGCACGGCCTCTCGCGCCGCCGCGATCAGCTCCTCGCATTGCCCATCCAGCGCCGATCCGTCCTCGAAATCCCGTTCCGAGGTCGATCCGATGGCGACCGTCCCGTCCGCGTGCGGCACGATGTGCAACCCGCCGACGAACAATTGCGGCGCCTCGCGCGCCTCGAACCGGAAAGCCGCCGACTGGCCCTTCACCCCGTCGCCGACCTTGCGCCCCAGCGCCTTCGACAGATCTACAAGGCCGCGCCAGCCGGTCGCCCAGATCACCGCGCCCGCGTCCTCCGCCTCCGGCACAACCGACACACCTTTCGCCTGAAGCGCCGCGACCAGCGCCGCGCAGGCCCGGCGCGGGTGCATGCGCGCGCTCAGCGTGTCGCGGATCAGCCAGCCCGACGGCGACACCGGCGCAAAGGGCCCGGCCTCCGACTGCGGCACCACCTCCCAGACCGCCCTGCCCTGCCACAGCGCGGATGCGCCTTCGCCCCGCGCGCGCGCCAGCGCCAGCCCGGCCTCGTCCGCCACGGGTTGCAGCCGCCCCGTCTGGGCATAGCCGGCAGAGACGCCGCCCAAGGCCTCGACCTCCTGCCAGAACCGCTCCGCCATCAGCAGGCTCTCCAGCTGGAAGGCCTTCTTCTCGTTCCAGTTCTCCGGGACATGCGGTGCCAGAGCCCCCACCAACCCGCCCGAGGACCCTGCCCCGGCGCCATGGGGATCGACCAGCTGCACCCGCGTCCCGCGTTGCACCAGCGACCAGGCGATCGAGAGCCCGAAGATCCCCGCGCCCCGGATCGTCACGTCCACGCTTGCCATTGCCGTCTCCCCGCGTCACATCTCGGCACATCCCATAAGGACTTCCCCGATGGCCGACCAGAGCCCCGCGCTCGACTGGCGCGACGACATCCCCGTGTCGACCCGTTTCGACGACCCCTACTACTCGCTCGAGAACGGGCTGGAGGAGACGCGCCATGTCTTCCTGTCCGGCAACGGCCTGCCGGAGCGGTTCCGTGACGGGTTCCACATTGCCGAGCTGGGCTTCGGCACGGGGCTGAACCTGCTCGCCGCGCTCGACCTCTGGCGCAGGACCGGCCAGCAGGGCCGCCTGAGGTTCACCAGTTTCGAGGCGTATCCGCTGGACGGCGCGCAGATGATCCGCGCGCAATCCGCCTTCCCCGCGGTGGCGGAGGTCGCCCACGATCTCGCCCCCCACTGGCAGGACCGCGCCACGCGGATCACCCTGCCCGACCTCGACTTCACCCTCGTCACCGGCGACGCGCGCGAGACGCTGCCGCGCTGGGACGGCCTGGCCGACGCATGGTTCCTCGACGGCTTCGCCCCGGCCCGCAATCCCGAACTCTGGGTGCCCGACCTCATGGCCGAGGTCGCCCGCCACATGGCCCCCGGCGCCACCGCCGCCAGCTACACCGCCGCGGGGCACGTCCGCCGCGCGCTGGCCGAGGCGGGCCTCGACGTGACCCGGCAGCCGGGATATGGCCGCAAGCGCCACATGACGACGGCAAAGAAGCCCTGACATGACCGAACAGAACACCCGCCTCGGCATCCTCCTGATGGTTGCCACGACCTTCGTCTTCGCCATGCAGGACGGGCTCTCGCGGCACCTCGCGACGGAATACAACGTCATGATGGTGGTGATGCTGCGCTACTGGTTCTTCGCGGCCTTCGTCATCGCCGTGGCCGCGCGCCAGCCCGGCGGCCTGCGCCGCGCCACCCGCAGCGGCCACCCGCTGGTGCAATGCTTCCGCGGCGCGCTGCTGGTGGTCGAGATCAACGTGATGGTGCTGGCCTTCGTCTTCCTCGGCCTCGTGGAAAGCCACGCCGTCTTTGCCTGTTACCCGCTTCTGGTTGCGGCGCTCTCCGGCCCGGTGCTGGGCGAAAAGGTCGGCTGGCGGCGGTGGGCGGCCATCGGCGTGGGCTTCGTCGGCGTGATCGTGATCCTTCAGCCCTCGGGCGGGGTGTTCTCCCCCTACGCCGCGATCCCGCTGCTGGCGGCGCTGATGTTCAGCCTTTACGCGCTGCTCACCCGCTATGTCGCGCGGACCGATACGGCGGCGACCTCGTTCTTCTACACCGGCACGGCGGGCGCCATCGTGGCCACCGCGATCGGCCTGTGGTTCTGGGAGCCGATGACCGCCCCCGACTGGGGCTGGATGGGGCTCCTGTGCCTGACCGGCGCGCTGGGGCACTGGTTCATGATCCGCGCCTACGAGGTGGCCGAGGCCAGCGCCGTCCAGCCCTTCGCCTACCTGCAACTGGTCTTCGCCAGCACGCTCGGGCTGATCGCCTTCAACGAAACGCTGCGCACCAACGTGGTGATCGGCGCGGCGATGATCGTCGCCGCCGGGCTCTTCACCCTCTGGCGCGCCCGCGTCAAAGGCTGATCCCTGGCGTCCGGCGCGTCACGCCGCCACCTGCCCGAGGCGCAGGCCGCAAGGCCGGGGCCGAGACACCCGGCATGGGCGCCCGACAGGGCGCACATTCCGCAAGGTTCAGTCTGCCACCACCGACCGCGCCAGCATCGACGCGCCGACCAATTCCTCGGAAAACGGCACCGGCAGGGGCTCCTTGCCCAGCCGCGCGCGATAGACCGGCAGGCTTTCCGCCACCCGCATCACGTAGTTGCGGGTTTCGTCGAAGGGGATCATCTCGATCCAGTCGACCACGTCCACCGCGCCGTTCCGCGGGTCGCCAAACTCCGCCATCCAACGCAGCGGACGCGACGGCCCGGCGTTGTAGCCCGCGGCCATCATCACCACGTTGCCGTCGAAGGTGTCCGCCAGCCCGGCCAGGTAGGTCGATCCCAGCGTCGCGTTGTACGCCGGATCGGACAGCAACCGCGCCGCATCGTAGGTTTCGCCCACCTTGGCGGCAACCTCGCGGGCGGTGCCGGGCATCAGCTGCATGAAGCCGCGCGCGCCTGCGCCCGAGATCACGCCGGGATCGAACTCCGACTCGCGCCGCGCGATGGCCAGCACCAGCTCCTTCGGCACCGGGTATTCCGTGCCCACCACTTCCGGGTGCAGCGCGTAATACGGCCCCGCCAGCTCAATCCCGAACTGCGC
This sequence comes from Sagittula sp. P11, assembly GCF_002814095.1. Classification (NCBI taxonomy): domain Bacteria; kingdom Pseudomonadati; phylum Pseudomonadota; class Alphaproteobacteria; order Rhodobacterales; family Roseobacteraceae; genus Sagittula; species Sagittula sp. P11. The sequence goes on from NZ_CP021913.1 coordinate 1,004,948, forward strand.
CGCGCGCTTGCCCAGCATCACCTGGATGTGCGGGCGCTTCATCTCGGCCAGCATGTCGCCCATCTGGCCCATGCCCGTGCGGTCCTGGCTTTCTGCAAGATGCGTCAGGAAGCGTTCGCCCAGGTCGATCTCCCCCGCCGCCAGCAGCAGGATCCCCGCCTGAAAGACCGTCGACTTGGCAAACCCGGCCTCGCGCCAGTCCGGGAAATCCTCCTCGCCGGACAAGAGCGGGTTCACAGGGATGCCGCCCCGTTCCGCCGCGAGCAGCCCGTAGAAGGACGTCTGGAACGCCGCGCCTTCGGTGTAGGCCGCCTGCGCGCCCTCCGCATCGCCCGTGGCCTCCAGCGCCCGGCCCAGCCAGTAGCCCGCCCGGCCGACGGAGATAGGGGTCCACACCGCCTCCCGGAAGTTGCGGAAGTGCTGCACGGCCAGGTCCGCGCGGCCAAGGAACTGCATGGCGAGGTAACCCGACAGCCACTCCAGCTCCGCGAACTCGGAGCCTTCGACAAGGTAATGCCGCGACGCGATCTCGTAGGCCTCGTCATAGGCGCCCGCCCGCATCCGCATCCGCGCGAGGTCCACCCGCTCGTTCGCCCAGGCCCAGGGCTCGCCCAGCCCTGCCAGCGAGGTGGACCGCTCCTTCAGCAGCTCGATCGCCTCGTCGCGGCGCCCCTTGCGCACCCGCCACAGGAACCGCTCGTAGGCCAGCCCGGCGTTGTCCGCCAGTTCCTCAGGCACGCGGGAGATCAGCGAATCGACGTTGCCGACCGCCGCGCGCAGGCCCATGCGCGCCTCGGCCAGCGCGCGCCAGCCATCGTCGGCGAAAGGCAGCATGGCGGTGGCGTTCTGGCTCCAGCCGTTCCACAGCGCCATGTCCAGACGCGCGATGTGGTGCGGCTTCAGGATCTCGCCCCAGGTCGCCATGAAGGCGCGGCGCTCGTCGCTGGTCAGCGACAGCGTCCGCCAGGCCAGCACGATGTCCGCCTGCGCCAACCCCTCGTCGCCTTCGGTCATGTGCACCCGCGCCAGCGCCAGTGCGCCCGCGCCGGACTGCGGCTGGTGATCCGAGAAGAAGTGCTGGATCTGCGCATTCGTCGCCTCGTCGGCCATGATCGGCTCCGACTTCTCGCGCAGGTAGTCCATGCCCGGCCAGTCGGGGTTGCGGGCGATGAAGTCCATGACCTCTTCCGAATCCCCCCGCCCCGACCGCAGCGCGTGCCACAGGATGACATCGACCGCGATCTGGCCGTCGCCACGCGCCTCGATCTGGGCGGCGGCCCAGTTTCCGGTGCGCATCGACTGCATGGCCTTGGCCAGCGCCTGCCCGCTCTCCTGCGCGGCGGCGGCCATGCTGGTGCATATCAACAGCAAAACGGCTAGAAGGCGCGACATGAGCTTGCAATTCCCGCAATGAAACTTAATAGACCCCTCCGGAGGATATCGCCCGCACTCATGGCTTCAACTCACATTCCCGCTGGGTCGGCGGAAATTCTCCACAAGCGACGACGAACCCGAAACAACAAAGGAGCGTGAGATGTTCAAGGGATCGATGCCTGCCCTGGTCACGCCGTTCAAGGACGGCGCGGTGGATTTCGACACGCTCAAACAGCTTGTCGACTGGCACGTCGACCAGGGGAGCCACGGGCTGGTGCCCGTCGGCACGACCGGCGAAAGCCCGACGCTGACCCATGACGAGCACGAAGAGGTCATCCGCTGCGTGGTCGAGGCCGCCGCAGGACGCATTCCGGTCATCGCCGGGGCCGGGTCGAACAACACTGACGAGGCCGTGCGCTTCATGGTCTACGCGCAGACCGTCGGCGCCGATGGGGCGCTGGTGGTGACGCCCTACTACAACAAGCCGACGCAGGCCGGGATGATTGCGCACTTCAAGGCGGTGCACGATGCCGCCGACCTGCCGATCATCATCTACAACATCCCCGGCCGCTCGGCCGTGGACATGAGCCCGGAAACCATGGGCGAACTGGCCAAGCTGCCGCGCATCGTCGGCGTCAAGGACGCCACCGGCGACCTCGCGCGCGTCTGCAAGCAGCGCATCACCTGCGGCAAGGACTTCATCCAGCTCTCGGGCGAGGATGGCACCGCGCACGGCTTCAACGCCCAGGGGGGTGTCGGCATGATCTCCGTCACCGCCAACGTGGCGCCCGCCCTCTGCGCGCAGATGCAGGAGGCCTGCCTCGCCGGTGACTACGCCGCGGCGCTCGACCTGCAGGACCGGCTCATGCCGCTGCACCAGGCGATCTTCCTCGAGCCGGGGCTCTGCGGCGCGAAATACGCCATGTCGCGGGTCGGCCTCTGCGCCGAGGACATGCGCCTGCCGCTCCTGCCGGTCACCGAGCCGGTGCGCGAGCGGATCGATGCGGGCCTGCGCCACGCCGGGCTGCTGAACTGATGACGAACCGGGCCGGGATATCGTTTTTCGGCCCGAACCCGCTGCGCGCGCGGCGGCGCATCTTCCTTGCGACGGCCGCGGGCGCTCTTGTGCTACTCGGTCTCGACGTGGCGCTGCACGGCCTCGATGGCAGGGGCCCGCTGATCGTCGCCTCTCAGGTGCTGTCTGCAGTGGCACTCTACGTCCTCGTCTTCCGGCTGGTGCATCCGGCCATCATCCGCTGGATGCTGGCGCGGACGCGCAAGGGCTCCGCCCGCAGGCTGTCCCGTTTCACGCGATGGTATCTCGGCACGGGCGTCAGCGATACGCCTTCAGACCCACGGTGAACGCGCCCAGCTTCAGGTCGCGCTTGTAATAGGCGTGATCGCGGTCCAGCCGCTTCACCGCCTCCTTCGCGAACCCCAGAACGTCGTCGACGAACAGATCGAACGGCTCCATCGCCTCGAGGATGCGCGGCTCGATCCGGTAGTCGAGCTGCCCGGCATCGTCGGACCGCGCATGCGCCTGCGCCAGGGCACGGCCACAGGCGGCGGCATAGCGCTTCCAGCTCTTCTTCGACAGGTCGTCGAGGTCGATGTCCTCGCGGAACGGCGCGCGCTCCCGCGACATGAAGCTGACGCCGTCGATCTCCACGTTGCCGTAGAACACGTCGCCGTTGGCCAGATGCACCGCCTGCCCGTGGGCAATGCGGTCGCCCTCCTCGCCGGCGTGGAAGTCGTTGGCGGGCACCAGTCCTTCCAGCGCCGAGCGGCGGGCGCGCTTGAACTCCACGATCAGGTCGTCAGTGGCATCCTCCGACGGCCCTTCCAGCAGCACGTAGTACCGCGCCAGCCCCAGCGAGGCCGTGCCCTGTCCGTGACGCAGGCAGACGTCCTTGACCTTCAGGCGGTTCACGCGGCCCGACTTCTCGACCCCTGCGGCCTTCGCCAACTGGTCGACATAACCCTGGAACTCCTCGACCCGGGTGGTCAGCGGCGTCAGCTCGTGGTTGGCGCGGAAACCCAGCCCGTTTTCAGACAGGTAGCGGTCCCAGAGCCAGTCCTTGCGGCTCTCCCGCGCCTCCTCGAAGAGCTTGCGGATCACCTTCGGCGAATTGTCCTGCCGCATCTGCTGGCTCGATTCCGTGTCGTGCCGCGCGTAGAAGGCGATGCCCTCGCGATATCCCTTGATGAAGCGGCGCGCGATCTTCAGCCGGTGCTTCTCCTTCAGGTCGCCCTCTTCCTCGGCGGCCAGCAGGAAGCCGGTCACGCCGCGCTTCAGGTCCCAGGTGAAGGGGCCATAGACCACGTCGTCGAAATCGTTCACCCCGAAGATCGGCGCGTTGTCCGCGTTGGGCATCACGCCGAAGTTCTCGGGATGCACGTCGCCCAGAACAAGCACCGTGGGCATCCGCGCGTCGTCCCCCACCATGTCGCGGTGAAACAGCAGCGATGTGCCCCGGAAGAAGGAAAACCGGCTGTCCGCCAGCTTGCGGAACTTGGCATCCGCGCCGTCGGACTTCTGCGAGATCCGCACGGCGTGATCCTCGATAATCGTCTCGCGCACGTGGCGCCGCCGTGCCTCGCCGGTCAGGTTGCAGGGCCGCATGACGCAGGGATCCTCGACGAACCGTTTCGCGAGACGGCGGTAATCCTCGACCCGGCTCTTCAGTTCGGTCACGGGGTTCTCGGCGGGCGTCTTGACGGACGGGGCCCGCTTTGCCTCCTTCGAATTGCCGGATGCGGATTTCGGTTTCTGCTGCCGTTCCTTCGCCTGCGTGGCCACTGGTCCCTCCTGTCATCTGTCAGGAGCGCAACGCAGCCCCGCGCCGCTTCGTTCCGGCAGCCAGGGCGGCGCACAGCCCCGCCCTGCATGGCCGCGCGCCCCTTCCAAACGGCAGACAAAAGAAAAGGCCGGGACAATGCCCCGGCCCGTTCCTGCGTCCTGGCCCAAAGACCTGAGGGGGTTTCCGGAGGGCTGAACCCCCGGCGGACTACCTGCACTGCACGCGCAGGCGATGCCCCTCACTGACCGACGGTCGCGTCCTCCAGCCCCTCGGGTTGGCCCACCACGACGAAGTGCAGCTCCTCCGGCTTCATCAGCTCGGCCGCCACGCGCTTCATGTCGTCGAGCGTGATCGCCTCGATCTTGGCGTTGCGCGTCGTCACGTAGTCGATGCCGAGGTCGTCCATCTGCATGCCGACGAGGATCTGCGCGATGGGCGCGTTGCCGTCGAAGCGCAGCGGGTAGGCGCCGGTCAGGTAGGTCTTGGCCTGCTCCAGCTCTTCCTCGGTCACGCCCTCTGCGGCCACCTTCGCCCATTCGTCCCGGATGACCGAGATCGCCTCGGCGATGCGGTTGTTGGCGGAGGCGACGCGCCCGATCACCAGTTCGGCGTGGTCCTTGGGCAGCAGGTAGGAATAGACCCCGTAAGTCAGGCCGCGCTTCTCGCGCACCTCCTCCATCAGCCGCGCCTCGAAACCGCCGCCGCCGAAGATCGTGTTCAGCATGTAGGCCGCGAAGAAGTCCGGATCGGCCCGCTTCAAGCCGCGATGACCGAAGACGGCCACCGACTGCGGCGTGTCGAAGGGCACCACGGTCACGCCCGCCTCTGTCTCCACCGTCACATCCTCGGGCATCGGCGCGCCGGTCTCCGGCAGGTCGCCCAGCAACCGGTCCATCAGCAGACCCAGTTCCTCGGCCGAGATGTCGCCCGCCGCCGCGATATAGACACGGTCCTGCGCCAGCGCGTTCTTCCACGCCTCGACCACGTCGTCACGGGTCAGCGCGGTCACGCTCTCGATCGTGCCTGAGTAGTCGGAGCCATAGGGATGGTCGCCGAACACCATGCTGTCCCAGGCGCGGGTGACGATCTCGTCCGGGTCGGTCGCGTCGGAGCGCAGCGAGGACAGCACCTGCTGGCGCACCCGCTCCACGCTCACCTCGTCGAAGGTCGGCTCCACCAGCGAGGCGCGCAGGAGGTCGACCGCCGCGTCCTGCGTCTCCGTCAGGAACTTGAAGGAGATGCTCACCGCGTCGTCGCTTGCGTCGTACCCGATCTGCGCGGCCAGATCCTCCTTCGCCTCGGCAAAGGCCTTGGCATCCATGTCGGCAGAGCCTTCCTCGAGCAGGCCGACCATCAGGTTGGTCGCGCCGCGCTTGCCTTCCACGTCCAGCGAGGTGCCGCCCCTGAAGCGCAGTTCCAGCGCCACGAAGGGGATTGAGGGTTCCTCCACCAGCCAGGCCTTCAGGCCGCCGGGGCTCTCCACCTCCTGGATGTCGATTTCCGCATGCGCCACCGTGGCGCCGAAGATCAGCCCGAAGGCCAGGATGAAACGCTTCATTGGGTCACCTCCTCGGCGGGCATCAGGTAGCCCGTGACGGATTTCTGCGGATCGAACACCTCCTTGGCAGCGGCGATCACGTCCTCGCCGGTCACCGCCTGCAGCACGTCGGGCCAGGCCTGCACGTCCTCGATGGTCAGGCCGGAGGTCAGCGCGTCGCCGTAGCGGCGGGCCAGGCGGCTCACGTCGTCCTGCTCGTAGATCCGCGCGGCCTTCATCTGGAACTTGATCCGCTCGAGCTGCTTTTCGTCCACGCCGTTCTCGATGAAGGCCTGAATGGTCGCGTCCATCTCCTTCTCGGCGTCTTCGAGGCTCACGCCCGGCGCAGGCACCACGACCAGACCGAAGGTGGTGTCGTCCAGCGACACGCCGCCGTAGTAGGCGCTGGTATAGACCGCCTTCTTCAGGTCGAACTGCAGCCGCTGGTTCAGGACCGAGGTCTGCCCGCCGCCCAGGATCTGCGACAGGATTTCCAGCGCCGCGGCCTTTTCCTGGTCGCCCGGATCGCGTTCCGGGGCAAGGTAGGTGCGGGTCACGTAGGGCGTCGAGACACGCGGGTCGCGGTAGGTCATGCGCCGTTCGGCCAGCTGCCGCGGCTCCGACGCGCGATCGCGATCCCCAAGCTCCGGGTTGGGCGCCAGCGGCTCGTAATACTCCTTCGCCAGACGCAGCACCTCTTCGGGCTCCACGTCGCCGGCGACGATCAGGATCGCGTTATTCGGTGCGTAATACTTGTGGTAGAAGCTCAGCGCGTCGTCGAGGTCGAGGCTCTCCATTTCGTGCCGCCAGCCGATGATCGGCGTGCCATAGGGATGGTTGAGGTAAAGCGCCGCCTGCGACTGCTCGCGGAAAAGCGCGCCGGGGTCGTTTTCCACCCGCATGTTGCGCTCCTCGATGATGACCTCGCGCTCCGTCAGGATGTCCTGCTCGGAAAGCTGCAGGTTCACCATCCGGTCGCTTTCCATGCGCATCATCATCTCAAGCCGGTCGGCCGCGACGCGCTGGTGATAGGCGGTCTGGTCGGCGCTGGTGAAGGCGTTGTCGGACCCGCCGTTCGCCGCCACGACCTTCGAAAACTCGCCCGGCTCCAGTTTCTCGGTGCCCTTGAACAGCAGGTGTTCGAGGAAATGCGCCACGCCCGATACGCCGCGCTCCTCGTCGGCGGCACCGGCCTTGTACCACACCATGTGTTCGACCACCGGGGCGCGGTGATCCTCGATCACCACGACATCCATTCCGTTGTCGAGCGTGTATGTGGTGACCGGCACTTCGGCCTGCGCGACCTGCGCCGCCAGAGGCGCCGCGAGCAGGGACAGGACCATGGGAAGTTGGCGCATCTCGTTTTCATCTCTCTTAGGGAAAGGTTGACACAATAGGTACGCAGGCGGCCATTAACTTCAAGTTAACTCTGGTGTCCCTCGCGCAGTGGTGACGGGGACGTGAAGCGCAGGCCGGTCCGCATCTGCGGTTTGCCGTACATTCACAGCAAAGGCCCCGCAGCCACAGGACTGCGGGAGCCAGGATCGCCCGATTTCAGATGCGGATCAGGGGGCCGGCGGTGCCGACGGCGTCCGCGCGCCCGCCTGACGATAGCGGCGCAGCCAGGAATAGGAATCCAGCTTCTGACCGCGGTACGCGCGTTCGTAATCGTCGCGCGGCACGATGGACCACGAGAAGCGGCCCTTGTTCTTGCGGTACTGCTGATCCTCTGCCGCCAGCGTCTGGCGTATGGTGTTGTCGCGACCGTAACGGCTGGCCTGCTGCACGAGGGCAGCGTCGCCCGCGCCGATGGAACCGGCCGCGCCCGGCTGCAGCGCCGCCGGATTGCCGCCAAGCGCCGCCACGGCGTCGGCCTTCGGCGTCTGGTCGGTGCGGTTGGCGCTGCCCGGCGTGGGCTGCGGCAGTTCCGCGAAGGTCTGCGGCATGGTCAGCGGCTTGTTGGGAACGATGGCGAACTCTTCCGGCTCACCGCTGTTGGAACGCAGGTCGTGCAACGGCTTCGGTTCGCCGCTGCGCGAACAGGCCGACAGCGCCAGCGCGCCCGTCATCACAATGATCGCCAGATGCGCAAGCCGCATCACACCCTCCGTTCACCCATGGTCTGACCGCTTCTAACGCATCAGGACGGCGCCGTCACGCCCATCCCGGCATCAAACCCCGAAGATCAGGTGTTTTTCGCCGACGGGAAGATCACGAGCCCGAAAGCCCCGGCAAAGATCGCGATATCCGCGACGTTGAAAGCGAAGGGGTTGGAGAAGCCGCAGCAGGACATGTTGAGGAAATCCGCCACCGCACCATAGAGCACGCGGTCCACGACATTCCCCAGCGCGCCACCGATCAGCATCCCGGCAGAGATCAGGCCAAGCCTGCCCGGCGGGTCGCGGCGCATCCAGACCAGCACGAACAGCACGATGCCAAGCGCCACGGAGATCAGGATCCACCGTGTCGCGGGCGCCTCTCCGGCCAGAAGGCCGAAGTTGATGCCGTAGTTCCAGGCCATGTGGAAATTCAGGAACGGCGGCCAGACCTCGATCTTCAGCCGCGTGGCGAGGTCTAGCACATGCACCACCCAGATCTTCGAGATCTGGTCGATCACGAAGACCCAGAAAGCCACCCACCAGACCAACCGGAGGGTCCCTTGCCGTACTGCGCTTTGCCTGCCTGCCACTGCCGTCTCGTTCATTTTCAACCCGGCCCTGTTAACCGGTCTCGACCGGGCAGGATAGGTCCGTTTTCAATCAACTCTTCGCAATCTGCCAGAGGCGGCGCGCCGGATGACGACGCGGCCGCCCGATCCGGAGGCCCTGCCCCACCTGCCGAGAGGCTACGCGCGCCCGAAAGCGCGCACAACCCAAGGCTGCGTGAAACGGCAGGCCGCAATCACACCGATCAGTGGCGGAAGTGCCGCATCCCGGTAAAGACCATCGCCAAGCCAGCCTCGTCGGCTGCGGCGATCACCTCGTCGTCGCGCATCGAGCCGCCCGGCTGGATCACGCAGGTGGCACCCGCCGCCGCCGCTTCCATCAGCCCGTCGGGGAAGGGGAAGAACGCGTCAGACGCCACGGCGGACCCGCGGGTCAGCGGCTCCGGCAGGCCAAGCGCCTCGGCCATCCGCTCAGCCTTCTTGGCGGCGATCAGGGCGGAATCCACCCGGCTCATCTGGCCCGCGCCGACACCCACGGTGGCCTTGTCCTTGACGTAGACGATGGCGTTGGACTTCACGTGCTTGGCAACCTTCCACGCGAACAGCAGGTCCTCCATCTGCGCGTCGGTCGGCGCGATCTTCGTCACCACCTTCAGGTCGTCCACCGTCAGCACGCCGTTGTCGATGTCCTGCACCAGTATCCCGCCGGACACCTGCCGATAGGACACGCGATGCTCCGACGTGTCGGCCAGGCCCGGCGCCAGGATCAGGCGCAGGTTCTTCTTCTTCGCGAAGATGTCCCGCGCCTTCTGGTCGATGGCCGGCGCGATCACCACCTCGGTGAAGATCTCGGAAATCGCCTCGGCCGTGGCAGCGTCCAGCGTCCCGTTCAGCGCCACGATCCCGCCGAAGGCAGAGGTCCGGTCACAGTCGAACGCCTTCTGGTAGGCCTCAAGCAGGGTCGCGCCCTTCGCCACGCCGCAGGGGTTGGCGTGCTTGATGATCGCGCAGGCCGGGCCGTCGCCGGGCAGGAATTCACTGACCAGCTCGAAGGCCGCGTCGGTGTCGTTGATGTTGTTGTAGCTCAGCTCCTTGCCCTGAAGCTGCTCGGCCACCGCAACGCCGGGGCGGTTGGTGCCGTCCACGTAGAACGCCGCCTTCTGGTGGGGGTTCTCGCCATAGCGCATGGTCTGCTTCAGTTCGCCCGCGAACACACGACGGCGCGGCGTCGTCTCGCCGATGGCACCGGCCATCCAGGTCGACACGGCGGCGTCATAGGCGCCGGTGCGGGCGTAGGCGATCTGCGCCATCTTCTTGCGGAACCCGAGCGTGGTCTGCGCCTCTTCCCCGCCGTTCGCCTTGATCTCTTCCAGGAGCGCGCCGTAGTCCTCCACGTCGACCACCGTGGTCACGAAGGCATGGTTCTTCGCCGCGGCGCGGATCATCGCCGGGCCGCCGATGTCGATGTTCTCGATCATCTCGTCATAGTTCGCACCGCGCGCCAGCGCCGCCTCGAACGGGTAGAGGTTCACCACCAGCAGGTCGATCGGCACGATGCCGTGCTCGGCCATGGACGCCACGTGCATCCCGTTGTCGCGCAGCGCCAGAAGGCCGCCATGCACCTTGGGATGCAGCGTCTTCACCCGGCCGTCCATCATCTCGGGGAAGTTGGTCAGGTCGGACACGTCGCGCACCTCGATGCCCGCGTCGCGGATCGCCTTGGCGGACCCGCCCGTGGACAGCAGCTCGATCTTCAGGTCGGCCAGCGCGCGGGCCAGCTCGATCAGGCCGGTCTTGTCGGAAACGGAAATCAGCGCGCGGCGCACGGGTGCGAGGTCGGTCATGTGGGGCACTCCAAGGGTCAGACTCAGACGTCCGTCGGATCCTGCGCAAGATCGCGCACGGCCAGCGCGGTCTCCTGCGCCTTGGCCAATGACCACCGGACGCGCGTCGCATACTGCATCGCCCGCCCGGATAGAACCACCTGCTTCGTCGCACGTGGCCGCAATCGCCCCTTTTCGAGATACACCGAGGGTTCGAGGGTCAAATCCACGCCGCCGTCGAAGCGCAGCACCCAGATTTCGCCCGACCGGAGCGCCATCGACACCGCGTTGCCGCCCATGTCGACGGTCACATCGACCTCCGGATGCAGGTGAAAGCGAATCTCGTAGGGCAGCCCCCCCAGCTTCACCGCGTCCATCGCCTTGTCGAACCGCTTCTTCGCCGGACCGTCGAGCGCGACGAGGTAGTCCTCGCCCCTCAGGCTCCGCCCGTCCAGCGACAGCTCCAGCGACCGGGCATGGGTCAGCCCCTGCACGGCGACATAGCCGTCGTGCCCACCTTCGAAGCGCAGCGATTCGGCAAGGTGGGTCATCTGGATCGGCACGTGCTTCGGTGCGTCCTCAAGCAGTTCCCGCCGCGCCTGTCCGACCCAGCGCGGCGCCGCCAGCCGGGCCGAGCTGTAGCCCTGCAGGCACAGCACCGAATGCGACAGCGTGGCCCGCCCCGCGCGGCGCCAGTCCTCGCCGAACCCGCCGCCCGAGCCGCAGTTGACGATCAGCGGCCGTCGGCCCGAAGTCAGCTCGAACGCGAGGGTGGAAGCATGGGCGTTGCCCGAAGCCGCCCCGACCGGCGGCACGGCGGCATCGATGACGATGCTCGTGCGCCCGGCCGAAAGCCGCGCGAACCCCATCGCCAGCCCGTCCGCCTGCCGCTTCTTCGATCCGGAGGCCGCCAGCGCCATGTCCAGCCGCCCGTCCAGACCGCGCCCGCCGCCATGGAATCGCGCCAGCCCGCCGTCCGCATGGCGCAATGTGCGCAATGTGGGCGCGATCCGCGCGATGGCCTCAAGGTGGTCCTTGTGGGGGACGAGGTCCGCCTCCTCCAGCGCCGCCTGCGCCCATGTCAGCAGGGTGAAGACCTCAAGCAGTTCCTCCGGGTTGCGCGTCGGGATGCCGCCCTGCGCCGACACCTGCCGCCGGCATTCCGCGCCAAGCGCCTCGCGCGCCGGATCGACATGCGCCTCCATCCCCTCCAGCGACAGCGCCGCGTAAAGCAGCCCGGTCATCGCCTCGAACCGCGCCAGCCCCGGCGGGGCCGAGGCACCGCGCCGCGCCAGAAACGTCGCCTGCGCGCCCAGGGCGGCATAGAACGCCTCGCTCTTCTCCGACGGAAGGCCGCGCAGCACGAACAGCGCGTGATGTATCCAGCGGATCAGCCGCCGCCCGGTCAGTTCCGGCGTCCAGCCCGGCCCGGTGCCGCGCCCGTACCGCGCGATCCAGCCCCAGAGCCACTCCTGCGCCAGCTTGCGCGCCTTGATGTCGCCCACCGCCGCGAGATCGTCGAGCCAGGCAAAACCGTTGATTTCCTCGGTGAACGTGGCGTCCGGCGCCGGGATGTCCCAGAGCATGGCGCCCGGCGCCTCGACGAAATGGCCCGCGAACATCAGGTTGCCCGCGCACATCTGCCGCCCCTTGGCAAAGAAACCCACGGTGCGCGGTTCCGGCTGGCTGACAAATCCGTCCGCCGCACGCGCACGTGCGGCCAGCCGTGCGTGCACACGGTTCATGACCCGCTCCGGCGCGGTCCGCCAGTTGCGCTGCGTCGTCATCGCTGCCTTGCCTCGTTGCCCTTCCGGGGACCCTTGACGGGAACGGCCCTTTGCGGGCGCTTGCGCGGGATCATAGCTTCCGCGTTAGACAAAGTCATTAACGAACGCCACCGGCAAGGCCGCGGATCAGTCCTTGGTCACGCAGGCCATGTAGAAACCGTCCATGCCGCCGCGCTCCGCCCAGAAATCGGGCCTGAGCCGCAGCCCGCCCTCCTCGCTCTGCCACGCAGGTTCGATCCAGGGCGCCTCGGCCGGAACGACGCGCAGGCCGGGATGACGCTCCAGCGCCTCCTCGATCTGGCACTCGCCCTCGTCGGGCAGCAGCGAACAGGTGGCATAGACCAGCCGGCCGCCCGGTTTCAGCAGCGACAGCGCATGATCCAGCATCCAGCCCTGCAGCCCGATCAGTTCCGAGATCTTCTCGCCCATGTGCACATGCGGCAGGTCGGGATGACGGCGGATCGTGCCGGTCGCCGAACAGGGCGCGTCCAGCAGGATGGCGTCGTATTGCCCGCGATGTTCCAGCGCGTCACCCGCCACCAGCGTGGCTTCCAGCCCGCAGCGGTCGAGGTTCTCGCGCACCCGCGCCAGCCGCGCCTCCGAGATGTCGAGCGCGGTCACACGCGCGCCCCGGGCGGCCAGTTGCAGCGTCTTGCCGCCCGGCGCCGCGCACATGTCCAGCACGTCGAGGCCTGTCACGTCGCCCAGCAGCTTCACCGGCAGCGCCGCGGCGGCGTCCTGCACCCACCACGCGCCCTCGGCAAAGCCCGGCAGCGCGCTCACCTGGCCCGCGTCCTTCAGGCGCACCGAGCCGGTGGGCAGCGTCTCGCCCGGCAAGCCCTCCGGCAGGTCGCCTTTCAGCGTCAGGTCGACCGGCGCGCCCGCGAAATGCGCGCGCTCCATCGCCGCCACCGCCTGCGGGCCCCAGGCCTCCGCCAGCGGGGCGCGCAGCCACTTCGGCAGGCGCGGCACCCGAAGCTTCGCCCACTCCGCCGGGCCTGTCTCGGCCACCTTGCGCAGAACGGCGTTGACCAGCCCCTTCGCGCCCTGCGTCCGTTTGCCGCGCGCGGCGATCTCGACGCAGTCGCTGACCACGCCATGCGCGGCACCGCCGGTGCAGAGCTCCGTCGCGCCCAGCCTGAGGATATTCATGACGCGCCCCGCCGGGGCCTTCCTGAGATGCGGCTTCAGCACCCGGTCGGCACGCTCCAGCGCGCGCAGCACCTCCGTCGCCAGCCGCTGCGCCGCCGCGCGGTCGGGCGCCTCCAGCCGGTCGAGACGGTCGGTCTCCGACAGCGGGCGGTGCTGCACCAGCACCATGTCCAACAGGTCGACGGCGGCCAGACGGGCCGGGCTGGGGTCTGCCATGGAGTCTCCGGAATCTGGCCCGGGCTTGCCCCGGACGGCACCGGGCGCCTATATCAACAGCCATCGCCCTAGGAAAGCCCAGCGAGGACCGTCATGCCCGAGACCCCCGAAAGCGACCTGCCCCCCGCCGCGCAACGCGCCCTTGCCGAAGCGGCGGAGCGCCGGGCGAAGGCGGAGGCCGAGGCAAAGGCCCTCCCCAAGGAGTACGGCGGCCGCGACGGCCCGGAACCCGTGCGCTACGGCGACTGGGAGAAGAAGGGCCTCGCCATCGACTTCTAGGCCACGCACCTGAGCGGGCCGGTCAGCGCCAGTTTCCGAGGAGCACACCCCGTGCCGTAACCCGTCGCGGCTGTACAAGCGCGCCTCACGCCAGCGGCCACCTTCAGAACACAACTCAATCCCCAAAATATCTGAAATGTGCAAGTCATCCCAGACGTCGCCTCACGCCCAAAGCGTCATAACCGCGCTTTCGCAGGGGAAGCCCTGCTGTACCAACATCGGGAAAAAACAAGTTCCAGCGAATGGATCGCAGCCATAAAGTCGGCGCAAACCTCTAAGGCGGGACATCAGATCATCCGCGCAACCCATAAATATCGTATAGGGTTTTGGGATCACATCTCGAGACACCTCGCCAACCTGGAAGCAATCCAAGGGCTGCGGGCGCCAATGAGAATATCGGATTATCGAAAGAACGGCACGCATCGTATCCTGCGGCCGCCAGCGCGAAACACCAGCGCCGGATTTCCGCCAAACATCGCAATTGTGAAAGAAACCCGAACGACCCGGCCTTCACCCAACCGGACAAATGCGCCATAAACTCCCTGCCTGACCCCACACCCCGGCGTCCCCGCGCGCTGAGCGGGGCGCCGAGGGTGGGCGGGTGGGCGGCGCGCCGGTCAGGGCGCGGGGACGCCGTCAGCCCAGTCCCAGCACGTCCAGCATGTCGTAGTGACCCGGCCCCTTGTCCTGCCCCCAGAGCGCGGCCTTCAGCGCGCCGCGCGCAAAGAGCGTCCGGTCGGAGGCGACGTGCTTCAGCACGATCCGCTCTCCCGGCGTGGCGAACAGCACCTCGTGCTCGCCGATGATGTCGCCGCCGCGGATCGCGTGGAAACCGATGTCGCCCCGCTTCCGCGCGCCTGTGATCCCGTCGCGGCCCCGGTCGGACACATCCGCCAGCTTCACCCCCCGCCCCTCCGCCGCGGCCTCGCCCAGCATCAGAGCGGTGCCCGAGGGCGCGTCGACCTTGTGGTGGTGGTGCGCCTCGATCACCTCGATGTCCCAGTCGGCATCCAGAGCCGAAGCCACCTGCTTCACCATCCGCGTCAGCAGGTTCACGCCCAGCGACATGTTCCCCGCCCGGACCACCACCGCGTGGTGCGCCGCGCGGTCGATGGCGGCGATGTCGTCATCCGACAGCCCCGTGGTGCCGATCACGTGCACCGCCCGCGCCTGCGCCGCCAGTTCGGAAAACGCCACGGTCGCCGCCGGGGCGGTAAAGTCGATCACCGCCTGCGCGCGCGAGAACGCCTCGAGCGCATCGTCGCTCACCTTCAGGCCCATCTCGGCAGCGCCCATGGCCAGCCCCAGGTCGCGCCCGACCCAGTCGTGGCCCTCGCGCTCCAGTGCGCCGACAAGGGTCAGCCGGTCCGAGGCCATGACCTCCTTCACGAGCATCTGACCCATGCGTCCGGAAACGCCCGTTACAACGACACCTGGCTGATCCGTCATCGTCCACACTCCTCAAGTCCGTTGCGATCCCATACAGCGGTCGTCGGCGCTTGGCAAAGCGACAGCTTCGCTCTACTTCTCCCCCCATGGCACGCAACAGATTCCAAGACGGCCCCGGGCCAAGCCAACGTCAGCTCCGGGTGAGCGAAGTCATCCGGCGTCAGCTGTCGGATGTGCTCATGCGCGGCGACGTTCACGATCCGGAGCTCAACCGCCTCTCGATCACGGTCGGCGAAGTGCGCGTTTCCCCCGATCTCAAGGTCGCCACGGCCTATGTCGTGCCCCTGGGCGGGCAGAACGCCGACGACATGTTCGCGCTCCTCGACCGCAACAAGGGCGAGCTGCGCCGCGCCGTCTCGAAGGGGCTGACGCTGAAGTTCGCGCCCGAGCTGCGCTTCCGCCTGGACGAAACCTTCGACAATCTCGACGAGGCCCGGCGCCTGTTTTCCGACGAAACCGTGCGCCGCGACGTGGAGGGCTGACCCCATGCTCCGTGTCTGCCTTGCGCTGACGGCGTTGCTCGCCTCGGTGGCAGCGCCCTCCGGCGCGGTAACCTGCCAGAACGTCGAGTTCGAGTCGATCCGCTACGCCGTCTGCGAGGTCGACGCCACGAAGGAGGACCTGCGCCTCTTCCGCGCCGACGCCAACGGCCAGCCCATCGGCCAGTTCTCGCGGCTGGAGGCGATGCTGGCCGAGAACGGCGAGACGCTCGCCTTCGCGATGAACGCCGGCATGTACCACGAGGACCGCGCCCCGGTCGGCCACTACGTCGAGGACGGCAAGGAAGAGATGCGCGTCATCTCCTCCCCCGGGCCGGGCAACTTCGGCCTGCTGCCCAATGGCGTGCTCTGCATCACCGACAAGCGCGCCCGCGTCTACGAGACCCGCGATTTCCTTGCCGCGAAACCCGCCTGCCGCGACGCGACACAGTCCGGCCCGATGCTGGTGATCGGCGGAGAGCTGCACCCCCGCTTCCTGCCCGACTCAACCTCGCGCTACATCCGCAACGGCGTCGGCACCTCGAAGGACGGCAAGCGCGCGGTCTTCGCGATCTCGCAGAGCCTCGTGACCTTCCACGAGTTCGGCCGTTTCTTCCGCGACGGTCTGAAGCTGCCCAACGCGCTGTTCCTCGACGGCAACGTCTCGCGGCTCTACGCGCCGGAACTGGGGCGCAACGACCTCGGGCGGCGCATGGGTCCCATCGTGGCGGTGACGCAGAAGGCCCCCTGACCGGCCGAAGCCTGCGCTGCCAGCGGACACCGCCGGGGCGGAAGCGATTGCCGCGCGTGGGTCCGCGTGGCAGGCTGCCCGGACAGACCATTCGTTGCTGCGATCTTTCATGACCGGACCTTTGCGCACCCTTTTCGTGCTCCTTCTGCTGGCCCTGCCCCCGTGGCGGCCCGCCTTGGCGCAGGAGACGGTCGACCTAACCGCCCCCTTCACCGCCGAGGACCTCTCGATCCAGGACCGGCGTTTCCTTCAGGTCGCACTGGCCTTCGAAGGGACGCTCGACGCCCCAATCATCCCCGACTGGCCCCCCGGTGCGGAGGCGGCGATGCACGGTTTCGTCCACACCGCCTACGGCACCGCGCCCTCTGCGCTGCACATGGCCGCACTGGCGCAGGATCTGACGGACCGCATCGCGCGGGACGGCTGGACATGGCGGCACCTCGACACGCTGGGGCTGTCGCTCCTTTTCCCGGCCACGACCGCGGCCACCGCCCCGCCGGAAGGCGCGTTTACCGTCTGGGACCACGGCGGGTCCTCTCTCCGCTACCGCTTTGCCACCCTCTCGCGGCCAGAGGCGCAGGCCCTGCACCGCGACACCGTGGCGCTTCAGGCAGAGGGCGGCTCGGCGATCCGCACCCGCGACGCCAGCCTGGCCGTGACCCGGATCACCGGCCCGGACGGCACCCTGCGCCATGTCCGCTCCGACTACATCGACGGCACGTGGTCGACGGTGGTCCTGTCGGCAGAGGCGTCTGACCGTGCGCTCCTCGGGGCGGTGGCGGCCAGCATCGCGCCGGGACTGGCGGCGCCGCTTGCGGTGACGCGGGGCGGGCGGCTCGACCGGACACGAAAGGCCGCGGCGCCGCTGCTGGCAACCCTCGA